>NZ_JACJPL010000015.1:0-300000 GCF_014696065.1 Leptolyngbya sp. FACHB-261 | reverse complement strand
GCCTGAGCGCAGTCTTTATTTTGTTGTCCTAAAAGACAGCGTTGATCAGGATCGTTGGCAGTCGGTTATGCCTGAAACCAATTCTAGTCGTTAATCTTTTTTGACTCTGCCCAGGAGATTTTCTATGCAGTTTTGGCTAACTTTGCTGCAAAATTTACCGGTCACTGACAGCTCTGCTGAACCTATTGATCAGCCTGCCAACTTATCTCAACAGCCAACTCTGTTGAGCAGTGCCGCAGTAGATTATTTGCCGCCTGCTATGCCATTGGCTGTAGCAGGCGAAGGCGTTGTCTTGGCTGGGGGCATTGGTGGCATTTTGCTACTGCTGCTAATTGGAACCTGGGCCTACACCAGAGTCTATACAATTACCCCCACGAATGAAGCCTTTGTCTTGACCGGTGGCGTATTTCGCAAAGGCAAAAAAGTAGTTCTCAATGGAGGTTGCGTTGTTCTGCCTGGCTTTCATGAGCTGACTCGTGTGCCGCTGCGCGAAATTTCGGTCGATGTCGAACGGACTGGCAAACTCGCCGTGCGTACCAAAGATTACTTGCGGGCGGATATGCGCGCCACCTTCTTTGTCTATATCAATGCCTCAGAAGGGGACGTGCTAACTGCGGCGGCTCGTCTTTCTCAGAGCAACCGGATCACGCCTGAAAATATCAAAAACGCGATTGAAAAGAAGGCGGATGATGCGATCCGAGCGGCGGCCAAGAAAAAGAGCTTGTCTGAGATTGACTCCGATAAGTTGGGCTTTGCACAGGAAGTTCTGGATCTGATTCAGCCCGACTTGGAGAAATTAGGCTTAACGCTCAACAATATTTCGATCTCCGAGATCGAAGAGAGTGATACCTATGAGGAAAACAACTTCTTCGATGCGCAAGGGGTGCGCCTGCGCACCGAGACAATTCAGCGCTCGATCCAACAAAAGCGCGAAGTGGAATTGCAGGTGCAGATTGGCATTGAGCAACGCGAGCTAGATGCTCATAAACAATCGCTCAAGATCAAAGAACAACAAGAAAGTGCTCGCTTGGAGCAGCAGCTTCAAGTAGAGTCCCTCAAGGCCCAGCGGGAACGCGAAATTCAAGAATCTCGGGCCCGTGAGCTGGCAGTTTCTCGACGCACACAAATTCTTCAAGATCAGGGCGTTGAGGAAGAAGAAATCCGCAAAAAACTGGCAGTGCAGCAAAGCCAAGTAGAAGCGGATATCTCGCTAGAGGAGCGTAACAAACAGCTCAAAGTCACCCAAGTTGTGCAGCGTCAAGAGGCGGAGGCGGCAGAAATTGCCCGTCAACAAGCAATCGAGTCGGCGCAGTTTCAAGCTCGGGCTAGAGTCGCAGAAGCCGAGCGTCAAACTCGCCTGGTACAGGAAGAAGCTGCGATCGACGTTGCCACTCGTCAACGGGAGCGTTTGCTCACCGAGGCCAACCGGGCTCAAGCAGAAGCCAGCGTTGTCACTGCTACTGCAATCGAGCAGGCCGATCGTGAGAAACGGTTGGCCCTAATTGACGCTGAAAAACAGGCTGAGCAGAAACGGCTGAGCGAACAAAACGTGGTAGAAATTGACGCTTTTCGTCGTCGTCGTGCTGCCGAAGTGGCTCAGGCAGCCGCTGAATTAGAAGCTGAATCTCTGCGCGTTTTGGCCCAAGCTACCCGCGAGAAACTGTTGGCCGAAGCTGAAGGGACACGCGCCAAAATCCTGGCAGAGAACACAATCAGCAATCCCCGCCTGCTAGAAAATCTGCTGAATGCTCTTGGTCCTGACCTGGTGACTCAGTTACCAGAGATGCTGAGAGCACTTGCCCCTCAACCGGGGGTCTTGGGCGATGCCCGAGTTTATGCCTTCCCAGGTGCGGGTGGCAATGGCAGTAGCAACGGCAATGGTGCTAATCCAGATATCAACCGCTTGCTTCTGTCCACCAGCGGCTTATCGCTAATCAACACCCTATTAGAAGAGGGCAAGTTAGCAACACTGCTAGGCCAACTGCTGAATGTAGTCCGCAATCCTGCGCCAATCGTTAACCCTACTGTCCCAGAGCTTGAACGCTTAGAGTTTGATGGGAAAGGGGATGGTAACGGCTCCCTAGAATAAGCCAGTTAACTGGTTGTCCCCTGGAATAATCGAACCAATGCGATAAGCAGCTAACCCCTGGTTGACAAACCACTGCTGAGCAGCTTCGCTTTGTGTTGCTGGTAGTACCACCGCGAAGCCAATACCCATATTAAAGGTGCGATACATCTCTGCTTCCGGAACCGCACCCACTTCTGATAGCCAACGAAAGACTGGTGGTAGGGGCCAAGAGCCCGCTTCGACCTGAGCAGATTGTCCGGTTCCCAAGCACCGAGGTAGGTTCTCAGGCAAACCGCCGCCTGTAATGTGAGCCATGCCATGAATTTCCAGCCCTGACTTGAGCGCTGCCAGGACTGGCCGCACATAAATCTGAGTTGGCGTGAGCAGCACTTCGCCGATGGATCTCGTTGGATCCAGTTCAGGCAACGTCTGTTGCCAATCCAGCCCAGAAATCTCAACGATTTTGCGAACCAGGCTAAAGCCGTTACTGTGAACGCCACTGCTGGCTAGTCCTAGGACAACGTCGCCAACTTGCACCTGAGAGCCATCCAGCGCCTGGTCTTTTTCAACGATGCCTACGCAGAAGCCCGCCAGGTCATACTCGCCAGCACCATAAAAGCCGGGCATCTCAGCTGTCTCGCCACCCAGCAGAGCACACCCTGCGTCGCGGCAACCGGTGGCAATGCCTGAGACTACGTCAGCTAGCTGTTCCGGCTCTAGTTTGCCCGTCGCCAGGTAGTCGAGAAAAAACAGGGGCTCTGCCCCCAGCGTGAGCACATCGTTGACACACATCGCAACCAAGTCCACGCCCACCGTGGTGTGCTGGTCCAGGACCTGGGCAATTTTCAACTTGGTGCCTACGCCATCAGTACCAGAAACCAACACGGGTTGCCGATAGCCGCTGGGGAGTTCAAATAATCCCCCAAAGCCACCCAGGTTTCCTAGAACACCGGGTCGACGGGTGCCCTCGACAGCTGAGCGGATGCGTTCAACAAATGCGCGGCCTGCCTCAACATTGACCCCTGCTTGCTGATAATCCATGCCCTCTTCCTTTTCAGGGTTCAGACTCCCGAGTATGACGTGATCATGCTCACAGAAAATGTAAAGCTTTGTTAAAGGACCCCAGAAATGGGGAGAAATGCTTGCAGGCTGAAACCCTTGTCTCCACCTGATCTCCTACGGTTTTGTCTTTTTAAGGATCAATAAATCTAACCTGAGACTATGGATTCCTCTGATCCCCGTAACAGAAACTTCATGCTAGTCTATTGCAGTTCAAAACTAATGGACAAAAGCGGAGCAAGTACGGCTTAGACGACGACTCTGAGTTAGCCCGAGTGCTGTTAAAACTGACCCCTCTACGGTCAGCGGCACTCCCTGATGACGTTGTTCCTCACGGAAGTATGAACCATCAATTTTGGGGCAGCCTGGTCACTGCCCTGCTAATCTCGACCGCTCACGGCGCAGTATCTAGCGCCCCCGTCCAGGCAGAAGACCAGGACAGTTCCTCAGACAAAAAAGTTGGCATCATCGACGCGGGCGGTAATCTTGCCCCTGCTCAGCCCGCTCTTGAGCAAAACAGCGCTCTTCAAAGCAGCGCCGCCCCTGCCTCAATCACTTCTCCCTCCGGGGACTCGGTAGCTGGAGTCATAGCTTCACAACCAATTGCTCCAGCTTCAGGAACTGACGAAACAGACGCCATCACCGCTGCGAAGTTCCCGGCTCATGCCCCGATTGCAGCGTTTGCCATGATTGACGCTCAGGTGCCTCAACCATCTGCTCTTGAAGGGCAGAAGTCGGAGGTGATGAAGTCAGAGGTGACGAAAGTTGGCGCTCGCCAATCACAGCAAGCTGATGAGCAACCGGCCGATCTAGTTGCTCGCATTCAGCCCCACACCTGGGAAGGTCGTGCCGCCGCGACCCTCTACGTGCGTGATATTCCAATTGTGACCTTCTTGACTCTCAACGGTTCGGGAGCAAGAGGTGAGAGTCGCTCAGATAACACGGCTCAGAACCCAGTTTGGCAAGCCACGGAGGTTGCGGCTCGAATTAACGCCTTAAGCCGTTCCGATTTTGATGCTAGGTCTATTGCTCTGGTTTGGTCTGAGGCTCAAAACCAATACCAGATCAGGCTAGACGATCAAGTGCTACTTGGTTTTGCCGAAAACGTGCGGCTGGCTGATGCTACCCGCAATCGTTCAGACGATGCGCTCCAAGCAGCCAATCGTCTGCGAAGGCTGCTCGGCAATGCGCCGCCCCTAAGGCAAAATGTGCTGGGTCAGGCCCGCCAGAATGTACTGGGTCAAGCTCGGAATTCTGGTATCGGTTTGGCAGTTCGCTCTTTCCGAGTTCTGGCTAGTGGCATTGCTTCCTGGTATGGGCCTGGATTCCACGGCAATCGCAGTGCCAGTGGTGAGGTGTTCAACCAAAATGCGATGACTGCGGCCCACCGTAGCTTGCCTTTTGGTACCAGAGTCCGGGTTGTGAATCGCAGCAATGGTCGCTCAGTTGTCGTTCGTATTACTGACCGGGGCCCCTATGCTCGCGGACGGGTAATCGACTTATCGACGGCTGCCGCTCGGGTCCTCGGTCTCGTTCAATCAGGGGTTGCTCCGGTACGCATTGAGGTCTTGCGTCGCTGAGAGTCTGCCTGCTTGAAATGAGCCGCCAGAACGAAAAGTTCTGGCGGCTGGTTTGTTTGAGTTGTAGAACCTTGAGTGGGTAGGACCAGAACCGAGAGCTAACCTAAGCAGGCACAGCCTCGATCTGATGGATCAGCTGATCCATGGCGGCTGCGATCTGGCTCTCTTGCTCAACGGAGTGGGTTTCCAAATAAACCCGCATCAGGGGCTCGGTCCCCGAAGGACGCAGCAGAATCCAGGAGCCGTTTTCTAGATAAAGTTTGACGCCATCTTTGCGACCCACTTCTTTGACGGCTATGCCTGCAACTTCGCTAGGTGGGTTGTTGCGGAACGATTCCATCACTGCTGCTTTGTGCGGATTGCTCAAATGAAGGTCTAGGCGCTGGTTGTAGAGAGGGCCTCCTGCTTCGGCAGTGACTTCTTCCACAATTTGCGACAAAGGTTTGCCTTCGTAGGCGATCACTTCCACCATCAACATGTCGGCAAGGATGCCATCTTTTTCGGGGATGTGACCGACGATGCTCAAGCCTCCAGATTCTTCGCCACCAATCAGCACCTGAGTTTGCCGCATCTTCTCACCCACGTACTTGAAGCCCACCGGGGTTTCGTAGATCTCTAGGCCGTACTTGGCTGCCAGATTGTCGAGCAGATGGGTGGTAGCGACAGTGCGGACGATGGCACCAGACTTGCCACGGTTCTTGACTAGATGTCGGGCCAGAATTAACAACACCGTGTTAGGGGTGAGCACATTGCCCAGTTCATCCACGATGCCGAAACGGTCACTGTCTCCGTCAGTTGCTAGACCAATATCGGCTCCTGAGGATTTGACTGCTTCTACCAACTCAACTAACTGATCACCCTTAGGCTCTGGCATGCCGCCGCCGAACAACACGTCGCGGTAGGTGTGATAGCTCGCTGTATCGCAACCGCAGTGCTCCAGCACCGTATCAACGTAGCCGCGCGAGGTGGAATAGAGCGCGTCGTAGCGAACCTTAAGCTGAGCGGCGCGGATGCGCTCAACATCGATCAGTCCATAAATAAATTGCAGATACTCTGGCTTTGGATCGAACTGGGAAATCTTATCCCGAGGCACATTGTCCGGTCCCTCGTCACTGGAGCCGCTCAGATTCGCCACGATCGCATCCGTAATTTCAGGCGTAGCGGGACCGGCGTAGTCTGGAATGTACTTGATGCCACAGTAGGGAGCCGGGTTGTGGCTGGCTGTGAACATCAAGGCCCCAGCAGAGTTTAGGTGACGAGCACTATAGGCAATGACCGGTGTAGGACAGTCCCGGTCGGAAATCTTAACCGTCCAACCTAACGAAGCCAAAACATCAGCCGCCACCAGGGCAAACTGGTCGGCCAGAAAACGAGTATCGTAGCCAATAAGGACGGGCCGATCTTTGCTGTAGGCAGTTTCGAGATACTTGGCAATGGCCCGAGTCACCTTCCGCACGTTAGGAAAGGTGAAATCATCAGCGATAATCCCACGCCAGCCATCGGTACCGAATTGAATCTGAGGCGTGTGAGTTGGGGGACCTGCAGTTACGCTCATGAAACCTCACTCTTAGGCTTAGGGGACGCTGCTTTTTACCCTCTAGAATAGTCGCCCCTGGACCGGAAACCCAGCTTTAGATGAAGCGTTTGCTGCTCATTTTCTAGTTTCACCATCTAAAGTTCAGGCTTGACATGACTAGTGTTGATATGCATTTGACTAAAACCTTTTTGCGTTTTTTGGCAAATTAAGATAACTTAATTTTCTTGTGAGCATTCACTCTTAGGAAATGCAAAGAAGTGTTTCGCTCTTCCTATCAAATTATTTCGGTTCAGCGCTGGAACGCCTAGTGGGACCGGGTTTCTGATACAACGATTCATGTGTAGAGCCCGTGGGCAGAACACTGAAATTCCCGGTCTGCATGCCTTTTCAGGTGTGTGGCGCAGACTAAGTGCGCTCCTTACCGAAACCCGTCAGGCCCTGTGTAAAGACTGTAAAGGAGTTCGACTTGACTATGCTCACCCATGCCTTCACACCGGCTGCCCGGCATCTGCAGCCTGCTAATTTAGGCAGCCGGGTCCTGATGAAGGTGGTTTATGTCGTGTTGGAGCCGCAGTACCAGAGCGCCCTGTCTGCCGCCGTTCAAAGCATTAATTCTAACCACCCGGATCTGGCTGTAGAAGTTAGCGGCTACCTGGTTGAAGAGCTGCGGGATGCAGCAAACTATGAGTCTTTTAAACGGGACGTGGCTGAGGCCAACGTCTTTTTTGCATCCCTCATTTTTATTGAAGATATTGCCAACAAGGTGGTTGAAGCTGTAGAGCCTCACCGCCCACGGCTGGATGTTTGCCTGGTGTTCCCCTCAATGCCGCAGGTGATGCGGTTGAACAAACTGGGCTCTTTCAGCATGGCAAATCTGGGCCAGTCTAAAAGCGCCATCGGGCAGTTCATGAAGAAGCGCAAAGAAAAATCAGGCGCTTCTTTTCAAGACGGCATGCTCAAGCTGGTGCAGACTTTGCCCAAGATCTTGAAGTACATGCCCATTGATAAAGCCCAGGATGCTCGCAACTTTATGTTGAGCATTCAATATTGGCTGGGTGGCTCTCAGGGCAATTTGGAAAACTTTTTGTTGATGCTGGCGGACAAGTATGTCCCTGCTCTGCAAGGCAAGAAACTGACTTTCAACGCGCCGATTGAATACCCGGATCTGGGGATCTGGCATCCCCTTTCCCCTCGCATGTTCGAGGATGTTCGCGACTATTGGGCCTGGTACAACGCCCGTACGGATATCTCTGCCGATCTCAAAGATCCATTAGCGCCTTGCATTGGTCTGGTTTTACAACGCACTCACCTTGTGACTGGCGATGACGCTCACTACGTCTGCACAGTCTCGGAGTTCGAAAGCCGGGGCGTGCGCGTTATTCCAGTGTTCGCAGGTGGACTTGATTTCTCGAAGCCAGTAGAAGCCTTTTTCTATGAGCCGGGCAAAGGCGACGATCGCAAGGCTGTAGTTGATACGGTCGTCTCCCTGACTGGCTTTGCGCTGGTCGGTGGTCCTGCCCGTCAAGATCATCCGAAAGCGGTGGAAGCGCTCAAGCGCCTCAATCGGCCCTACATGGTGGCTCTGCCCCTCGTGTTTCAGACCACTGAAGAGTGGGAAGAAAGCGACCTTGGTTTGCACCCGATTCAGGTGGCTCTGCAAGTGGCTCTGCCTGAACTCGATGGTGCCATTGACCCCTTAATCTTCTCCGGACGCGATGGCGTTACGGGCAAAGCTATCCCACTTAAAGATCGAGTTGAGTTGCTGGCTCAGCGGGCGGTTAAGTGGGCCAAACTGCGCCGTAAACCCAAGATCGACAAGAAAGTTGCGATCACAGTGTTCAGCTTTCCGCCGGATAAGGGCAACGTGGGAACGGCAGCCTATCTGGACGTGTTTGCCTCAATCCATAAGGTGATTGATGCCCTGAAGAGCAACGGCTATGACGTTCAGGACTTTCCCCAAAGCCCTGCGCAGCTGATGGAAGATGTGCTGCACGACGCACAGGCGCAAGTCGGTAGCCCTACGCTCAATGTGGCCGCTAAGCTCTCGGTACGCGACTACGAAGAAAAAACTCCCTATTACGAAAGCATTGCCGCGCAGTGGGGACCGGCGCCAGGTCACCTCAACTCCGATGGCCAAAACCTGCTGGTTTACGGCAAGCATTACGGCAATGTTTTTGTAGGCGTACAGCCGACTTTTGGCTACGAAGGCGACCCCATGCGCTTGCTGTTCTCGAAGTCCTGCTCGCCGCACCACGGCTTCGCTGCCTACTACACTTATCTGAACGAGATTTGGAAAGCCGATGCTGTGCTGCACTTTGGCACTCACGGCTCACTGGAGTTCATGCCTGGTAAGCAGATTGGTCTCTCGGGAGCTTGCTACCCGGATCAGCTGATCGGCACGATGCCCAACATTTATTACTACGCAGTTAACAACCCATCCGAAGGCACGATCGCTAAGCGCCGGGGCTACGCGACCACAATCAGTTACCTCACACCAGCGCCCGAGAAGGCTGGTCTGTACCGTGGCTTGCAGGAACTCAGCGAACTGATCGGTTCCTACAAGGAACTGCGCGAAGGCGGACGCGGCGTTGCCATCGTCAACACGATTGTTGAGAAGGCTCGCCAGGTCAACCTGGATAAAGACATTGAGTTGCCTGAGCAGGACACTGCTAGCCTCAGCTTAGAAGAGCGCGATGCCATCATTGGTCGTGTCTACGTCAAGCTGATGGAAATAGAATCGCGGGTTCTGCCCTGCGGTCTGCATGTGGTTGGACAGGCGCCCACGGCTGAGGACTCGGTTGATGTTTTAGCCAGCATTGCTAGCTTTGACCGGCCAGAAGAAGGGGTCAGAGGTCTTCCACGGCTGCTGTGCGAAAGCATTGGTCGCGATCTTGACGAGGTCTATAAGGGCAACGACCGAGGCAATCTAGCCGATGTTGATCTGCTGCAACATATCCGTGCGGCAATTACAGCGGCGGCGGCGGCGCTAGTAAAAGAGCAAACCGATGCTGATGGGCGGGTTTCTAAAGTCTCACGGCTAAACTTCTTCAACATGGGCAAGAAAGAGCCCTGGCTGGAAGCTTTACATGCTGCTGGCTACACCAAGGTTGACCCTGAGGAAGTCAAGCCTATGTTTGAGTTCTTGGAAAATTGCCTCAAACAGATCGTCGCTGACAACGAACTGGGTGGTTTGCTCAAGGCGCTGGAAGGCGATTACATCGTGCCCGGTCCTGGGGGCGACCCAATCCGCAATCCTGGTGTGCTGCCTACAGGCAAGAATATGCACGCCTTGGATCCGCAGTCGATTCCAACTAGTGCGGCAGTGCAGTCAGCCAAGGTGGTCGTAGACCGCTTGCTCGACCGTCAGCGGGCGGAGAACAACGGTCACTATCCAGAAACCATTTCCTGCGTTCTCTGGGGCACAGACAACATCAAGACCTACGGCGAGTCCCTGGCGCAAATCCTGTGGATGATCGGTGTACGTCCGCTCCCTGACTCTCTGGGTCGCATGAACAGGCTGGAGTTGATTTCGTTGGAAGAGTTGGGTCGCCCTCGCATTGATGTGGTGGTGAACTGTTCTGGCGTCTTCCGCGATCTGTTCATCAATCAGATGGATCTGCTGGACAAGGCGGTGAAACTGGCCGCCGAAGCCGAAGAGCCTCTGGAGATGAACTTCGTGCGCAAGCACGTCATGGTTCAGGCTCACGAATTGGGCATTACGCCGCGTCAAGCTGCAACGCGTGTGTTCTCCAACTCCTCTGGTTCCTATGCCGCCAACGTCAACCTGGCAGTAGAAAACAGCACTTGGGAGAATGAGCAAGAACTACAAGAGATGTATCTCTCTCGTAAGTCTTTTGCCTTCGGTGCTGAGGTCAGCAACACCCAGCAGCGGCAGATCTTTGAATCGGCGCTCAAAACCGTGGATGTCACCTTCCAGAACCTGGACTCTTCTGAGATCAGCCTCACGGATGTCAGCCACTACTTCGACTCAGATCCCACCAAAGTAGTTGCTTCTCTGCGTAAGGATGGTAGGACCCCGTCTTCCTACATGGCGGATACCACCACGGCTAATGCACAGGTGCGGACTCTATCGGAAACTGTTCGGCTCGACGCTCGCACCAAGATGCTCAATCCCAAGTGGTATGAGGGTCTGCTCAGCCACGGCTACGAAGGCGTACGCGAAATCTCCAAGCGCCTAGTAAACACGATGGGCTGGTCTGCAACCGCAGGCGCTGTAGACAACTGGGTCTACGAAGAGTCCAACGAGGTTTACATTAAGGATGAGGCGATGCGAGAGCGTCTAAAAAACCTCAACCCTCATTCGTTCCGTAAGATCGTTGCCACTTTGCTAGAAGCTAACGGTCGCGGCTATTGGGAAACCTCAGAAAGCAACTTAGAGCAGCTCCGCGAGCTCTATCAGGAGATCGAAGATCGGATTGAGGGAGTCGACGAACCGGTTCCAGCGTTGGCTCGATGAAGTTCTAGTTCACTCCAGACTCTGCGGTGGGCTCACACCAAAGCTGAGACCCACCGCATTTTTTTCTCAACAGAGGCTCATTGCTCGAGCTTATGCAACACCATCCCACTGTCGAGTTGGCTTCAGAGCGTGGCGTAGACTATGTGCCGCTACAGAACCTTCTGGTTCAACAGGATTTTCTGGCTGCCGATAAGCTCACCCTGCAACTGCTTTGTATGCTGGCAGGTCCCTTATCGGCCAACCGGGGCTGGCTCTATTTCACTGATGTTGAGCGCTTGCCTAACGCTGATTTACGCACAATTAATGCATTATGGCTGGCTCATTCGGAGGGCAAGTTTGGTTTCTCCGTCCAACGTGAGCTTTGGCTTAGCGTGGGCAAGAATTGGGAAAAGTTTTGGCCCAAAATTGGCTGGAAGCAGAACAACCGCTGGACCCGCTATCCTCAAGAATTTATCTGGAACACCACGGCTCCTAAAGGTCACCTGCCCTTGTCCAATCAGCTGCGAGGAGTTCAAGTCCTAGCTGCCCTAATGGCTCATCCAGCTTGGTTGAATAACTAGCTTGGTAGAGTAATGGAGCAATCTAAACAACTCAAGAGCAACTCAATAAACTAGGGCTAAATAGCGTCCAGTCAATTTGCTTCTATAAACACATTGCCAGCCAGCTTAAATTGCTGACCGGCAAGCTTGTTATTTGTTTGTTGAGTTAGCCTCAGACCAGGCGAGCTTCTAGGCGCCTTGCTGCGCTCCTACTGGTTGAGAGCCCACTTCCCGTTCTACTTCTTTGCCCACTTCTTCGATCACAGCTACGGGCCGCGGGAAACGGTTCATGTCGACTCGCTTGAGCAGTAGATTTCCATCCGAGAAGCGCTCGCCCACCCGTACATAGCGAGAGGTTGATTCTTGAGGAGCTCTGACTAGAGCATAAACGCCTGCTGGCAGCTGCACGATCCCTGTCACTGCGACTTGAGGGGCTAGGACTGGCTGCGGCTCCGGGGGACGCACCGGCACCACAGCCGGGCTAGGGATATCAGTGTTATTGTCATTCCCACCGTCATCCTCAACATCCCGAGGCACACTTCTAGGAATCACTCTGGGAACAGGATTAACGGCAGCAGGGGCTGCCACCGGTATGGCAACAGGGCTAACCGCAACGGTAGCGAAGGGGTCGCTGCGTCCAGTGGTGATGCCTGGTTGGATGCTGCGCAGCCGATCTTGGGGATTCGTGACTGGAATCAAACCATTAGCTGCCACCGCAGAGCGTGGCAGGGGGGTCGGCGATGCAGCAGTGGCAACAGGGGTGGGCGCGGCTGCTTCAGGTACCCCAGCCGGTACACCTGCAGGACTGGCCTCTGGTGCAGTCGGTGCCGTATCGCCCTCACCTGAAGAGGAAAGGCTGTCACAGCCTCCCATCAGTAAAGCTGTTCCAGCAACCAACGCCAGCCATCGGTGCTTTAGCATTGCCACTCCCTAGAAATCTCCATACCAGAATAGCCTTGATTCTCCAGGATCTAAGCCCGAAACTTGACAGAAATTCAATAACCCGAAGCGTTTTTTGAACTGTTTTCGCCTTCGCAGTGTAATTGAGCTGTGATTCAGGAGAAAACGGAGAATTTTAGGGACTTAGCACGACTAAATCCCAGTCCTCAGTTGCCCCTGGTTCCGTACCAATCCGAGGGCGGGCTAGACGCCAGCTTTTACCCTCCCGCTGCTGCTGTAAATAGACCTCAAAGGCAGAATCGGGCACCCGGACCTGCTGCCCTGGCACCTTAAGATGCAATGTGCAGGTGCCAGTGACTCGGTAACCCGGTAAGCCTGCTACTTCAATCGGTTCGCGCCCCGTCACCTTGACTGCACTCACCTCGATTGGGCCACTGCCTTCAGGGGGCAAATGCAATTGCTGATTGAGCTGACGGGTGGCCGTCTGTAACTGAATGGTCAGGGCCTGCGCGACGGTTGCCTTGCTGAAACCGGGTCCACCGCATGCCACTAAGAGCAACGCAGTCAGCACAGCAAGCACAGCGGTGATCACAGAACGGGGCATAAATTCTGAATATTTCCAAGGCCATCTTCAGCCTAGCGCCTTAGGTCTTTCATTTGCTTTAAGTCTTCCATTGGGAATTGGACCGTTCAGGCTGATGCTGACCGCCCCCATCCAGCGAGCCATCTAGCGAGAACTCACTCGGTAGATTGCGAATCCATAGAGAGCGGCGAGGATAGGGAATGCTAACGCCTTCCGCCTCAAAAGCGTTCTTCAGGCGACGACGAAACTCGCGAGCGACCTCCCACTGCTTGAGCGGTATGGTTTTAATCCAGACCCGAATCGTGATGCTATCGTCGCCAAAACCGTCGACCCCCAAGACGCTAGGCTCTTCCAGAATCTGATGTGACCAGGGCTGCTCTTGCCACATCTGTTGGCCCAAGTTCTTAATCAGAGCAAGCACCTGATCGACATCGGATCCGTAGGCGACTTGGATGCTCAAGTCCACTCGCGACCAGCCGTTAGAGAGGTTCTCGACAACTTTAATTTCACCATTTGGAACCGTAATCAAGGTTCCCTCGCTGTTGCGCACCTGTGTAATGCGCAGGTTCATGTTTTCGACTAAGCCACTAATGCTATTTACCGCAATCACATCGCCGACTCCATATTGGTCTTCGACCAAGATGAAAAAGCCGTTGATGTAGTCCTTGATCAAGCTCTGCGAGCCCAAAGAGACGGCAACCCCTAAGATGCCAGCACCAGCCAAAATCGGTCCAACATTAACCCCTAAGGTTGAGAGCGCAACTAGGATGCCCACGGCGGAAACGACAACTGCGAGCACGCCTTTGACAGCACTGGAAAAGGTATTCACACGCAAGATCAGGCGTGCAGACGACTCTGGGGCAAACAGCCGACCTTCGCGAATGGCATCAAAGGCTCGGTCAGTGATGGTGCTGGTGACCCGCATGCTTAGGTAAGTACCAATGCCGATGCCAAGTAGACGGATAGCTGGACCTCGGGCAATTTCCAGAGCTAACCGTTGTACCGTCCGTGTCTGAGGAAATAAACCTGTGGTGAGCAGTAACCAAGTCAACCAAACGCTGGCTTGGGCGAGACGGATTGCCCAATAGGTCAGGTCCAGAACTAAGTGTTGACGGCGGCGATGTTGCAGCAGAGTCGTTTGAGCAACAACCGCATCAACATTAATATCTGCCTGAGAGCCAGCCTGGGAGTTGAGTTGGAGACTGAGCTGTCGATCGGCTGAGACCGGTTCATTAACGTCGCGAATGGAAACTGGGGAAGTGGCAAGTGGGTAAAGTTGCGACTTGGTCTCCTGCATCTGCGCGTCACAGCGGTTCAACTTATCCTGAACGCGCCTGCGCAATCGCTCCAGCATATAGCTGCTGAACAAGGCTAGCAGCGTCAGACCAGCCGCGATAATCGCCCGTTGTACCAAGACCTGCGGTTGCCGCTCCTGATAGGCCTGCCGGAGTGCAGTTTCAACTCGGTCAGTGATTTGATTAGCACGAGCAGTCAGACTGGTGCCTTCACTTTCGGCATCCAGGGTCGTAACGGTCAGCAGGTACTGACCATTGACTCGAACCACCGGTAAACCGCTGTCTGGATCCGTAGCCTGGGTCACGTTGAGCTTGTTGGGCTCAATGCCTTGCTCAACCACCTGGCTGAGGCTCTCTTCAATATTCTCGACGCGTTGCTGCAAGTTATCAGTGGAGGCACTGACCTCAAATACCTCGCGCCCATCCAGATTAACTGCACGTTGCTGAATATCACGGCTCTGGGCCGAGACAGGCAGAGCAATGACCAGCAGTAGAGCTGTGAGCTGCAGGTAGACTGCGCGCACCGTTCCCATGCGCAAGAACACCCAAGTACACCAGAGAAACAGGCATTATACTAGTGCGACCCTTGAACTGAAACACCCACCTCGTTGATTTCTCTGCCTTCTGATAGAGCGGCGTTTGCCGTGACCCCAGCGGGTCTGCACCTGCTCCAGCAACTGCTACCGGATGTCACGCTTTGGCAGCCTGATACCCTGGCCACAGTTCCAGGTTGTCGCACCTATAGCGGCGCTTTAAGTGCTCATTTGCAAACGCTCTGGCCGAGTCAACAAGCCCTGATCTTCTGCTTGGCAACGGGAGCTGTGGTCCGATTAGTTGCACCCCTGTTGCAAGATAAAACCCGTGATCCAGCAGTCGTTGTGGTGGATGAGGCAGGGCGATTTGTGATCAGCCTCTGTGGAGGCCACCGGGGTGGGGCCGATCAACTGGCGCGGTTGGTCGCAGCGCGGTTGGGAGCGCAGCCAGTTTTGACTGGCGCTTCCGATGCTGCTGGACGGGTGGGTCTAGACATTCTGGGCGAACCGATGGGTTGGCAACGAGGCGCGACCTCGGATTGGTCGGCAGTTAGCACGGCACTGGCCCGGCACCAACCCGTAGCAGTGCATCAGGAGTCAGGCTCTCAACTTTGGCGTACCGCTTTGCCAGCCGAGCACTCGCTGGTCTGGGATGGGACCCAAACGGAGGCTCAACTTTGGATTACCCACCGGTTGCCTGCGTTCGAACCATCAGACCATGCGGCGGCGTGGCATCCCCGCGTGCTTTGGCTAGGAGTTGGTTGTGAGCGCGGCACCCCACAACAGGTGATCGAGCAAGGCATCGAGCAAGTCTTGACCGCGCATCAGCTAGCCGCGCAGGCTGTAGCGGGAGTGGCAACACTGGACCTTAAAGCCGATGAGATGGGACTGCAAGCCCTTTGTGTCGAGCGGGGCTGGCCCCTACGCTGCTTTAGTGCCGAAGCACTGAGCCAGGTGGCCGTGCCTAACCCATCTGAGGTCGTAACCGCTGCCGTTGGCACTCCGAGTGTTGCCGAGGCCGCAGCTTTACTAGCAGCTGCCGGAACTCTACTCGTGCCCAAACAGGTCATTCGCCAGGCAGGGCTGCCAGGAGCTGCAACCGTTGCCGTTGCCTTGGCTCACCAGGAATATACCGGTCGTACAGGTGAGCTGCTATTAGTCGGAACTGGACCGGGCAGCCTTGAGCAAGTAACGCCTGCGGCACGAGCAGCCCTAGTCCGGGCCGATGCTGTGATTGGCTACAGCCTCTACATCGAACTGATTCGGCCCCTGCTGCGTCCGGGGCAAATCATTGAAGCTCTACCCATCACGCAAGAGCGAGCGCGGGCCGAACGAGCGATTGAGCTTGCCCAGTGGGGCTTGAGTGTTGCCGTGGTATCTTCTGGCGACTGCGGCATCTACGGCATGGCGGGGTTAGTGCTAGAAGAATTACGCGCCCAAGGCTGGGATGGCAAAACTCCTGCCGTTGAAGTTATTCCCGGCATCAGCGCTCTACAGTCAGCTGCCTCCCGGTTGGGTGCTCCCCTGATGCAAGACTTCTGTGCCATCAGCTTGAGCGATCTGCTCACGCCTTGGGAGGCTATTCGTCGGCGTCTAGAGGCCGCGGCTCAGGCAGATTTTGTTACTGCCCTCTACAATCCTCGCTCACGCTCACGCCTTGAACCTCTAGCCGCTGCTCAACAAATTTTTTTGCAGCACCGAGAGCCGACTACCCCTGTTGCTTTGGTGCGCTCGGCCTATCGGGATTCAGAACAAATTACCCGCACCACTCTGAAAGACCTAAGTTTAGAGGCGGTAGACATGCTGACCCTGGTGTTAATCGGTAACCGCACGACCCGCTTCTATGGCGACTGGCTGATCACCCCACGTGGCTACCTGGGATTTGAGCCATGAAAACCTTGGGCTGGCGGGAGTATGTTGATCTACCGGAATTAGGGATCTATCAGCTCAAAGCCAAAATTGACACAGGGGCTCAATCTTCATCGCTCCATGTCTCCGCCGTAACCGTACTCGACCACGATGTCGGAGGCCGTGAATACATTGAGCTCACTGTGCCCCTAGCCAGCCATGATGCCCCTACGCTAATCGCTCGGGCCTGGGTGAGCCGCTACACTTGGGTCAAAAATACAGGTGGGGTTCGGCAGAAGCGCCGCGTGATCGAAACGCTCCTCTGTCTGGGCGGAGAATGTATTGTCATGCCCCTCACCCTCAGTGATCGCAGTGCTATGAGCCATCGGATGATTCTGGGCCGCACTGCCCTGGCAGGACATTTTCTTGTAGATGTCAGCTGTGAGTTTCTGATCTCGCCGATTCCAGTTCCAAATAGCTAAAATAGATCATGTGTACTACTCAGCTACTCACTCACTCCAGTTAGGTGGAGCCGAGAGATTGACTGACTCGATCTGTAGCTGAGACTCATAGCTAAACTGATGGTGACTTGCTTGGGAGAGGACGTTACCCGATGAACCACTGTGTATTGCTGGCGGAAGTCCTGAGCGATCCGGAACTACGCTATACCCCTGACAATCAAACTCCCATTGCGACTTTCAGTGTGGAGTTTGCTGGCTTGCGTCCGGATGACCCAGTCTCACGGGTGCGTGTTGTGGGCTGGGGCAATTTGGCTCAGGAAGTTGTGGAGAAGTATCACAAGGGCGACCGGCTCTTGATCGAAGGACGGCTGGGCATGAACACGGTCGAGCGCGAGGGCTTCAAGGAGAAGCGGGCTGAACTCACCGCGCAACGCATCTTTGCCCTTGGCGGCCAGGGTGAGGTCCTAAATAGCAGCGCTAGCACACCTACACCTTCTACACGCACCGAGACCAATCGGGCTCCGGCCTCCCGCAGCACTCCAGGTTACACTCCAGCGCCTGAGCTGGAAACTCCAGCTCCTAAGGCGCAACCCGCTGCGGTCCGGCGTACTAAGGTGGCGCCTCCACCTCCAATCGAACCTGATCTGGATGATATTCCGTTCTAAGGAGTCTGCTGGTCGCAATAGCGCTCCTGCTGGAGTGACTGCTTAACCAGTTTTCCAATGGCCCCTGCTGCCAAGACTGTCTTGGCCAAATTTATCTGTGCTTAGTCCCTCTGAAATTTTTTGAGGGACTACTTTAGCTTGTTTAGCTTTCAAATGTTTGGCCTTGCAATTGTGTTGTAGGTAACCGTTGCTTATCGCCAAGGCCAAGCATAGTCACCTAATCGTGATGCCTCTTAATCTGCTATGAACCCCCTACTTAAGAGGCTAGGTCCAAGCAACAACCTTAGACTGCCTACTCCTTAAACTATCCTGCTCTTGAGTTGGTGCTTTCCAGTCAATAAGCTCCCAGCTTCCAACCTTCCCTGCCAACTCAACGAATCACCCAACTCAGTGAGTTAATTGAGTTTGTATCGCTAACCATTGCTTGCTAGCTACGGGGAACGATTTATTTATTAGAGGTAGAGGTGCGAAAGTTTGACTGTGACCAACTCCGATAAGGACCGCTTCATAACGCCTCGTAGTCGCTACTATGGCGAATTTACTCCAGAGCAACTCGCCTTCAACGCCAACCTTCAGGAATTCGCCCAAAGGGTCAGTCTGATCTGCGCTCTAGAAACTGGGGGCAAGCTCTCAGCAGAGGATGCCTACACCCAAATTCAGGCGCTATGGAAGGGCCTAAAGCTTTCCAAGAAAAACCTGTTGGATGCTGAGCGGCCGCCCAGGCCCGACTCTGAGCAAGGCTAGAGCTGTCTAGGGCTAACTCCGCTGTCCCTGCGTCCCTTCAAATGCCATCCAGCTGCGTCCGGCGCAGCAGCAGTGAGCTCGTAACCACACTGACTGAGCTGAAGGCCATCAACAGACCAGCCACGGAGGGACTGAGCAGCACACCAAAAGCCGGGTAGAGCACGCCCGCCGCGACCGGAATGCTGAGCAGGTTGTAGCCAAAGGCCCAGAACAGGTTGGCACGGATTTTGTCGAAGGTGGCTTGGCTCAGATGCAGAGCTCGAATCACGTCACGCAGATCGTCACGCATCAGGACAATCTGGCCTGTTTCCACGGCTACATCCGTGCCAGAACCCAGGGCGATACCCGCATCGGCTTGTGCCAAGGCTGGGGCGTCGTTGATGCCATCACCGACCATCGCGACGCGCTCACCTTGCTGTTGCAGTTCCCGAATGACTTCAGCTTTGTCAGCTGGACGAACTTCAGCGTTGACCTGCGACGGCGAAATCCCTAATTGTTGAGCGATAGCTAGGGCTGTTTCTAGCCGGTCGCCAGTCAAGATCCGAACCTGCAAGCCGGAGCACTGCAACTGCTCAACCACCGCTTTTGCTTCTGGCTTCAAGGAGTCAAAGACCGCGATTAACCCCAGAAACTGACCTGCCACCGCTAGATAAATCGGGGTTTTGCCAGCTTGAGCCAGTGTAGTAGCTTGTTCCTGCCAAGCCTGGCCCACACAGATTTGATGCTGTTCTAGCCAAGCCAAATTGCCTAGAGACACGCTTTGGCCTTCCACTAGAGCTTGTACGCCCCCTGGCGCTACCTGAAATTGCTCAACCGTGGGCAGCTCAATCTGCTGCTGAGCGGCGTAGCGCACAATCGCTCGGGCTAGAGGATGAGTCGTTCCCTGCTCAACCGCTGCTGCCCAACGCAAGATAGTCTGCTCATTGTCCTGGCCCAACACATCGGTGACTACGGCTTGCCCCTGAGTCAGCGTTCCGGTCTTATCGAAAACGACGGTAGTCAGACGGTGAATACGCTCTAAAGCCTCACTGCCCCGAATCAAGATGCCACGCTCAGCGCCAATGCCCATACCGACAATGATCGCTGTAGGGGTTGCCAGGCCTAAAGCGCAAGGGCAGGCGATCGAGAGGATGGCAATAGCGATCTTGAGGCTGAACAATAGAGGCGATGTTGTCGCCACGCTCTGCATGAGGTGATCGTGCATCGCATGGGCAGGCAGAGTAGCCATAGCCCCCATCGGTGGCCAAATACGACTACCCAGCAAGAACCAGAAGCTAAAGGTCAAGGTTGCCAGCGCCATAACTCCGTAGGTGAAATAGCCCGCCACCTGGTCGGCTAGTTGCTGCGCCTTAGACTTGCTGCTCTGGGCTTGCTCCACTAAAGCCACAATCTGGGCCAAAGTCGTATCTTGACCCGTACGGGTAGCCTGGAGCGTCAACATACCCGTTTGATTGAGCGATGCGCCTGTGACTGTGTCGCCGTCCCGTTTGGTGACAGGTAAGGGCTCGCCGGTCAGCATAGACTCATCAACCGTAGACTCACCAGCAATGACTAGGCCATCCACTGGAATCTTCTCGCCTGGCAATACCCGCAAGTAGTCACCAGGGCTCACCTGTTCTATGGGGCGTTCCTGTGGGTCCGCGCCCGATGCCGAGCTCAAAACCTGCGCTGTTGGCGGTTGTAGGTTGAGCAGAGCCTTGATTGCGGCTGAGGCTTTCCCTCGGGCCCGTGCTTCCAAGGTGCGTCCCAGTAAGATAAAGCCCAGCAGCATCACGGGCTCCTCAAAGAAGCACTCCCAATCGAGCCGGGGAAATAGCAAGGCAACGGTGCTCGCCCAATAAGCAGAGCCTGTACCCAAAGCCACCAGGGTGTTCATGTTCGGGGCGTTGTGCCACAGGCTGCGAGCCCCGTTGATGAAAATCTCACGTCCCGGTCCAACTAGGGCTAGCGTCGCCAATAGCCAATGCACCCACATATTGCTGAGCAGAGGCACGTCGGGCAGACCCATCTTGCCCAGGTGACCTAGACCGGCTAGCAAAACCAGCGCGGCGGCAATGCCAATCGCAGGTCCCTCGCCGGGAGACTCAACAAGCGTTACGCTAGCAGGCGCATTGGCCTGCTCACTCCAGGAACGCAGGCGTCCTGTAAAGCCTAGTTCTTCAAGGGACTCCAGCAGTTGCTGCGGTTGAACGGCTCCAGCCTTGTGCGTTACGGTCGCCAGCTCTGTTGCCAGGTTGACGTTGGCACTAAGCACGCCTGTATTGGCGCTCAGGTGTTGCTCTACGGCACGAACACAGCCTGCACATTTCATGCCACTAACCTCCAGGGTTAGCGTCTCTGGTGTGCTCGGCAGCGTAGCTTTCTCAGGCGCTTTAGACGTCAATTGCACAGTAGTGGTCCTGGCGACAGAAAACTATTTAAGCCTAGCGAAGATCTCAAATAAACGAGACTGACGCCCGGTTTCTTAAACCGAGCGTCAGAAATGAGGCAAGTTTCGGACCGGGAGCTTTAGAACAAGCCCAGGGTCAGAGACTTGTCGATGGGGAAGGTCGCACCCACACCCAGCCACAGCGTAACCAGCGTTCCGATCAGAAACATTGTGGTTGCTACAGGCCGACGTAGAGGGTTCTGGAACTTGTTGACGTTCTCGATGAAGGGCACCAGGATCAGACCCAGAGGTACAGAACCCATGAGCACAACTCCCAGCAGCTTGTTGGGCACCGTGCGTAGGATCTGGAACACCGGGTAGAGATACCATTCCGGCAGAATTTCGAGAGGGGTAGCGAAGGGATCAGCGGGCTCACCGATCATTGCAGGGTCGAGGACCGAGAGGCCAACGATGCAGGCAAGCGCTCCTAGCATCACCACCGGGAAGATGTAGAGCAAGTCATTGGGCCAGGCAGGCTCACCGTAGTAGTTGTGGCCCATGCCCTTGGCAAGCTTGGCGCGTAGAATCGGGTCGCTCAGGTCCGGCTTCTTTTCAACTTTTGCCATAGTGCTCGGGTGTTCTCCTTTTTCAAGTTTAGAGATTACAAGGGACCAGAGATGCCTTGCTTACGGATCATCAGGAAGTGCAGCAGCATGAACACTGCAATCAGCCAGGGCAAGACAAAGGTGTGTGCGCTGTAGTAGCGAGTCAACGTTGCTTGACCTACGCTAGAACCGCCGCGCAGCAGGTCGGAGATGAGAACACCGACTACAGGGATGGCCTCAGGCACGCCAGAGACGATTTTAACGGCCCAGTATCCCACCTGGTCCCAAGGGAGGGAGTAGCCAGTCACACCAAAGGATACGGTGAGAACTGCCAGGATCACACCCGTTACCCAGGTGAGTTCGCGGGGCTTTTTGAAACCGCCGGTTAGGTAAACCCGGAAGGTGTGCAGGATCATCATCAGCACCATCATGCTGGCGGACCAGCGGTGGACGGAGCGGATTAGCCAGCCGTAGTTCACTTCGGTCATCAAAGACTGCACCGAGGTGAAGGCTTCAGCCACAGTGGGCTTGTAGTAGAAGGTCATTGCAAAGCCGGTGGCAAACTGGATCAGGAAGCAGGTCAGTGTAATACCACCGAGGCAATAGAAAATATTGACGTGGGGAGGAACATACTTGCTAGTGACGTCTTCCGCTAGCGCCTGGATTTCGAGCCTTTCCTCGAACCAGTCGTAAACTTTGGCCATAGAGCTAGTGATCCTGGATTATGAATTGCTCTTCATGAAAAATGTAACATAGGCACCACGGGGATTTCCTTCCCTGGATGCCTCGCTCAATTCCAGTCTACTCGACCGCTTCCCTCTTGCTTTTGAGCCTCTATTCCGCTTCTTTGAAAATTCTTGACTGCGTAGCAATGCACAACTGGTTATCGGTTACAGGATGGCTGAAACGGTGGCTTTGGGGTATAGTTCTCCTCCTACTGATTCAAGGGTTCTGGAGCCTACCAGTTGCCGCCCGCGTCACGCTGAACGAAGATCAGCAACTGCTGAACGAAGTTTGGAGAATTGTTAATCGCACCTATGTGGATGCCAGCTTCAATGGCCAGAACTGGTCATCCCTGCGTCAGAAAGCCTTACGAGGTGGGCTCAAAGACCGCAAAGCGACCTACAGTGCGATCGAGTCAATGTTGGAACCTCTAGGTGACCCGTTCACGCGTTTCCTACGTCCAGAGCAGTACCTCAGCCTGCGCACTAGCACTCGTGGGGAGCTGACTGGTGTCGGACTTCAGATCGCCTTGGAGCCTGAAACTGGTGCGCTTACCGTGATTTCGCCGATTGAAGGTTCACCCGCCGATCGAGCCGAATTGCGGCCACTAGACAAAATTCTGGCGATTGATGGCGTTCCGACCACAGACATGGCTCTTGATGAGGCTGCAGAGCGGATGCGGGGGACCATTGGCAGTCAGGTCCGGCTCACGGTGGGCCGCGAGGGTCAGTCTAGCTTTGAGGTGCTCCTGGTTCGCGACCGGATTGAACTCAACCCAGTTCACGCCGAACTGCGCCAAGTGCCCGACCAGAGCGCCATTGGTTACATTCGGCTCAGTCAATTCAATGGCAATGCGGTGTCTGAGATGGCACAAGCTGTTCAAACCCTCAAAAGCCAGGGTGCCACGCGCTACATCCTTGACCTGCGAGGCAACCCTGGCGGTCTGTTGCAAGCGGGAGTCGAGATTGCTCGGCTTTGGCTAGATCAAGGCGCTATCGTTTACACAGTCAATCGGGAAGGCGTCCAAGATAGCCTGGAGGCCCGAGGTTCTGCCCTGGCCCAGGAACCGTTAGTTGTCCTGGTCAATGGCGGTACAGCCAGTGCTAGCGAAATTCTCGCCGCTGCTCTGCAAGACAACGGACGGGCCAAGCTGGTCGGCACCCAGACCTTTGGCAAAGGTTTGATTCAGTCCTTGTTTGACCTGAGTGATGGCTCTGGATTGGCAGTTACTGTTGCCAAATATCAGACTCCCAGCCATCACGACATCAATAAGCTAGGCATTACCCCAGATGTCGTCGTTGAGGCTCCCAGTTTGAAGCGCGACCAGATTGCAACGGCTCAGGATCCGCAGTACCAGGCGGCTATCAACCTGTTAAGCAATGCAACACTAGCTGTGTCTGGCTAGCTTGCGTTCACACGTTATAATGCTGAACTATAGGAAGCTGCCTGAGTCGCCACAGTGTGAGTTGGCGGATGCAGATCCCCAGACTGTTTGCGGATAGCCGTCCGCAAGCTCAAAGTGCGATACGGGTGACTTCTGCCAGAGCCTTCTCCCAATTTGACTTTTATGACCCTGACCCGACGCGTGTGCCGGGATTTTAGCAGTTTAGGGATCTTCTCGTCGCTTGTCAGACCATTAGCTTAGCCTGGGGTTTGGTGCTTTTTACATCACTCATTCCGATGGCAATTTCACGTTTTCCAGAGCAGCAGACCTAGGTGCTCTGTGCTTCTCACTTTTGAGGAAATTGAATGTCCAAGCAAATTATCATTGCGGAGCAACACCGAACGGCTGCCGTCTTCTCAGAAGACCAAATCCAGGAGCTGATCGTTGCCAAGGGTTCGCATCAAGTTGGCGATGTGTATCTGGGCGTGGTCGAGAATGTTTTGCCCAGCATCGACGCGGCCTTTGTCAATATTGGTGATTCGGAGCGCAATGGCTTCATCCACGTGTCCGATTTGGGTCCTCTGCGCCTCAAGCGAATAGCCGCTTCGATTACTGAACTAGTGGCTCCCCAGCAGAAGGTGCTGGTGCAGATCATGAAGGAGCCGACCGGCAACAAAGGCCCTCGCCTGACGGGCAACATCACACTGCCGGGTCGCTATCTAGTCTTGATGCCCTTTGGTCGAGGTGTAAACCTCTCTCGGCGCATTCGTAGCGAGAACGAGCGCAATCGATTGAGAGCTTTAGCAATTTTGATTAAACCGGCAGGCATGGGTCTGCTAGTGCGCACCGAGGCTGAGGAGATGACCGAAGAGGCCATCATGGAAGACCTCGATACGCTGATGAAGTCTTGGGAAACGATTCAGCAGGAGGCCACAACTACTCGTGCTCCGGCCTTGTTGAATCGGGATGACGATTTCATTCAACGGGTGTTGCGCGATGTTTACAGCGCCGATGTCAACCGCATTGTGGTTGATTCCAGCACTGGGTTGAAGCGAGTTAAACAGTATTTAACCAACTGGAGTGCTGGTAAGCCGCCGACTGGGGTCTTCATCGATCACCACCGTGACCGCGCTCCGATTCTGGAATATTTCCGGGTCAATGCAGCAATTCGTGAGGCACTGCGCCCTCGGGTTGATTTGCCTTCGGGTGGCTACATCATCATTGAGCCGACTGAGGCGCTCACAGTCATTGATGTCAACTCAGGCTCCTTTACTCGCTCGGCGACCTCCCGCGAGACGGTGCTGTGGACCAATTGTGAAGCCGCTACTGAAATTGCTCGTCAGTTGCGCTTACGCAATATCGCTGGCGTGATTATCGTCGATTTCATCGACATGGACGCGCGGCGTGATCAGTTGCAGGTGCTGGAGCACTTTAGTAAAGCCCTCAAGGCTGACAAGTCTCGCCCGCAAATTGCTCAACTGACTGAGCTGGGTCTGATTGAGCTGACCCGGAAACGGCAGGGCCAGAGTATTTACGAATTGTTTGGTCGGCCTTGTAATACCTGTGCTGGCTTAGGCTACATGGTGCATTTGCCGGGCGACCTTAACGGTGAGGGTGAGAGCCTAGAGCGCATGGTTTCCTCCTCTCCCCGTCCCACCTTCCGAGAACGGGAGCCGCGCGAGCGCGAACCTCGGGAGAATCGCGAGTTCCGTGACTTCCGACCGATTACCCAAGAAAATCCACCGCGTACCCAGCCGGCTCAGGTTGAGCCAACTGAAGATTTTGATCTGTCGGAGAACGACGATCGAGAGCTGGACCTGGGTGGGGGGCCTGGCTATCCAGATCGTGGTGCTAATGGCAACCGTCGTCGTCGTCGTCGTCGTGACGGTTTTCGCGAGAATGGCAGCCGCGAGAATGGCCTGCCGCCTAGCATTCCCAGTTTGCAGAATGGACGTTCTGAGCCACCCAGCGGTGTCGAGGAGCGTCCCGAGCCACCGCGAACAGATACTCCTACTTCAAGACCAGAACCTCTAAGGATTGATCGGCCTCGCGAGCCTGAGCCAGTCGAAGCGCGGCGGGAAGACCCTCGGCCTCGACCCGAGCCGCCTGAGCAAATCACTGTGGAGATGACCGAAGAGGAGCAAGACCTCTACGCACTCATGGGCATCTCGCCTGTGGTTTTAGCGCCTCCAGGTCTCAAAAACCCCCGCACGGCAGTTGTGACAGTTGCCCTACCTGGAGAACCGCCTCGCCCTCTGGTTCCCCCTGTCACTACAAGGTCGGAGCCCGAGCCGATCGCCCAACCTAGTATTCCAGCCTCTAACATTTCAGCCCCTATAGGTGAAGAAGCTGAGACTGAACCAATTGCTGCTCCGAGTCCTCTAAGCCCTGTGCAGGCAAGTCCTGTGCAGAGTGGAGTGCCAGTAAGTGCGGCTAGCGATCTAACTCCAGGGGACGAGACAACTACCGAGGAGGTGCAAAGCTCAGAGCTGGCATTCAGCACTGATACCAGCGTTGCTGAGGACAGTGCTGATGACGTTGATGCTGCGGGTGGTCCTCCCCGCCGTCGTCGCCGTCGCTCTTCTGCGCGAGGCTAAACTTGTCCCCCTTAGTCGCGGGGGTTGATGAGGTTGGACGGGGCTGTCTATTCGGTCCCGTCGTAGCGGCGGCAGTCATCCTGCCTGATGCCAGTTTGCCCCTACTGTTGAAAGCAGGGCTCACTGACAGCAAGAAACTGACAGCCTTGGATCGAGAACGGCTGGATCAGCAGATCCGGTTTGTCGCGCTCACTTGGGCGGTAGGCAGTGCCTCAGTAGTAGAAATTGACCGGATCAATATCCTACAGGCGTCACTATTAGCGATGGCGCGGGCAATTGCCCAGCTCGAACCGCAGCCAGCCCATTGCTTGATCGACGGCAATCAACGAGTGCCTGAGCTGCCGATGCCACAAACTACCATCATCAAAGGCGATCGCGACTCTCCGATGATTGCCGCAGCTAGTATTGTGGCCAAAGTTTGGCGCGACCAACTGTTAACCCAATTGGCACTGGAATACCCTGGCTATGATCTAGCAGCCAACAAAGGCTATGGCACGCGTAAGCATCGAGCTGCCATTGCCCGCCAGGGCTTAACTCCGTTGCATCGCCGCAGCTTTAAGCCTTGTCAGCTCGATCTGCTTCAACCATTGGCTGGCAGCGAAGACGGATCCAAGTGAGGGGCACTGCGGTTAGGGGCATCAGACTGCACCCAACGGCTATAGTCCTCTAGGAGTTGTCCGGCTAAGCGCTGCTTGATCGTCATCAATACGCTCTTAAGTAGACCGGTGCCAGTGGCTTCCAGCAAGGGAGTCGGAGTCAGCCAAAGCGCTGGCGGCAACTCGACCCGTACTTCTAGATTGGCTTCGCCCACCAACCGAGTTTGCCCTGCAACCTCCAAGGGTTGCAGCACCCCCACCAGATCCAGCGCAAAACGTTGGTTGAAATACTCCATGCCTCGAATTTGGCTACCAACCGAGCGGAGCCGTACGGTGCCATCTGCCTCCGCCCACACCTTCAGGTCCACAGTCGGCTGGATTGCTAAGTGCAAAAAGTTCAGGGGCCGCATCTTTAAGCGAAATAGATCTGGGCCCAATGTCTCCAGGCGACTAGGGTCAACCAACGCACTGACTAGGCGTCGTGGTTGACGCAGATAGTGCCGAACCAAAGTAGGGGCAGCCCCTGGCAAGGCGGGAACGACCAGGGACACAGGCTGAGAGGCAGTAAACCGCATGGGTTACAAACTCGGGAGGTTTAAGAGAAGAGCGTAAAGGTCTGACGGCAAGACCTGAACATTACTTAACCTAATTTTACAGACTTCTCATCCAAGCGTTATTCTGCCCTGCGACCCATTCGCGCTGAATGCAAACTCAGGCTTTAGTCCAGCTTGACCCTCATTCCTCAGGCAGGTGTTGCTACTGCATTCAGGGTCAGGGCAAATCTGATAAAAAATTTCATTTGCCTTTTTGGCAATCCCTTTGTAACATTTACAGTCAGACATAAATCCGGTATTCCGGGCGGATAATCGGGGATTTAAGGAGCGCGTGACATGGGTTGGTGGCAACAAATTGGACAAAGTATACGCAGAAATAGGTCACTCAAGAGTTTGGTGGCGCTGTTTCTGGTTGGGGTCAGCTTGAGTGTGTCAATGGCAGCCTGCACCGGGGGTAATGCCAGCAACTCCGCAGCCAGCCCTGCAGATGGCGCCAGCCCTGCTGCTCAAAAAGACGTCGAGTTGACGTTGGTTTCCTACGCAGTGACCCGAGCTGCCTATGAGAAGATCATCCCGCAATTCACGGCTAAGTGGCAGCAGGAAAAAGGTCAGAATGTCACTTTTAATCAAAGTTATGGTGGATCTGGCTCTCAAGCCCGGGCGGTGATCGACGGCTTGGAAGCTGATGTCGTGGCTTTGGCGCTGGCGCTGGACACCAAGAAAATTGAGAAAGCAGAGCTGATCCAGCCCGGCTGGGAGAAGGAAGCCCCTAACGGTTCGATTGTGCACAAGTCTGTAGCGGCGCTGATCACGCGTGAGGGTAACCCGAAAGCCGTTAACACTTGGGCAGACTTGGCTAAAGATGGCGTCAGTGTGATTACTGCCAACCCTAAGACTTCTGGCGGTGCCCGTTGGAACTTCCTAGCGCTATGGGGCTCGGTCACCCAGACTGGCGGTGATGAGGCGAAGGCTAAGGAGTTCACCACCAAAGTCTTTAAGAACGTGCCAGTGCTGCCCAAGGATGCCCGTGAAGCCACTGACGTCTTCGTGAAGCAAGGCCAGGGCGACGTTCTGATCAACTACGAGAACGAGGCCATCCTTGCCAAGCAAAATGGTGAGAACCAACCCTATGTCGTGCCCACGGATGTCAACATCTCCATTGACAACCCTGTAGCTGTGGTTGACAAGAATGTTGATAAGCACGGCACTCGAGAAGTGGCTGAAGCCTTTGTTCAGTTCCTCTTTACGCCAGAAGCACAGCGTGAATTTGCCAAAGTTGGCTTCCGTCCGGTTGACCCAGCGGTAGGTTCAGAAGTGGCTGACCAGTATCCAAAAATCACCAAGCTGTTCACCGCTCAAGATATGGGTGGCTGGGATCAAATTCAGACCAAGTTCTTCGATGACGGTTCCGAGTTCGACCAAATCCAAGCCAGCAAGTAGGGCAACTTGAGTCAGCATCTCTAGCTGGCTAGCCACATCAGTCATGGCACCGGGGTCTTGAAGCCCCGGTGCTACCCCAATCCCGTTAACGGTTGAACCCAGCCATTCTCTTCACTCTCCCCTATGGCCGTATCATCTCTGCGCAAATCTTCACCCCCTGGCTGGAAGAGCACCTTAGGCACGATTTCCAAAATTTCCTGGCCCTGGCGCATCACCATTGGCTATCTCAGCATCATGTTGCTGCTGCCAACGGCGGCGCTGTTTGCTAAGGCTGCTACCGAAAGTCCTGCTAACTTCTGGAAGATTGCCACCAGTCCCGTTGCGCTGTCCGCTTACGATGTCACCTTTGTGACCTCATTCATTGCCGCCCTGTTCAATGGTGTATTCGGCGTTTTAATCGCCTGGGTTCTGGTCCGCTACGACTTTCCGTTCAAGCGGATTATCGATGCTGCAATTGATTTGCCTTTTGCGTTACCAACCTCAGTTGCAGGCTTAGTTTTAGCTTCGGTTTATAGTGACAACGGTTGGATCGGCTCCCTATTTGCGCCACTGGGTATCAAGATCGCCTTCACCCGCTTAGGGGTTGGGATGGCGATGGTTTTCATTTCACTGCCCTTCGTGGTACGCACGCTGCAACCCGTGCTGCAAGAGATGGAAAAAGAGATTGAAGAAGCGGCTTGGTGCTTGGGAGCTTCGCGTTGGCAAACCTTTTGGCAAGTGATTTTGCCGCCTCTAATGCCCGCAATTCTGACTGGTGTGGCCTTGGGATTTTCGCGGGCAGTGGGTGAATATGGGTCTGTAATTATTGTTTCTTCAGGTATTCCGTTTAAGGACTTAATTGCACCGGTACTGATTGTGCAGAGACTTGAACAATTCGACTACTCTGGTGCAACGGTTATTGGCACCGTTTTGTTGGTTGTTTCGCTGTTGATCTTGCTGGCGATCAACTTGCTACAAGCTTGGGGACAACGTTATGCCGACTAAATTAGAACAGCCTGCGGGTCATTCCTTTGGCGTCTCCCAGCAAGACGCACCGGATCAAGAGCGGGCTTGGGTCAAATTTACGCTGATCGGCGTGGCTCTGGCTTACTTAGGCGTGGTGCTATTTATCCCAGCAGTCAATGTTTTTTACGAAGCCTTTAAGAACGGCTTCGGTGCTTTTATCGCCAACCTGACCGAACCTAACTTCGTGCATGCCATCCAGCTCACAGTGCTCATTGCCCTGATTGTGGTGCCCCTGAATACAGTGTTTGGTTTGTGTGCAGCTTGGGCGATTGCTCGACATCGGTTTCCAGGTCGTGCTTTCGTGATCAGCATTTTGGATGTGCCGTTTGCGGTGTCGCCGGTAGTTGCTGGTCTGATGATTGTCTTGCTCTACGGGCGCAACGGTTGGTTTGGCCCCTTTTTGCAGGCCGAAGACATCAGGATCATTTTTGCCCTGCCCGGTATGGTCTTAGCCACTGCTTTTGTGACCATGCCCTTTGTTGCCCGTGAGGTTTTGCCTGTTTTAGAAGAAGCAGGCTCGGATCAAGAAGAAGCTGCCAAAACCTTGGGCGCGAGTGATTGGCAAATTTTCTGGCGAGTCACGTTACCCAATATTCGTTGGGGTTTGCTCTACGGCGTGATTCTCACGAATGCTAGAGCAATGGGTGAATTTGGTGCGGTTACGGTTGTCTCGGGCAACATTGCTCGCAAGACCCAAACCCTGCCGCTATTTGTTGAAGAAGCTTACAAACAGTACCAAACTCAGGCCGCTTTTTCAGCAGCGGTTCTGCTGGCAGCTCTAGCGCTCGTGACCCTGGTGCTCAAGGAAATTCTAGAGCGCAAAACTCGCATTCGTGATGCCGAATAAAAGCTGAATCAACGCTACATAGGAGAAGTTCAAGATGGCTGTTCAAAGCAGCAAAGTTCAAGCTCAAGCTCAAACCCCTGAATCTAACCATTCAGACGCCACTGATTCAATTATTCAAACGCGAGTTCGGGTGCGGATTCCTCGAAATTACTATCAGGATCCCGTTATTTCGCAACTTGCTTCCCGGCATAATCTAGTGGTTAATATTACCGCTGCTTTGCTAGGGGCGAATGCCCGTGATGAAGGCTGGTTTGATTTGGAACTGCAGGGCACAGCTGAGCAAACGGCAGCGGGCATTGACTACTTGCAATCGCTCAATCTGGATGTCTATGGCTTGACCCTGAAGGACATTCTGGAAAGCAAATTAGTGAAGCCTAAGCAACCGCAAGCCGATGTAAACTCTACCCACTTAGGCAATATCAACCCAGGCTATACCAACCCGGACCATACAAGCCCTACAGACAGCGCGACGCCTGCTACCCATTCATCTGCTACTCGTTCGCCTGTAATCGATCAGGCTTTGGCCCACACTCGGGTGCGCGTGCGTATTCCCAAAACCTTTCGTGAGGAACCAGTCATTTCCAGACTGGTTTCGCAATACAGCCTGACAGTCAATATTGCTGGGGCGCTGCTAGGCCCAGAGGCTCGGGACGATGGTTGGTTTGATCTAGAGTTATGGGGCCAGCCTCAGCAAATCCAGTCGGGTTTGAGCTATCTGAAGCAACTGAAATTGCAGTTGTGGTTCGATTCTGGTGCTGCTGATGACTGGTAAGTCTTAATCTCGCGCCATTCAACAAGAGGTGTAGAACCATGTCTGATCAAACCCCTCACTCTAATGCCCATGCTTGCTGTGGCCCCGGCTATGCCTCGCCAGAAGCAGCCATGCAGGCCGAGCGAGAGAAACTGCTCTACACCATCGCCCTCTACACCGGCACTAGGGTTGAGGCTCCCGACTATCTGGCCACCGTCGATGTCGATCCAGCCTCACCCACTTACTCCCAGGTCATCTACCGCACGGAGATGCCCTATCTGGGTGATGAACTGCATCACTTTGGTTGGAATGCCTGTAGTTCTTGCCACAACGATGCCAGCCGCGCTCGTCGCTTTATGGTGGTGCCCGGTCAGCGCTCCAGCCGCATTTATATTATCGATACGGCTGATGCCCACGCACCCAAAGTGCATAAGGTGATTGAGCCTGAAGAAATCAAAGCCAAAACTGACCTGACCGCTCCCCATACGGTGCATTGTCTGGCCGATGGTCAAATCATGATTTCGATGTTGGGGGATAGTCAGGGTAATGCCCCCGGCGGCTTTTTGCTGCTGGATGAAAACTTTGATATCGCTGGGCGTTGGGAACACCAGGCAGATGCCATGCGCTTCAATTACGACTTCTGGTATCAGCCCCGCCATAATGTGATGGTCAGCAGCGAATGGGGCGCACCCAAAACTTACTATCCCGGCTTCAATTTAGAAGATGTCAGCGCTGGCAACTACGGTCGGCAATTGCATTTTTGGGATTGGGCCAAACACGAAATTACGCAGAGTGTTGACCTGGGTGAAGAGGGCTTAATTCCTCTCGAAGTGCGCTTCCATCACAACCCCGATAGCACTCACGGCTATGTTGGTGCTGCGCTCAGTAGTAATATCTGGCATTGGCAAAAGACTGATGGGCAATGGAAGGTCAGTAAAGCAGTCGATGTGCCGTCCGTTGAATTGGAAGGTTGGCCTTTTCCAGTGCCCTCTTTAATTACCGACCTGCTGATTTCGCTGGACGATCGCTATCTCTATTTCTCTAACTGGTTGCATGGCGATATTCGTCAGTACGACATCAGCGATCCAGCTAATCCCAAGCTAGTCGGTCAAGTTTGGTGCGGCGGTTTGTTGGGCAAGGGTGGTGAAGTCAAAGGGCACAAACTAGTGGGTGGCCCGCAAATGCTGCAACTGAGTTTGGATGGCAAACGCCTCTATGTCACTAGCTCGTTGTTTAGCACTTGGGACAATCAGTTCTATCCCGATATGACCGAGACGGGTTCTTATCTATTGCAGATCGATTGCGATACCGAGCAAGGCGGTTTGCAAATCAACGAGAACTTCTACGTTGATTTTGGCAAAGAACCACATGGACCGGCCCGTGCTCACGAAATGCGCTATCCCGGCGGTGATGTCACCTCGGATATTTGGGTCTAGCTAGATCAAGACAGCCCAGACCAAGAAAACCAGACCAAGACAATCAACTCAACCCGTCCAATCCAGTAGGAGCAGCCAGCGATGAAAACCTACCAGATTGAATTGCTCAATCGCAGCCAGCAAGTAATCACCGTTGCTGAAGATCAATTCATTCTGGATGGTGCTGAAGCTGTAGGCTTGCGCTTGCCCGTAGGCTGTCGTTATGGGGCCTGTGTGACCTGTGCCGCTCGCTTGATTGTGGGTGAGGTCGCACAGCCTCAGGCAGTAGCGCTCAAACCTGCTCAGGTTGCACTCGGTTATGTGCTTTTGTGTGTGGCTTATCCGCGTGCGGATTGCCAGTTTGAAGTGGGGCTTGAAAGCCAGAAAGATCTCTACGTCAATCCCTTTAAAGGTTCTGCTGGGCACCTTTCAAGTCGCATAGGAGCTTCAGATGGTGACTCGAAATAATTACGAACCCCCTGATCCGTCTGCTGAAGATCAACGTCTCACTCAAACCCGAATTCGCATTCGGATTCCCCGTAACCACCAAGAACCAGTCATTTCACATTTGGTTTCTCGCTATGGCCTAACCATCAATATTTCGGCAGCTCTATTAGGGGCTAGTGTTCATGAAGACGGTTGGTTTGATCTGGAATTACGGGGTGCGGCTAAAGCCATTCGCAGCGCTCTGATTTACCTGTCCGATTTGGATGTGGAGATTTGGCATGGATCGAATCCTGAACAAGATGGTTGGTGATCACTCAGCAGCCCGTGAGTGGGCAGGGCGTTTGCCTAGCCCAAACTTACCGAGCCCAAACTTGCCTGGCCCAAATCTAACTAGCTCAAACCTGAATAGAGGCACAGCTACTCGCATCCGCGTCAAAATTCGAATTCCCAGTGAGCATCGTCAAGAACCGGTCATTTCCCGCCTGATTTCTGAGCACCGCTTGCTCGTGAATATTACCGGGGCCAAGTTAGAAGATTGCCCTCAAGCCGAAGGCTGGTTTGACCTGGAATTGCACGGCACGCCGCCGCAGCTTCAGCAAGGACTCGCCTACCTTCAGAACCTGGACATCCAAATCTGGGGCAAACCCAATCCTGATGGAGATAGTTGGTCATGACTGCAAGAACAATACCGCTAGCTTTTCCGGTCAAGTTCACTGATTTTCGGCTCGATTTCACCCGTCGCAGCTTTGTCCGTCGTGCGTCGGTGCCCCTGCTTCAGGATTATTTGTGGCGGATTGAGAGCGGCATTATTCGCACCTTCACCTGGAATGAAGAGGGCGAAGTTCTCACCTTGGGGTTGTGGGGACCGGGTGATGTTGTAGGCCGTCCTCTCTCCAAGGCGAACCCCTATGAAATTGAGTGCCTCACTGCGGTAGAACTGAGCATTTTGCCATCTCACAGTTGGTACCAAGTGCTGCCAACCTTGCTCGCTCAGATCCAGCAGTCAGAAGAGTTGCTTAGCATTATCCGTTGCCGCCCGGTCGAAGCTTCGTTGATGCAATTTCTGGTTTGGTTGAGCAGTAAATTTGGCCGGGAAGTTGAGAACGGCAAACTGATCGATTTGCCCCTCACCCATCAAGAAATTGCTGACTTAATCGGCTCGACCCGCGTAACTGTTACCCGCTTGCTCAATCAAATGGAGCAGGAAGGCACAATCCACCGGGCCTTGCGCCGCATCACGATTCTAAATGTGGCTAGGGCTTGACCAAGGCTTGACTTAGTCAGAACTTAGTCTACAAGGGCTTTGAGGCTACAACTTAGGGGCAACGCTTACCGCTTTGCTCAGTGTTCTGTCTAGTGCTTTGCCCAAGTGCTCTGCTTAGCCCCAAACCGCTTTAGCGCAGCGGCTTGAGTGTGCCACAATTCTGGTCTGTAGCCTCCAATACGCCAGAACCATGAGCCAGCCAGCTATCGAATCTATCCTCCATGAGGAACGGCTGTTTGCACCGCCGCCAGAATTCGCCCAAAGCGCTCGGATTAAAAGCCTGGACGAATATAAAGCCCTCTATGACCGGGCGGCGGCTGACCCAGCTAAGTTCTGGGCAGAAATGGCCGAGCAAGAGCTGCATTGGTTCGAGAAATGGCACACGGTTCTAGACTGGCAACCGCCCGTGGCCAAGTGGTTTGTCGGCGGCAAAATTAATATTTCTTACAACTGCTTGGACCGCCATCTCACCACCTGGCGACGCAATAAAGCAGCGCTGATTTGGGAAGGCGAACCCGGCGATTCGCGCACCCTAACCTACGCACAATTGCATCGAGAAGTCTGTCAGTTCGCCAATGTGCTCAAGCAGTTGGGCGTGCAGAAAGGCGACCGCGTTGGCATCTACATGCCCATGATTCCCGAGGCGGCGATAGGCATGCTGGCCTGTGCCCGGATCGGCGCTGTCCACAATGTGGTGTTTGGCGGCTTTAGTGCAGAGTCGCTCAAAGACCGTCTAGTCGACGCTGAGGCCAAGCTCGTGATCACCGCTGATGGCGGCTGGCGCAAGGGTGCCATTGTGCCTCTGAAATCTCAGGTCGATCGCGCCCTAGCAGGTGGCGGTGTGCCCAGTGTCCAGAACGTGCTGGTCGTGCAGCGAGTGGGTGAGGCGCATCCAGTCGAGATGACCGCAGGCCGCGACCACTGGTGGCACGAACTGCAAAAAGATGCTTCTGCCGATTGCCCCGCCGAGCCGATGGACAGCGAAGATCTGCTGTTTGTCCTCTATACCTCAGGCACGACCGGCAAACCCAAAGGCGTCGTCCATACTACGGGCGGCTACAACCTCTACGCCCACTTGACCACCCAGTGGGTGTTCGACCTCAAGGACACCGATGTCTACTGGTGCACGGCTGACGTGGGTTGGATCACCGGCCACAGCTACATCGTCTATGGCCCACTATCCAATGGGGCGACCTCACTGATGTATGAGGGTGCGCCCCGCGCCTCCAATCCCGGTTGCTTCTGGGACGTGATCGAGAAGTACGGCGTCAATATCTTCTACACGGCACCGACTGCCATTCGTGCCTTCATCAAGATGGGCGAACAGCTGCCCCAGGCCCGCGATCTCTCCAGTCTGCGCCTGCTGGGTACGGTGGGTGAACCGATTAACCCGGAGGCCTGGATGTGGTATCACCGCGTGATTGGCGGCGGCAAATGCCCAATTGTCGATACCTGGTGGCAAACCGAGACTGGCGGCCATATGCTGACGCCACTGCCCGGTGCGATTCCAACCAAACCAGGTTCCGCCACCCTGCCCTTTCCGGGCATCATCGCGGATGTTGTGAACCTGGAGGGTAATCCCGTCCCGGCAGGTGAAGGCGGCTATCTGGTGATTAAGCACCCCTGGCCGGGGATGATGCGCACGGTCTACGGCGATCACGACCGCTTCCGCCGCACCTACTGGGAGCATATTCCGGGCAATCTCTACTTTGCCGGGGATGGCGCTCGCCGTGACCAAGATGGCTATTACTGGGTGATGGGCCGCGTCGATGACGTGATTAGCGTCTCTGGTCACCGCCTGGGCACGATGGAAATTGAGTCGGCCCTGGTCTCACACCCGGCAGTAGCGGAGGCGGCAGTGGTGGGCAAACCGGATGAACTGCGCGGTGAGGCGGTCTTCGCCTTTGTGACCCTAGAAGGAGTGCACCAAGCCAGTGATGCCCTGAAAGAAGAACTGAAAAAGCACGTCGTCAAAGAAATCGGTGCCCTGGCTCGTCCTGACCAAATCCAGTTCACCGATTCTTTACCCAAAACCCGCTCCGGCAAAATCATGCGCCGCCTGTTGCGCAACCTAGCCTCTGGGCAGGAATTGCTCGGTGACACCTCGACCCTGGAAGACCGCTCGGTCCTGGATAAACTGCGCGAAGAGGCGTAGGAAAGCTCTGCCCCCGGCCCTTCTCCATGCGGGGGCGGGCTGTGTGGGCGGCAATGCCATGCCCCTACCGCTTCATTACCGGTGGCGATGGGCACGGGAAATTAGACTGCTGCCGCTAAAGCAAACTAGCAAGGCGGCTGCCTCCAGCGGACGGGAACCAGAACCGAACAGCGAGTTGAGATATTCCTCGACCCAGGTGTAGCCACTGCTGGCCCGGTTGTCGGCATCGGCAGGGTCGGTGGGGTTGAGGCCCTGGGCTTGTTCCCAGGAGTCGGGCATGCCGTCTTGGTCTCTGTCTTGCGGGGCGGTGCCGCTGCTGAGGTTGGGCCAGCCGCCGACTTCGCGGGGTGAGTCGATCATGCCGCCTGTGCCGTTGCGCACCGATTGCAAAAGGCGCTGATCGACACTGTCCCGTCCGGCGGTGATCGCTCCAGCGCTAGCGAGCACGCGCTCATAGGCAGTGTTAGCAGGGTCAGTGTGGATGCCGGAGGGCTCAAGGGCGGGGCGGTCGCTGCGGTATTTGGCCCTGCCTGCTATGAGCCATTGATCGCCTGAATCGTCGGGGCGGTTGGGGCCGATGTTGCCTTGTAAGTAAACCTTGCTGCCTTTGAGGGGGCCGCTGGCGCTTTTACCGATGGCCCGAAAACGACTATTGGGACCGGCTTTGTAGTAGTTGCCAATCACGTTGAGGAAGAGTGGCCCACTGCGGCTGTCGCGGTCGCTGTAGTAATCGGTGGCCTGGTTGCCCCAGTTGTAAATGACGTTGTTGACCACTTCAGTTGCAGTGCCACCCTTCATGGAGGGGTTGCGGCTGACGTTGTGGGCGAACAGGTTGTGGTGGATCGAGATCTGTTGGGCGTGGTCGCCGACTAGTAGGCCCATGCTGTGGCGGCCTTTGTGGTGCAGGCTCTGGCTCAGGGCTTCGCCGATCAGATTCCACTGGAAGCTGATGTTACGTACTGGACCCCAGGTGCTCAGGTTCTCGTCGATGGCCCAACTGACTGAGCAGTGATCCACGATCACGTTGTAGACCTGGTTGCGGCGCTCAGCACGGATGGCAATGGCATCGCGGTCGCCTGGATCGGGGCCGTTGGGGTCATCACCGACGCGTACGCGCAAGCCACGCACGATGACGTCGTGGGTGGAGATCAGCAGGGTGGCGCCGCGTAGGGTGATGCCATCGCCGGGGGCAGTTTGTCCGGCAAGGGTGACGTAGGGATCCTGAAGGACGATGTCGCGTTTGAGGGTAATGGTGCCGCCGACCCGGAAGACGATGATGCGGGGTTCCCTAACTTCGGTTGCCGCCCGTAAACTGCCAGGGCCAGCGTCGTTGAGGTTGGTGACAGCGATAACTTTTCCGCCACGTCCGCCTTTGGCGAGTGCTCCATAGCCCTCAGCGCCTGGAAAGGCGACCAAATCATCGGTTGTTCTGTCGGTGGCCAGGCTAACGGACGCCAAACCTACACGTGGCTGCAATTGGTTGAATAGGCGGCCAAATAGGACTTGGGGGCTGCGCTCGGAGGCGATGAGCAGAGCAGGCGGTGTGAGTGGGGGCGCAAGTAGGGCTGGAATCATAGGGGGCAGGTGCCTTCATTACTCAGCGGCAGAGGTTAAGGAGCTGGCAAAAGTAACTGATCTGTCCGCAAAACTTGGAACCGCGCATACAAAAGTAACTGATCGATGAGTGAACATAACTGATCAGCCCCGGTAAGCAACTGCTCTAGAAGCAGAAGCAACTGTTCAGAGCCCAAAAGCAACCGATGCGAACGTGACAATAACTAACGCTTTCAGAAAAGTTGCATTCGCTTAAGCAACAGTTATATACGCACAGGCAAAACCAAGATCAGGATTGAGAGGAGAGACTTCTGCCGTGGCTGAGAAAGGCACCCGGCCCCCCCAAGGTTGGGGGGAGCAAGAATTCCAGTTAATGCTGCATCAGGGAGTTATACCAACTCCCTTTTTAACTGCTACACATCGACCCCTCCCAGCCTCCCCTTGCCAAGGGGAGGAGCCATAGGCGGTGGGGTTCTGATTTCTAGCTCTCATTTAGACAATTGGTATTAGAGGGACGTAATAAATCCGGTTCCTCCCAGGGTGGAGGAGGTAGGAGGACTCTCTGTGTTCTGGCGGCTATAGTGGCACTCAAGATGGATTGCTTCGGTGCCCCTCGTTGCCAGCACTGAGCAAAATACAAGTAATGCCAGATGATCCTTTACTAAGATTGCTGCTTGGCGCAGTGGTGGCTGCTGTTTTAGGTTGGTTGCTTAACCAATTGCCCTCGCTCCCTCAAGTCCCAGGAAGGACCTTTTCAGTCTTGAGGTTGGCCTTTGAGCTTGTGATTCTAGGCGTTTCGTTGAGTTGGTTGGCTAATCCGCCTGAGTCAAGCAGTGAGAAGACTAAAGCTTTAGTAGAAGCTTTAGGGATCCTGTGCCTAGTTTTCTTCACTATCGATGCGTCTCAACTAGTTAATATCCTGAGAAGAAACGCTGGGCCAAGCAGTGAGCCTGATAGAGGTGGAACGGCTGGGATTTCTCCTAAGCAAGAGTATCGAATTCTCAAGATTTTGCAGGAGGAAGTCAAGAAAGAAGTTAAGGGGCGGCTGAGTGGTTCTTTGCACAATAAGGTGCACTTGGCTCTGTGTATGAAGGCGCAGCCGAAACAGGTGGATTCGCCTTTGGCTAGGGGTATCAAGATTGGCATGCAGCCTCATTATCCTGCCACACCAAGAACAAACGTCATTGAGGTTTTTGAACACCCAGAAGTTGCAGGCAAGCTGTTGATTTTGGGGGCACCAGGAGCTGGAAAAACGACAATGCTTTTGGATTTGGCAAAGCAACTTCTCGCTCGTAATGAGGAAGATTTTGAACAGCCAATTCCAGTCTTGCTAGACCTCTCATCTTGGCAAAAAGACGAGCAAAGTATTTTTGATTGGGTGGTGGCGCAACTCAATCTCAGGCATAGGGTGCGGGCAGATGTTGGGCAGCGGTGGTTGCGAGAGCAAAAGCTTTTGCCGTTGCTGGATGGGTTGGATGAGTTGGCCTCAGAGCGTCAGGCGAAGTGTGTTGAAGCGATTAATGCTTGGCTTCAATCGGATGAGCGGCCTGGACGTGTCGTTGTTTGCAGCCGTTTGAAAGAATACGAGAGCCATGAGGCCAGTCTCAATCTAAATGGGGCAATCTGCTTATTGCCTCTGGAGCAATCTCAAATCAAAGAATATCTGTTGCGCGTTACAGGCCCGGAATTGTGGCAAAGCATCGCAAGTGATCCGGCATTACTGGATTTGGCTCAAACGCCGCTTTTTCTAAGCATTATCACCCTGGCTCATCAGGAAATATCTCTTCCAGAATGGCATCAGCTTGCTTCTTCTCAAGAGCGCCAGCGTTATCTCTTCGATGCCTATATCAGACGGATGCTAGAGCGAACGATAAAAAGTCAAGAGTACACCGAGCACAAAAAACCAACCTCAGAAAAAACTCGTTACTGGCTGATTTGGTTAGCGCAAAGACTAAAAGCCGGAAACCAAACTGAGTTTCTGATTGAGAAAATGCAGCCGACCTGGCTACAGGAACGCTCTCAGAAGCGAGCATATCAAATTGGATGTGTGCTGATTGGTGGACTAGTTGGTGTGCCTATTGGTGTGCTAATTGGTGTGCTGAGGTCTGGGCTGATGTTTGGGTTGAAGTCCGGGCTAACTAGTGGACTGACGTTTGGGCTGATGTTTGGGCTGATGTTTGTGCCAGGGGTCGGGCTGGGGCCTAGACAGATGGATGAGATTAGTGTGGTTGAAACTCTAAGCTGGTCCTGGAAGAAAGCATGGTCTGGGCTGTGTAGAATCCCCATCCCTGAGCTCAGAATTGGTCTGCTTAGTGGTTTGCTTAGTGGTTTGCTTGGTAGTCTGCTTGTTGATCCAAAATTTGGGGCAATGTTGGTGCTGATGCTTGCGCTGCTGTTCCGGCTAAGGCTTGGGCTGAGAGGTGGGCTAAGTGGCCTTGAAGTAGAGAGGAAAGCTACTCCTAACCAAGGCATCCGGCGTTCTGCATGTAACGCTGTGTGTGGTGCACTGATTGTTGGGTTAATGTTTTCGTTGATTATTGGAATGGTCGGTGGACTGATTAGTGGGCTAGTAGTTGAGCCGATTGTTGCGCTGAGGTTTATGCTGACTACTGGGCTAGTTATCGGGCTGATTATTGGGCTGTTGCAGTATGGCGGTATAACCTGCATCCAACATTTCACTCTCCGTCTCGTTCTCTGGCAAAGCGGCAATATCCCCTGGAACTACGCTCGCTTTCTCAACTACGCCACCGAGCGTCTCCTCCTACAACGGGTTGGTGGTAGTTATCGCTTCACCCACGATCTGCTGCGCGAGCATTTTGCCCAAATGCCAGAGCGTAGTTGAAATCAGCCTTGCGGAACCTATTGCAAAAATCACAACGGTTCTGATTAGAGATTTTGCCTAGCGAAAAAACGCCATGAAAGCTTAAGCGTTACGAAATCGAAGAGAAGCAATAAATCCGGTTCCCCCCAGAATTGGGGGGTTAGGGGGGCTCCAGCAGCTATAGTGGCACTCAAGATGGGCTGAGCCAGTTCAGACGATGCAGAAGAATTTTTTCCTGTTGGCCTTGTTGTCTGCAATTATTGCTCTTCTGGTTGGCTGGCTCACGAACAACTTGCCAGAGATTCCTAAGCAGCCCCAATTCCTTTGGTTCCAAACCCGCTCAATCTCTGGAATTGAATTCTCTGCAACCCAGCAGGCAATCGTTTTGCTGCTGCTGATTTTAACGCTTGCGTCGGCTTTTCTGGTTTGGCTTTCAAATCAGTCTGAGGCGGATAGTGACAAGCCTAAGCAAGATGAAGCAACTGGGATTTCTTCTGAGCAGGAGTCTCGCAATCTCAAAATTTTGCAGGAGTCGGTCAAGGGAGAAGTTGAGGGGCGGCTCAGCAGTTCTTTGCACAATCAGGTGCGCTTGATTTTGCATATGGAGGCACAGCCGAAACAGGTTGAACGGCCTTGGGATGTGCAAGTCAAAATTGGCACACGGCCTCACTATCCTTTGGCGCCAGGAACAAGCGTCATTGAGGTTTTTGAACTCCCGGATGTTGCAGGTAAGCTGTTGCTTTTGGGAGCACCGGGGGCTGGCAAAACGACAATGCTTCTGGATTTAGCGAAGCAGCTAATTGCTCGTAATGAAGAAGACTTTGAGCAGCCAACTCCAGTTTTAGTAAACCTTTCATCTTGGCAGAAGAACGAGCAAAGTATTTTTGATTGGTTGGTGGCGGAACTCAAGCTCAAGTATGGGGTGCGGGCAGATATTGGACAGAGGTGGTTAAGAGAGCGAAAGCTTTTGCCGTTGCTGGATGGGTTGGATGAGTTGGCCTCAGAGCGGCAAGCGAAGTGTGTTGAGGCGATTAACGAGTGGCTTCAATCGGATGAGCGACCCAGACATGTAGTTGTTTGCAGCCGTTTGGAAGAATACGAGAGCCATGAGACTAGCCTTAATCTGAATGGGGCAATCTGCTTGTTACCTCTGGAGCAATTTCAAATTAAAGAATATCTGTTGCGCGTTACAGGTCCAGAGTTGTGGCAAAGCATTGCGAGTGATCCAGCGCTACTGGATTTAGCTCAAACGCCGCTTTTGCTGAGCATTATCACCCTGGCTTATCAAGAAATTTCCTTTCCAGAATGGCAGCAGCTTGCTTCTTCTCAAGAGCGTCAGCGTTATCTCTTTGATGCCTATATTAGGCGGATGCTAGAGCGATCTATAAAAAGCCAGGAGTACACCGAGCGAAAAGAGCCAACTCCAGAAAAAACTCGTCACTGGCTGATTTGGTTAGCTCAAAGACTAAAAGCCGAAAAGCAAACCGAATTCTTAATCGAGAAAATACAGCCAGCCTGGTTACAACGAGGCTCTCAGAAGCAAGCATATCGAATTGGAGTTGGGCTGAGTGGTGGGCTGAGTGTTGGGCTAAGTGGTGGGCTGAGTGGTGGGCTGAGTGTTGGGTTGGTTAGTGGGCTGAGTGTTGGGTTGATTTTTGGGCTGAGTGTTGGGCTGAGTGATGAGATTGAGCTGGTTGAGACTCTACGTTGGTCTTGGAAAAACGCAGGGGCTGGACTACGTGAATACTTCCAGAGTGGTAGGTTGCTTGTTGGGCTGAGTGTTGGGCTGCTTGTTGGGTTGATTTTTGGGCTGAGTGTTGGGCTGCTTGTTGGGCTAAGTGTTGGGCTGCTTTTTGGGCTGCTTGGTGGGCTGCTTTTTGGACTGATTCTTGGGCTGCTTGGTGGGCTGAGTGGATTTGAAGTAGAAAGGAAAGCTATTCCTAATCAGGGTATTTGGCGTTCTGCAAGTAACGCTGTAATTGTTGGACTGCTTTTTGGGCTGAGTGTTGGGCTGCTTGGGGGGCTGCTTAGTGGGCTGAGTGCTGGCCTGATTCTTGGGATGTTTCAGTATGGCGGTCTAACCTGCATCCAACATTTCACTCTCCGTCTCATCCTCTGGCAAAGCGGTAATATCCCCTGGAACTATGCCCGCTTCCTTAACTACGCCACTGAGCGCCTCTTCCTACAACGGGTTGGTGGTAGTTATCGCTTCACCCACGATCTGCTGCGCGAGCATTTTGCCCAAATGCCAGAGCGTAGTTGAAATCAGCCTTGCGGAACCTATTGCAAAAATCACGATGGTTCTGATAGGTTAATCTGCACCGCTCGAATTGGAGAATTTGCCTAACGAAAAAACGCCACAAAAACTTAAGCGCTACCTAGAAGCTATGAGGAACTTCTAGATAGCTAACCCCCTAACTGTGAATGGCACAGTCCGGCGGCTGACAGGTGATTTTAACACCGACTAGCCACCCCGACTTGCATTGGCAAATCACCGGGGTGGCTCATTGTTTGGCGGCATCCACGGTAAGGGCGAGGCAACCTCGCCCCTACCCAAGGACCGCATTCTGGCCCCCCTAAAGGGCAGGGAAACCCTGCCCCTACCCACGACTGTGAAATTGTAAATCCCTCGGTTTTCAATGACGAATTCCGTAGGGGCAGGGTTTCCCTGCCCGGTGCAACATTGCAGCCTCCCTTCTACAACTCGCATCCCTATGCGCCAACTTTTGCAGACCATTAATCCGCATCAATTCGAGATTTCGCTCAGCTATCTCGCCACCTACTTAGGCATTCCACCCGACCTAATTCTGCGTTTTGAACAATGGGCCAATGTCCTGTTTGTGCATCGCAAAGATCGAGGCGGCCAATTCATCAGTTACCGCAACCTCATCTACTGGCTCGAAGCCTGTGTGCAAGCCATTCGCACCTGTTCAGACCATCAAGCCCTGCAAGAACTCGGCCAACTGCTCAAACACGAAATCGAACGCTTCACCTACGCCGCCGACACCGTCGCCTATCTCCACCGACTGTGGCAACAACGCAAAGCCCAATTGGATCTCGACCTCAACCTGCGCAGTTTTTACACGCCCAATCCCCAACCCCTCACCGCACCTCAATGAATACTTCTCACCTCTCCCCTTCTCAAATTCGCCTGCAACTCTGGGACCACATCAGCCGCGAAATTCGCCTTCCCACCTCCTCCAAAATCCTGTTGCTCGTGATTGCCAATCTCACCGACCCCAGAAGTTTACGAGCCCGCATTCCTATTTCCTTGCTCGTCGTCCACAGCGGCCAAAGTGAAACCGAAATCAACCGCCTGCTCAGCACCCTCGAAACCAAACAATGGATCGAAAGTATGCGCGTTCCTAATGAAGTGCGCGGTCGTCCCGCCGTCACCCTCTATAACCTCTCCGCCCCACTTCTGCACCGAGCCTTAAGCAATAACTCCCGAACTTAGGAACCTAAATTAGGCCCCCATTAATTCCTAACGCAGCCGAATAAAACCCGCCTGCTCGATCAGCTTTTGTCCCTGGTCAGTTAGCAGCAGCTTGCTATAGGCTTCACCCGCCTCTTGCTCGCGTCCCTGTTGCTTCACCACCACAAACAACTTGCGCGTTAAAGGATAATTGCCATCGCGAAAAGCCTCACCGTTCAGTTGATTGCGTTGAGCCGGACAATTGGCCGGTGGTACCAAAGGTTCCTGATAAGGCGGCACCCACTGATTGGCCTCCTGTCCAATTGGCAACGGTTTCACCCCGCACTGGGGCACCGCTTCCGGAGCCGAAGCGTAGTAGACACCGCCTGCTGTGCTGCTCACTTTGCGCAGCGCTTCTGTGGTCGTAGCAACGTATTGCACGTTCGGCCCAAACGCCTGATTCTGCAAAACGTTTTCGACTAGAAACTCCGCCGTACCGCCATCGCCCACCCGCCGCGAAAACGGCGTAATCGGTAGATTCGGCCCACCCACCTGGCTCCAGTTGTTCACTTGCCCCCGGTAGATTTGCCGCAACTGGTCAATCGTCAGACCCGGCAGATTCAAATTGGGATTGACCACCACCGCAATGCCATCAATGGCCACCGGCGATTGGGCCAAAGCAAAGCCCCGCTGCTGCGCTGCCTGATATTCGCTGTCTTGCAATGGACGCGAGGACTGCGCAAAATCCAGTTCGCCATTCAGCAACATGCGAATTCCCGTGCTCGAACCGGGTGCCCCGGTCACCGGGCTGGTATAGCGCAACTGAAACTCAGGCCGCGCACTCTGAATCTGCGAGTCAACCAACTGCCGAATCGGTGCCCAAGTGGTGCTACCGCCGTAGCTAAACAAGCCACTCGGCACCGGCACATCTTTGAAATTAGCCCCCACTGCCGCAGGTGCTGACTCGGTTTGCGTAGCTGAACCCGCCTGACCTGAATTGCCATCTTGAGCAGAGGGCTGGGATTCAGGGCTAGTCCCGCCCAACCTCAGTCCCAGTTTCGGCCCCAAGAAAAATACCAGACCCGCCGCAAGCAGCAGTGTAACTACCAAAGAGGCTAGTAGAACCGGCGTTTCGTTATTGCTTTTGCTCATGGAAGCCTTGGGGCAGACCGCAAGAGAACTGCCCCCAAGTTAGCCTTTGCTGACTGAGCTAGCGCGTCGCCCCCAACACCGAGTCCTCAACCATAGGCGCTTAGACTCCCAGCACCTGCTCCGTAAAGCTGCCGTGCAGCCCATAGGGGATGATGTGCTTCAAGTGCAGCCGCGCCACCGGACCCGCGGCCACATCGCGCGCATCCAGAATCACCAAGTCACTGCGCTGATGGGCCGCATCGTAGACCAGGCTCAGCAGCCAGCCGTCTTCTTCACCCTGACCATCTGGGAAGGGCACAAATACCGGCTCACCCATAAAGCCACGCGGCGCGGCGCTCCAGAGTTGCTGCTCACCTGTTTCCAGATCCAACTTGAGGATCGCCTGAAGTGGAGCATTGCCCTCGGGCTGGTGAGCTGCACCGATGTAGAGATGGCGGTAGGGCTGGCCCACATAGTCCGGATGCACCGTGGGGAACTCGCAGGCCCTGGGCGTCAGCAACTCGCGCTGCACTGTGCCCTGTGCCAAATCCAAACGGAAGCGCCACAGCTGCGACACCGGCACGCTATTGAAGTCAATCTCACGGAAATTGCTGCCCGGTTCGACGCTGGGGAAGTCCTCATAGGCAATCGAATCGATCACCACGGTCTGCCCTTCCTGGAAAGCATTGACATGGTGAAACACGAAGCAAGGATCCATTTCCAGGGTGCGGATGGCACTGCCATCACGCGGCACCAGCAAAATGCGCGTCTTCTGTCGCGCCATAAACTTCAGGCATTCGCCTGGACCGCGTAGCCCCAACAAGAAGGGAATCGGATTCAGAAACACCGGGTTTTGAAAGAAGATCGCGTACTCTGGCGTCAGCGCAAAGTCATGCACGAAAGCAAAGCCCGGGACCGCGTGCGTATGGGTCTTGACCACTTCGCCCGCCGGGTTCAGCTCATACATGGTCAGGCTGGTGGAAAGCCCAGTGCGAATGCCAAAGTTGACCAAGTTGCCACTGACCGGATCCAAGCGAGGATGGGCCGAGAAAGGTGCGCCCTCAGGCAACACACCGCCCAGATTATCCAAGCCCAGAGTGTCGAGCGTGTCAGGGTCAAGCTTGTAGGGTGAGGCCGCTTCCCACAGCGCCAGCAATTTGCCACCGATATAAATGACGTTGGTATTAGCAATGTGCTTCAGCCGCACATCAAAGGCATTGGCGAAAAACCCACCGGGCTTGTTGGTGCCAAAAACCCCACGATACAGTGGACGTCCTGCCGCTTGCTCAGCCAGGTAGCCTTCCGTACGCACATAGCGATTGCGGAAATGAACCCGACCATCGCCGGCAAAACTAAAAGCGGCGATCATGCCATCGCCATCAAAGGGATGCTGCAACGGGTGTCCACCCACCTCCAGCAAACCAGGGCCATTGCGCACCAACGTGCCCCGCAAAGCCGCAGGCAGTTGGCCTTCAATATCTGCATCTGAAATCCAGTAATCGACTTCTTCGCGCAGCGAGGTGTAACCCCCCTGCCAGTCTTCTTGCGTAAATGCTGTTTGCTGAGACGGGAGCGTGGACGTCATAAAGCCGCTAAACCTAAAAAAACTTAAAAGCTATCCCCTTCATATAAGTTAACACTGCTTGCTAAGGCCGACACAGGCGTCGATAATCTCGCCTACAGAGTCAACAATTCAATCAACACTTCAAAAACGTATTTGGATGCGAGCCCTCGATGCCTTTGCCTGACCAACGCTGGATCACCCAACCTGCCCAAGCTCAGCTCGTGCAGCAGCTTGCCGACGAGCTAAATCTGTCTCCCCTAGTGGCGCAGGTGTTGGTAAGCCGAGGCAAAAATAGTCTGGAAGCGGCGCAGACGTTTCTCCATCCTGAAACCTGGCAGTTACCGGATCCGCGCGAGCACTTCAGTGATTTAACACCGGCACTCGATTGTCTAGAACAGGCAGTGAGAACAGGACAACCGATTGCGATTTGTGGCGACTATGACGCCGATGGTATGACCAGCACAGCTCTGCTGCTGCGCACCTTCCGGCAGTTAGGAGCCAAGGCCAGTTATGAGATCCCCAGCCGCGCCCACGATGGCTATGGCATCAACGAGCGCATGGTGCTGGAACTGGCTCAACGCGGCGTCAGCGTGATTTTGACGGTGGATAACGGCATCGTTGCCTTCGATCCGATTGCCAAAGCCAAAGCCCTGGGCCTAACCGTGATTATCACCGACCATCACGAGCCCTCCCCCGATGGCAAATTGCCGGTTGCCGATGCGATTTTGAATCCCAAGCTGATCCCAGTTGACTCACCGTTTCGGGGCTTGGCAGGGGTGGGCGTAGCCTATGTGCTGGCCTGTTTGCTGGCCGAGCGCTTTAACCAGCGCAAGCAGCTGGCCGGTGAGCTACTAGAACTGTTTACGCTGGGCACGATTGCCGACATGGCTCCCTTGACCGGGGTAAATCGGCGTTGGGTGCGCTGGGGTTTGCAGCGATTGCCGCACTCGAACCTGGCGGGAATTCAAGCGCTGATCGAGGTGACGCGGCAGGGCCGAGGCGAAGCCTTTCGACCCGATGCTGTGGGCTTTGGCCTGGGACCACGCATCAACGCTATGGGTCGCATCGACGACCCGCGCGTGGTGATCGAACTCTTGACCACAGACTTTGCGGCGCGAGCCAAAGAGTTAGCGCTGGTCTGCGAAGAGATCAACCGCGAGCGTCAGCAACTGTGCAAGCAGATAGAGCAGGAAGCCGTGGCCTGGTTGGGGCAGAACCCCATCGACTTTGCAGCCGAGCGCGTGCTGCTACTGGTTCAGGAAAACTGGCACCACGGCGTAATTGGCATTGTGGCCTCGCGCCTGAAGGAGCGCTACGGTGTGCCGGTGTTTATTGGTTCGCTCTCAACCACCGAGGTGCGGGGCTCAGCGCGGGGCATCCCCGAGTTTCATGTGTTCGAGGCACTGGAGTTTTGCAAAGACCTGCTGGCGAAGCACGGCGGTCATGAAGCAGCCGGTGGTTTCTCGTTGGATCCAGCGAACCTGCCCAATCTGCGGCAGCGCCTGCGCCAATTCGCAACTGGCTGCTTAAAACCTGAGCAATTGCGTCCCTTAGTCGAAATTGATGCCTGCGCCGACTTGGCAGATCTCAGTTTGGAGCTGATGGCGCAACTGGATCAGCTGCAACCCTGCGGCATCGGCAATCCTGAACCGATCTTCTGTAGCCGTGGCCTACAAGTCATTGAACAGCGCACGATGGGACAAGAAAATGCACATCTGCGGCTCACGGTGCGAGATAAGACTGGAACCCGAATAAATGCAGTGGCTTGGCGCTGGGGAGCTCACTGTCCATTACCGGAACAAGTCGATCTGGCTTATAAATTACGAACCAATACCTGGAAGGAGAAAACCAGTTTGCAATTAGAACTAGTTGGGGCGCGCCCTAGCACTTGCTAATTCTTTCTTCGTGACGATTGCTAAAAAACTAGACTCGAAACTGGGCTCTAAAAAACCAGACTTTAAGAAACTGGGAAGTTTCAATTTGGAGAGTGGGAATTTAGAGGCCGTGGGTTTTCAGCAGATGATCGCTAGCGAAGAACAGACCACTACCAACGGAGACCAAAAGAAGAAGAGCTAGCATTTTTTTGTCCTTTCTGAATAGGAGGGTTATTACTTCTTACGGTAAGAGAACATTACAGTCCTGCCTATACCCCGACCGGGTGAATTTGCAAACCTGTTGTCTTAAACCGTAAGATTTGCTTGAGCAACCGCACCATCCAGTAGACAAGGGTGAAACCCAGCAAAGCTGAGGACAGCCAGGATAGCCCTAATAAGGGTAGCCCCAGTCGAGATAGCCCTAGAAGTACCGCATCATCCGCAAAGCTTAGAGCCAAAGGTATTAGCTGTAGCAGTGGGTTGGGCGATAGATCTTCCGAGCGGGTATCCATGAGAGGGATGGCTTGTGGCTCAATAATTAAACTATCGGCTATTCCTCTCAGGGTTTAAGTGATCTGCGAGCTATAGAAACCGTGATCTTAGGCTTCAAGAACGGTGATTCTGGTCACAAAATTTGGCTTTTCATCTATTTCGCAAGGCTCAGCCTTGAACATGGAATCAAAACGGCTCAAAACTCGAAGATAGTCCGCAAAGTCCACACGAAGATCGTGTTGTTGCTCTCGTCGTGTTCTAGATTAGTGACTGCAAACATGCCTGGCCGAACGGTGATTTCGTCAGTTAAGCGAACCTGGTAGAAGCTCCCAAACCGGAAAGAGGTGTCCTCGTCTTCTTCGACCTCACGTCCGCTAACTTGGGTGAGCTTGGGTGGTTGCCCAAACAGAAATTGGATCCAGTCCCCGTCTCGCCCAAAGGCGACAGGAGCGGTGGCCAGTGAGGCTGCGATGCCAGACGACAGCAATAATTTGATGCTCACGTTTGGTTCTTCTTAAGATTTAACAAAAAGAGCAGTAAGTAAGGCAAGACCGACGAAAAGCAAACTTCTACTTTTGAAAGCAGTAGTGCTCAAGTACCAAAGCCTTAAAACGCATTGAGAGCACCCATTGCAGAAATACTGTTGAGGTACTTCTGAGGGTGAACTAAGCTTATTTAGTGTAAGCAAAGCGTCTAACTTGCTCAAGTACAAACCATCTCTCCTGAGGCAGATCAGCTAATAGAATTTAAAAGGCTTCAAAGGGAGGATCGACATAAAAGCTATCCTTCTCCCGCACGATGCTGCGTAAGAGGTAGATTTCATAATGGAAAGCATTGAGAGGAAAGCATGAGAAACCTCTGGTACAAAAACGCAATTATTTACGCGCTTGACGTTAAGACCTATTTAGATAGTGACGGCGATGGCGTCGGTGACTTCGCAGGTCTGACTCAGCGCTTAGATTACTTAGCGGGTCTGGGCGTAACCTGTATTTGGTTGCAGCCGTTTTATCCTTCACCCAACCGAGATAACGGCTACGACGTGATGGATTACTACAGTGTTGACCCTCGCCTGGGCACATTGGGAGATTTTGTTGAGTTTACGCATCAAGCGCGAGAACAGGGCATGCGAGTGCTGATTGATCTCGTGGTTAATCACACCTCAGATCAACATCCCTGGTTTCAAAGCGCCCGCGCTGACCGAAACTCGAAGTACCGCGATTACTATGTCTGGTCCGAAACGTTGCCCGCTAATGCCCATGAAGGTGTGATTTATCCTGGCGTGCAGGAGCGGATTTGGAATTACGACGAACAGGCTAAAGCTTACTATTTGCACCGCTTTTACTACCATCAGCCCGATCTCAATATTGCTAATCCAGCAGTGCAAGAAGAGATTCGTAAAATTATGGGTTTTTGGTTGGAGTTGGGTGTCTCTGGTTTTCGTGTTGATGCTGCGCCCTTCCTGATTCGACCTAAGGGCAATCAACCTACCATCCTCAACGACCCTCACCGCTTTCTGCGGCAGATGCGCCAGTTCCTCTCGTCGCGGCGCGGCGATGCGGTCCTGCTAGCTGAGGCCGATGTTGAACCGCATGAGGTTGCTCCCTACTTCGGTGAGGGCGACGAAATGCACCTGCTATTTAACTTTCTGCTCAACCAGGCCTTGTTTCTAGCGATGGCTAGTGAGCAAGCGGAGCCACTGCACCACTGCTTGCAAGCACTGCCGCCGATTTCGCCGGTCGGACAATGGGCCAACTTCGTGCGCCACCACGACGAACTCAACCTGGGCATGCTCAGCCCAGCACAGCGTCAAGTGGTGTTCGAGGCTTTCGCTCCTGATCCAGACGCACAGATCTACGAGCGGGGGGTGCGTCGCCGCCTGCCGCCGATGTTGGCTGGAGACCGTCGCCGTCTGGAACTGGCCTACAGCCTATTGTTCAGCCTGCCGGGAACGCCAGTCCTGTACTACGGCGAGGAGATTGGCATGGGCGATGACCTGGGGTTGCCCGAGCGAATGAGTGTGCGCACGCCTATGCAGTGGTCGCCGGAGGCTAATGGCGGTTTCTCCAATGCTGACGCTGCTAAGCTAATTCGCCCTGTAATCTCGAGCCCTGAGTATGGCTATGCCCAGGTAAACGTCGTTGCCCAGCATCGCGATCCGCTCTCGGTGCTCAATTGGATGGAGCGCTTGATCCGAACGCGTCGGGAATGCCCAGAATTTGGCTGGGGAACGCTTCAGATCCTGGAAACTGGCTCAGCCTCTGTCTTTGCCCATTGCTGCCAATATGAGCGAAGAGTGGCGATAGCGGTGCACAACCTATCTGCTCAGGCTTGTATTGTGACCTTAACTACAAAAGATTTAGACGCTATTTACGTGACCGATCTTCTGGGAGACCAACAATATGAGCCGCTGAATCATAATTTAGCGGCTATTGCTTTAGCTGGCTATGGCTATCGCTGGTTTCGGATCAAGTGAAGCATTTTGAACTTTCAATTCCTTGGAACTTCAATTCAAAAGCCCAATCTAAAAACCTGGATTAGGCTAACTTAAGAAAATGTCTAAATGTCTTAAAGTCAAATATTTGGGAGCAAAACCATAGGAAACGGTAACATTGAATACCTCTCCCTAGGTGGATGCTCTAATGACATCCAACATCTCCAGTAAGCTCGCTTAAAAAGCTCCTATATCTTAAGAGAGGCTAAACATTAAACCAGCTAAGAAGGTATTAAGTTAAATTACAGTCATTAATTTGTAGCCTAGAAAGCTCGAAATCCCGTGATAGCCTTTAGCTAACGAATTTAGATTCCAAAACTCTCACCTTTAATACCATGAGCTGGCTTATAAAACTTAGGCAGCCGCTCAGTAGATTCTGGAGCCTCCTTGGGAGGTTTAAGCTACTGCTTGTGTTTCTGCTGAGTGCTTTACTAATAGCTCTGCCTGCCCTGACGCAGAGGCCCGTTGTTACCCTGAACCTGTTAATTCAGGCGCTAGAAACTTCACAATGGACCGATATCATTCAGGACTTTGAAGCAGCAAATCTTGGTATCCGCCTCAATTTAGTCGAAGGTCCAAACGCCACAGATTCGGTAGAAAACCTCTACACCTCCACTTTTTTGCTGGGCAAATCTCCTTACGATCTGGTCTACATGGACGTCGTTTGGACTCCTAAGTTTGCCGCTGCTGGCTGGTTACAGGATTTGTCTAACCAGGTTTCGCCACAAGACTTAGCTGATTTCTTCCCGGCAGATGTAGAAGCTGGACGCTACGAAGGCGGGCTCTATCGCCTGCCCTTCCGCACTGATGCGGCCATGCTCTTCTACCGAACTGACCTACTGGAGCAAGTTGGTGCTCAGCCGCCCAATACCTTCGCCGATTTGATCGCCACTTCCAAAAAAATCCAGGCCACAGGCGCTGCGCCCTGGGGCTATCTCTGGCAGGGTCGCCAATACGAAGGTGCGGCGGCCATGTTTGTGGAGGTTTTAGAAGGGTTCGGGGGCTTCTGGGTGAATCCCGACAACAACGAGATCGGATTAGATCGACCGGAGGCGATCAAAGCAGTCGATTTTCTGCGTGAAACGATTACGGAGCGCATTTCGCCACCTGGCGTGGTGACTTACATCGAAGATGATGTCTGGCGCTTCTTCAGAAGTGGCGCGGCAGGCTTCATGCGTAACTGGCCCTATGCAGTGCCTCTCGCCAATGCTGGAGATTCCCCAATCCGGGGCAAATTTGCAATCAAGCCAATGGTGGCTGCACCCGGTGGTCGCAGTGGCGCTTGCAAAGGTGGTTGGGGATTTGGGATTTCGAAGAGTAGTGCTCACCCCAAGGAAGCCTGGAAAGCAATTCAGTACATCACGAGTGCGCAAACCCAGAAGAACTTCACGCTTAAAACTGGCTATTTGCCTAGCCGCCGACCTCTGTTTACGGACCCCCAAATCGTTGAGAAATACAGCTACTTCCCTGACTTACTGCAGGTGGCTGACAAGGCAGTATTGCGTCCTCCAATCGCTCAATATGCGCAGGCGTCTGACATCTTGCAGCGCTATTTGAGTGCTGCTTTTAGTGGCAGGCTGAGTTCACAAGAAGCAATGCAGCGGGCGGCTCGTGAAACTAGAGCTCTGGTTGGCAATTTTCAGGGAGTTGCCGGATGAAATTTGAAACCACGATTCGCACACGTGAACAAATTATAGGCTGGGTTCTTGTTTTACCTGCGCTGATTTTGTTGCTGTTGGTCTTTGCCTATCCGATTGGTCGGGCCTTTTGGCTGAGCCAATTTACCGAGAACCTGGCAACCAAACTAGAGCCTGTTTATTCGGGCCTCAATAACTATAGCCGTTTGGGAACCGATGGGCGCTTTTGGCAAACGCTGGGGAACACCACAATCTTCACCTTGGGCTCAGTCATACTGGAAATGCTGTTGGGTTTAGGCATTGCCTTGGTGCTCGATCAGTCTTTTAAAGGTCGAGGCATTGTGCGCACGATTGCTATTTTGCCCTGGGCTTTGCCTACAGCCCTGATCGGTTTAGCCTGGGTCTGGATCTTCAATGACCAATACGGGGTGGTCAACGATTTACTCAGACGGGTCGGTGCGATTCCAGCAGGTGCAGGCATCAACTGGCTGGGCGACCCAAACCTGGCAATGCTGGCGGTAATTGCGGCAGATGTGTGGAAAACGACGCCCTTCATCAGCATTTTGTTGTTGGCTGGTTTACAATCAATTCCTCAAGATTTGTATGAGGCTTATGCCATTGATGGGGCGAGTCGTTGGCAACGCTTTCGGAACATCACTTTGCCGCTGCTCATGCCGCAAATCTTGATTGCTGTGCTGTTTCGCTTTGCCCAAGCCTTTGGCGTCTTCGACTTGATTGCGGTGATGACTGGCGGTGGACCGGGCGGTGCCACAGAGACTATTTCTCTATACATCTACGCCACGGTCATGCGCTATCTCGACTTTGGCTATGGTGCTGCCCTGGTCGTCGTAACCTTTGTGCTACTGGTCGCCGTTGTGGCGCTGGCCACGTTTGCCCTGTCCCGAGCCCGAGCCCGAGCAGCAGGCGCTACCTAGGAGTTGTGACCCATGACCACTGTTCATGAGCCTGTGTCCAGCAACCAAGCTAAGGGTTTGCCCATTCGCAACATCATCCTCGGTGTGGGTGTTGTACTGGTTGTCGCTTTCTGTCTGGGACCGGTTCTCTGGCAATTGCTAACCTCAATTAAAACTAACCGAGATATCGCCGCTATTCCCAATGTCTACGTTCCTAGGGAATATACATTTCAGCACTATACAGAGCTGTTTCGGCGTCGGCCTTTTCTCAGCTACATGTTCAACAGCGCCCTGGTTTCTCTAATCTCAACTATTCTGTGTTTGGGTTTAGGGTCGCCAGCGGCCTATGCTTTGGCCCGTTTGCGTTTGAAAGGGGAAAGAATCCTGTTGGCGATCGTCCTGGTCGTTACCCTATTTCCCTATGTCTTGGTATTTTTGGGGCTACTGGAAATTGTGCAGCGTTTGGGCCTAGCCAATAATTATCTGGCGCTGATCATTCCCTACACAGCGATTAATTTGCCTCTGACAATTCTGGTGATGCGTAGCTTCTTTCAACAGTTGCCTAAAGATCTCGAAGATGCAGCCAAAGTTGATGGTTACAACACCTGGCAAATGCTGACTCAGATCGTGTTGCCGATGACCCTACCTGCCTTAGCAACCACAGGAATTCTCACCTTTATCTCCGCCTGGAATGAATTCATCTTCGCCCTCACTTTTATGACCCGCGAAGAGCTCAAAACGATTCCGGTAGGCGCTGCCCAGTTGGGGGGCGCTTCAACCTTTGAAATCCCCTATGGTCCTCTGGCCGCAGCCACGGTGGTCGGAACTTTGCCGCTCGTCTTGCTTGTGCTATTTTTCCAACGCCAAATTGTTCAAGGTCTTACTTCTGGAGCCGTCAAAGGTTAAAAAGATCATGGCTAAACTCGAACTACAAAGCGTCAGAAAAGCATATAACCCAACCACGATTCCAGTTAAAGACGTCAGCCTCAGCGTCGAAGATGGCGAATTCTTGACCCTACTGGGGCCCTCCGGCTGTGGCAAATCCACAACTCTGCGCCTAATTGCCGGACTAGAGCAACCAACCGCGGGCAACGTGTTGATTGGCGGTCGCAACGTCAATAACGTTGATCCTGGTCACCGCAACATTGCCATGGTCTTCCAGAGTTATGCGCTCTATCCGCACATGACCGTTTACGAGAACATCGCAGCTGGGCTCAAGCTGCGTGGCATGACTCGTGGCGAGATTCATCAACGGGTGGACGAAGTGGCTGGGTTGCTCGGTCTCAACGAACTGCTCAAGCGCAAACCCGGTCAGCTCTCTGGCGGCCAACGTCAACGCGTCGCTCTGGGACGCACCCTGGTGCGCAAGCCCGATATCTTTTTGCTTGATGAGCCGTTGAGCAATCTCGATGCTTTATTGCGGGAACATGTGCGGGCTGAACTCAAGCAACTGTTCGAAGCGCAGAAAGCGCCGGTTGTCTATGTAACCCACGACCAGACCGAGGCCATGACCCTCTCAACTAAGGTCGCAGTGTTCAACGACGGTTACTTGCAGCAACTCGACCCGCCCAAGCGCATTTACTCCCATCCGGCTAGCCGCTTTGTCGCTGGTTTCGTCGGCAGTCCTCAGATGAACTTCCTGACCATTCCCTGTGAAGGCAATTACGCGCTGCTAGGCGAACGCCGCATCCCACTGCCCGGCCAGCATCGGGCTCAGCAAATCGTCCTGGGTATCCGACCCGAGCACGTGCGCCTAGCCGATCCTGGCGATACCCTAACCGTGCATGGCACGGTGCAACTGGTGGAACCTCTGGGCATGCATAACCTGATTACGCTCAAATTCCAGCAAGATCGGCAGAGCGACCATAGCCTGCGTTTTCTACTCCCCGCCGATCGAGACTGGAGTGTAGAAACTGCAACCGTTGCCTTGCCCTCTGAACACATACACTGGTTTGATAGTGAGTCAGGGGTACGGGTTGGCAGCGAGGTCAGCGCACAGGTTGGCGCTGCCTGAGCAACTCATCTCAGTATTGGCTATCAGGTATCGGCTACGTAGTAGCAAATATTCAGTATTTGGAATAGAAGCTGAAGGAAGCCAGCAAATCCGTAGGTGGAAGCTAGTCTAGGGGATGCATAGGTATGGTGGCCTCGTTGTCACACCTAAGTTCCTCGTACCTGAGTTCCTCACACTGAAGGATGCCCATGTCCTTGTCCCTGGCAGAGCGTCTACGGGCAGAACGCCATCAGCGATTCGTCGGGCGTGCCCTAGAGCGGCAGTTATTCCAATCAGCCTTGGTGGCAGCAGAGCTACCTTTTCATGTATTGCATGTCTTCGGCCCTGGTGGTGTCGGTAAGACGACATTGCTGCGTGAGTTTGTGCGCCTGTGCGAGCAGGCTCAGGTTCCCGCCTTTTATGTAGACGCCCGTAACCTAGAAGCTTCACCTGACTCCTTCTTGAAGGCAGTAAAAGCTGTCATGAGTTCAGCCCCACCTGAGCTCACTGGCTCAAGCCGACAGGTCATTCTTGTTGATACCTACGAACTCATCGACCGCCTCGACGACTGGTTGCGCGATGAATTTCTGCCTCAACTGCCTGCCCAGGCACTGATTGTCCTAGCCGGTCGCCACGCGCCGACTTCGGCTTGGCGGAGTGATCCGGGTTGGCAAGCCATTGTGCAAGTTGTGCCCCTGCGCAATTTGAGCCCCGAAGAGAGCCGGGCTTACCTGACTCGACGCGAGGTGCCATCGGCTGAGCACCAAGGGGTTTTGGAATTTACGCACGGCCATCCCCTAGCACTGTCGCTGGTGGCTGACGTATTTGCTCAGGGCCAGGACTTGCACTTTCAGCCGGAAGCTGCGCCGGATGTGGTCAGAACTCTCCTGGCCCGCTTTGTGCTGGAATTGCCCAGTCCCGCTCATCGCATTGCCTTAGAAGCCTGCGCTCTGGCCCGACTGACTACTGAAACCTTGCTAGCAGAGATGCTGGGGCTGCCAGAAGTTCACGAGCTATTCCAGTGGTTGCGAAGTCTATCGTTCATTGAGGCTGGACGCTCAGGGCTATTCCCCCACGATCTAGCCCGCGAAGTGCTGATCGCTGATCTGCGCTGGCGCAATCCTGACTGGTACACCGAGTTGCACCTGCGGGCTCGCACCTATTACACCAGCCGCCTAGAGCAAACGCGGGGACAAGAGCAGCACAGCACCCTGTTCGATTACATCTTCCTGCACCGCGATAACCCTGCGGTGCGTCCGCGCTTCACCTGGCATGAAAGCAGCACGCTGCTGACCGACCGCCTGCGTGAAGGTGACCCACCAATTCTAGTCAGCATGGTAGCAGCCCATGAGGGGGAGGCATCAGCTCAGCTGGCTGCCCATTGGCTGGCTCGGCAACCCTACAGTGTGCTGGTATTTCGAGACGGCGAAGGCACTGCCCCGGTTGGCTTCGTCATGATGCTGGCCCTGAACCAGACCACGCCTGAGGAGCGCAGTGTCGATCCCGCGGCTCAAACTGCCTGGGACTATCTGCAAAACCACACCCCCTTGCGAGCTGGCGAAGGCGCAACTCTGCTGCGCTTCTGGTTGGCTGCCGATACCTATCAGGCTGTTTCCCCGATTCAAAGCTTGATTTTCATTCATTTCGTGCAATATCACCGCACGACTGCAGGGCTAGCCTTTACCTTTTTCTCCTGTGCAGAACCCGATTTCTGGGCTGCGATGTTCAACTACGCTGACCTGGCTCGTCTGCCAGAAGCAGACTTTAGCGTGGGTGAGCGGCATTACGGCATGTATGGCCACGACTGGCGTGCGGTGCCACCGATGGCCTGGCAGGCGTTATTGGCGCAACGGGAGATTGCTGCCTCGGTGCAAGCGACCGCGACTCCAGAGGTAAGTATGCCTCTGATGGTGCTCAGTCAGCCTGCTTTTGTGGAGGCTGTGCGCGAAGCCCTGCGCAATTTTGCCCGGGCCGATGCTTTGCGCAACAATCCTCTGTTGCAGTCGCGGTTGGTGATGGAGCAAGTTCCGGCTCAGACGGATGTAGCTGAGCGCATTGCGGTCTTGCGCCAACTGATTCAGTCGGCCTGTGAGTCCTTGCAAAGCTCGCCCCGAGAGGCCAAATGTTACCGGGCATTGCACCGAGCCTATCTTCAGCCTGCCCCCACCCAGGAGCAGGCAGCTGAGCTACTCGACTTGCCTTTCAGCACCTTCCGTCGCCACCTCAAGACTGGCATGTCCCAGGTTGCAGACTTGCTCTGGCACCAGGAGATTGGCTAGAGCTAGATCCAGAGAGATCCAGATAGAGCAGGTCGTGGGGCAGCTGAGCTAGAGAGGTGCGCCCAGGCTCGACTGCCTCATGACCTGCTCAAAGCCAAGCCTTGAAATGCCAAGCCTTGGGTTGCGTAAAGGTCTGAATGCCATAGGTGGAGAGAGTGAGACCTTGGCCCGAATGACCCCGACCGGACCAAGGCAAGCGGGGGCTAACCCGGTCGCAACAGTTCCAGTAGGCTGTGCCGGTATTGAGTTGGCTTAAAATTCGTTCTGCTCTAGTTCGCTCAGCGGTATAGACACTTGCCGTTAGGCCGTAGGGCGTATCTGCCATCAACTGAGCGGCTTCAGCATCGTCCTTGACCTTCTGGATGCCAATCACCGGTCCAAAGCTCTCATCGCGCATCACGCTCATCGAGTGGTTCACCGCAACCAGCACCGTAGGCGCGAAGAAGAAGCCGGTTCGTGGCAAACGCTTGCCGCCACATAGCAGTGTTGCTCCTTGGGCTAGAGCATCGCTCACTTGCGCCTCTAGAACCGTCAACTGAGCTGAACGTGCCAGCGGACCGATGTAGGTCTCGTCGTGATTGGGGTCGCCAACTTGAAAACCCTGCACCGTAGTCAGAAATGCCTCAACGAATGCCTCATAGACGGCTTCATGCACGTAGATGCGCTCCAGGGCGCAGCAACTTTGGCCGGTATTGTAGAAGGCGCCATCGGCAACGGCCCCAGCCACTGTCTGAACACTGACGTCATCGCAAATGTAGGCTGCATCCTTACCCCCCAATTCCAGTTGCACCTTCATCAGGTGCTTCGCTGCGGCGACAGCGATTTTGCTGCCTGTCGTGTAGGAGCCGGTGAAAAACACCCCATTCAGTGGGTGGTCAAGCAGCAGCGCTCCAACCTTGCCATCGCCAAGCACGGTCTGAAAAATACCCTCCGGCACACCTGCCGCTTGCATTAGCGCAGCAATCGAGCGTCCAGTTAGTGAGGCATATTCAGATGGTTTATAGAGAACAGCATTGCCTGCCAGCAGGGCGGGAATGAAGACGTTACTGCCGACAAAGTAGGGATAGTTCCAGGCTGAAATATTGGCGATTATCCCCAGCGGCTCGTGAGTGATCTGCTCTTGCAATCCCAGCTCAGCATCGGCTAGGACCGTCTCGGGAGCTAAGACGCGCTCAGCTTGCTCCAAGAAAAAAGCGACGCGACTAGCTGTGGTGCGAACTTCAGCACGGGCTTGTGTGATTGGCTTGCCCGTCTCTGCGGTTAAGGTTGCTGCCAGGTCACCGGCTTGCTCACTCAGTAATTGGCTAAATCGCTCAATAGCCTGAGCTCGCTCTCTGTAGGAACAAGCTGCCCATATAGGCTGAGCTGCTTTAGCCTGAACGACTTTGTTAGCCACTGAAACTGCGTCGTCTTCGGGTAACTGCACCAACACCTTCTCGCTAGCGGGATTGATCACAGTGAGCATGGAAGTTTCCCCGAAGTTTTCCTGGAGGGCTAGGTTTTAGTATTGCGCCTCCAGGCACTGCTCCTAGCTCTTGTGAGGGAAGTTTAAGCTTCTGAGTGAGCTTCTAAACTTTCAACCAACCCGTTCGCAACCTATATGATGTTATGTCCAGTGCAGGAATGAGACAGCTGGATCAGTGAAACAACTGAGTCTGTGCTTCTAATTTAAGCTGAGGCAATCGCTCCCTTGTCCTGTTTTTGCGTTGGAGAAATCCGTGAAACTTCGTGAACTAAAACGCGACCATCCGGATACACAAAACAAATAGTGTTGGCTCCCAATTTAGAAGAACCTTCTCTCAGCCTGGACTCGGGCAGATTGCGGTTGGGGGTCATGGCTAACTCCAGGGAGAACGACTGGCTTGTTGGGGATACCAGTTAGCATATGAAGCTCTCCCACGGTCTGTTCACCGCAAAAGCTATTAAAAAAGTACGCGGTAACCTCAGTTGACACCTAGTTAGCGAGGTGCAGTTAAACCTTTTTACAGTTCCTACACTCAATGGAACGGCTAACTTAACCTTGTCTTGATACTAAGCCGGTCTGGATACTGAGAAGTACGTAGTCGCTAAATTGATTAGGGAATCAACTTGGGCAGTGTAGCGGTATCTTACCCAGCTCAATCGCAATAACAGACAACAGCTGGGAAAAAGATACCAATAAGATACCTACAGGGCTTCTGCGTAAATACTGCGGATATCTTCAGCTGTGCAGGGACGGGGATTGCGCGAGTGGCAACCATCGGCAAATGCCACTGCTGTTAACTGATCTAATTTGTCAGCACTGACGCCGACTTGCGAGAGCCGAGCTGGCAGGCCAATCTCAGCTCTGAGTGCTTCGAGCCATTGAATAAAGCCTGCGGCAGTTGGCTCTGCCGCCTCTGTAGCTACCGCAAGATGGGCTAGCCGTTGGGGCACCGCCAATTGGTTGAAGCGCATGGCATAGGGCAGCATCAGGCTGTTAGCCAAACCGTGGTGCAGATCATAAACCGTAGACAGGGCATGGGCACAAGAGTGCGTGACCCCCAAGCCTTTTTGAAAGGCAACGGCCCCCATCATGGCTGCCGCCAGCATCTCACTACGGGCACTGAGGTCATCTCCATGCTGCACACTGCGCGCTAAGCTCCGCGCAATCAGACGCACGCCATCAAAGGCAATGCCATCGCACATTGGTTGAAAGCCCTTGGCGAGGTAAGCCTCGACACAGTGAGTGAGGGCATCAATGCCTGTTGCCGCTGTCAGCTTGGGGGGTAGACTTAGCAGCAGTTCCGGATCGGCAAAGACCAGTTGCGCCAGCAAGTGGGGCGAGAAAATGATCTTTTTAGCGTGGGATTCGTCGTCAGAGATCACGGCACTGCGGCCCACTTCGCTACCTGTTCCTGCGGTAGTGGGCACGGTCACGAAAAAAGGTAATTCCTGGTCGATAGGGCGTCCACCGTCCTCTCTGCCATCCTCATAGTCAAATAGGTCGCCGGGGTGCGAGGCCATCAAAACTACTGCCTTCGCGACATCCATCGCCGCACCACCACCCACGGCAATGACTGCATCAGCGTCATGTTGTCGAAAGGCTTCAACGCCAGCGTTCACTTGAGACTTAACAGGGTTGCCCTCCAACTCACTAAAGCTGCTAACGCTCAAGTCGGGGCCCTGTAGATTGCTCAGGATCTCCGCAAAGAAGGGCTGGCTGTTCACACCCCGGTCAGTGACCACTAAAGGCCGTTTCACTCCCCGAGTTTTGAGGGCTTGCCGAATCTCTCGTCGCGCACCGACGCCAAAGCGAACTGTGGTTGGAAAGCTGAATTCATACAGGCTCATGGCTAGAACTTGTAAGGGGAGAGCATGAACGAAGCTACCCCGAAGTGGAGGTTGAACCTGAAGCCGTCCATACCATTCTGAGACTTGTGTTGCTGGCTGCAGACAGAGTTGCTCAAAAAGTGAGCTAAAAATGGCGCTGAGGCGAGCACCTTTTGGTCTGGGAAATGACTAGGGCGAGCAGGCAAGCTGTCAATAACTAAACCAGGAGACAGCAGCATGCAGGATCCGATTGTGCGTCGGCCTAACACCTCTTCACGCCGTAGCTTGCTAAAAAATGGCATGTTAGCGGGCGGAGCATTAGTGGGTGTGGCAGGGACCGCAGGCTTGGCCGCTATCACTGCCTCTCCAGCTAACGCGGCCCATGAAGCTAGCGACGCTGCCATTCTTAATAAAGCTCTGTTTTATGAACATCAAGCAATTTGGGCCTACAGTTTTGCCGCAGGCAAGCTCAGCAATACGGATGTTGGTAAAGCTGTTCTAGCCTTGGCGTTGCGCAACCAAGCTGATCACATGCAACACCGAGATACCTTGAGTGCAGCGGTCCGCAGCTTAGGGGGCGCACCGGTTATGGCACGCTCAAGCTATGACGTCTCGTCTTACATCCGAGCGGGCGAAGGCAATCTTGATTCTGACGTGAACATTGCCAAGCTGGCTTTAGCGTTAGAAACAGATGCCGCCATTGCTTATGGCAGTGAAATTTCTAAGTTGAAGACGCCTGCACTGATCACGGCAGGTGCAAGCATTGGCGCAGTTGAATCAACCCATGCAACCGCAATTCGTGCTGCCTTCAAATCTCTGGGCGTGGGCATCGAATATGTGCCTGCCTCATTTATTAGCGCCGATACTCGTAGCCAGTGGGTTCTGAAAGTTTAGGTCCATGGTCTAGAGCCATAGAAATCTGAATGGCTCTCAGTTGGCTTGGAAATGTACTTGCTCAGGGAGATAATTCAACACTCTCTGAGCTTTCTCATGCTTTTTAATCTTTTAGGGACATCACCCAATATCAACGTTAATGTAAACTGTCCCATTGTGAGATTTCAATGAATTCAACGACTCAACGCAATGGCTATCGCAATCGCTCTAGACGGGATAATCTTTTTGGGGCTCCCAAACCTATGGAGGTGTGGCCTAATTTATTCTTCAGACTTCTGCTTGCGGGTAGTGTCGGCTCAGTTTTGTTATACCTCTTGGTTTGTTTGATCTTGTGGTCTCAGCAACGTCATTTCATTTTTCAGCCGGAAAGAATAATTCAAACCACACCTGCTGTCTACCAACTTAAGTATCAAGATGTTTATCTGCCAGTCACCAACTCTGATGGGGTAGCCAATCATCTCCACGGTTGGTGGATTCCGGCAGCTCAGCCTGACTCCAAAGTATTGCTATATCTACATGGTACCGGTGCTAATATCGGAGCTAATGTTGAGCACGCTCGTAGACTTCACCAACTGGGATTCTCAGTTCTTCTAATTGACTACCGAGGTTATGGTCACAGCGGCGGCAAATTTCCCTCTGAAACTCAAGTTTATCAAGATGCCGAGATTGCTTGGAACTATTTGATTCAGCAGCAAATCAAGCCGCAGCAGATTTTCATCTACGGTCATTCGCTAGGAGGCGCAATTGCTATTAACCTAGCAATTCATCATCCTGAAGCTGCCGGTCTGATGGTCGAGAGCACTTTCACTTCCATGAGTGAGATGGCAAGACGAAATTCCCGCTTTTGGTTCGTGCCTACAGATTTGCTCCTGACCCAACGCTTCGCCTCTCTGGACAAGATTTCATTGTTGAAATTGCCCATCCTACTGTTACACGGAACGGCTGATCATACAGTGCCTTTTCAGATGAGCCAACGCCTCTTCGCCGCAGCGCCAACGACAAAAGAATTAGTGCTCATCCCTGGTGGCGATCACAACAATAATGCTCAGGTTAATGGTGCTCGATACCGACAAGCTGTGCAAGCGTTCGTTACGCAAACCTGTACTGTCACGCATCGGGGCTGTTGATGATTTACAATTCATCAAATTCCGTGTCGTTGCTTAGGCTCAACTTGACCTGCGTTTTCCAGGCATACCGGGCAATTTCGACAGCTGTCAAATGGAATTCTCAATATAAGCAGTGCTGGCTGCCTTCATCGACCGGATGCTCTGTCCATTAAGCTCCTCGGTAAATAAATCTGCACCAACGATCTAGTTTGTCTGCTCTGCGGTTTGATTAAGCCAGCGCTGTCTAACCAAAGAACTAAAGACATCAGAAAAAGACTCATTAGTGCCCCCGGCCGTCCTTAATAAACTAGATTGGCTTCGTGTTGGGTGATGTCGTAAGCAAGCTCGTAACCAATGACGTTAACGGTCTTTGCGAAGTGCTACGACTGGCTCAAAGTGCGAAGAGCCCAATCCTACTGATCCAAAGTGCCCCATCGCATCAGCTCACCCAACAGATGCGGTGACGGAATTCATTGAATTAGATAAGTTTTATAAGAGCAAGATACGGCTCTAGTGGCTTTGTGCTTCATGGATAGCAAGTTCCCTCCCCTCCATCTGCGCTTGAAGAGTGATTGGGGTTGGGGAGATACATTGCTCCTAGGTTCTACCCTAGTGTTAGCCGCAGTTGTCCCCATCTAAAGGCATAGGACTAGACATGGAGTTTAGACACAGATCAGCTTAAAGAAACTGCCTTTTGTGCCTGAGTCGTACTTATGTCTTGCAGGCTCGTGTCTTGCACAGGTCATACAGGTCCAGCAATGCGGTCCAGGCCATAAAACTTGCTCTGGAGCCGATCCTTGACCGCAGCAGGCAACAAATTGAGCAATGGCAGGAGTAGTGCTCCCCCGGGAGCCGCTACGTAACGAGCGCGAGGACGGCGGTCAGTGACGGCCTTGACTATTACTTGAGTTGCTCGTTCTAGAGGCCAGGCTACCTTATCAACCTGGTCCACTATTCCCTCTAGCTTCTCAAAGGCAGGGGCATAGACGGTTTGCTTAGGATCGGCAATCGTGCCCTCGGCTTGCTGCTGCGCGACTTTGAAGAACTCCGTGCTCACTGGCCCAGGCTCAATCAACACCACAGAGATGCCAAAGGGAGCGAGTTCCATGCGCAAAGCATCGCTAATCGCCTCTAGAGCGTACTTGCTGGCACTGTAGATCCCAGAGAAAGGAGAGGCGACTTGTCCCGCCAGCGAACTCAAGTTGACGATGCGACCGCCCCCAGCCGCTCGCATGGCAGGGACCAGAGCTCGAATCAGGGTTAGGGGACCGAAGAAATTCACATCCATCTGCCGCCGTACAGCAGCATCACTCACTAACTCCACAGGCCCCATCTGACCGTAGCCTGCGTTGTTGACCAGCACATCCACCCGTCCGAAGTGGCTCAGGGCTTTTTGGGCTAAGCCGTTTGCCTGCTGTGCATCGGTAATGTCCGTCGCCACGCTGAGGACTTTGGCTCCTGCCTTGGAGCAATGCTCGGCGACTGCTTCTAACCTTTGCGGGTTGCGACCACTCAGCACTAAACGCACGCCTAGAAACTGGCGAGCAAGTGCCTCGGCCAGGGCAGCACCGATGCCTGATGAGGCTCCCGTAATTAAGATCACCTGTTCGGACGTAGAGCGCATAGCAGCGGTTCGTTGCAAATCTTTACTTGTCTGTGAATTGAGAATACCCACTAATGTATCGAGTCGAGCGATCGGATACATGAACCTAGGGAGGCAGCCCTGCTGTTGCCGTGCGAAGATTGAACTAAGTAATTCGTTACAAACAACGTCCGCTGGCCCCGTCCTGACCTGACCCCTGCCTTTGTAGGAGCCTTCCTAATGCTGCGACTCGAACACATCAGCAAAATTTACCCCACAGGTGAAGTCCTCAAGGACGTGAACTGGGAAGTCAAGCCGGGAGACCGTATTGGCCTGGTGGGGGTCAATGGAGCGGGTAAATCAACCCAGCTCAAGATCATTGCGGGTGAGACGGAGCCAACCTCTGGTGAAATCATCCGGCCTGCGTCTCTACACATCGCTTACCTCAGCCAAGAGTTTGAGGTTGATCCACAGCGAACTGTGCGGGAAGAATTGTGGACGGTGTTCACAGAAGCTAACCGGATCCAGATGGAACTGGCGAAGGTGCATCGCGATATGGAGCAGGCAGACGCGACCCAACTTGATCGCCTGATTCACAAGATGGATCGCTTGCAGCGCGAATTCGAGGCCCGGGATGGCTATGGATTGGATGCACGCATCGAAAAGCTGCTGCCGGACCTGGACTTTGAACCCGAAGACGCTGAACGGCTGGTCAGCAGCTTCAGTGGTGGCTGGCAGATGCGCATGAGTTTGGGCAAAATTCTATTGCAATCGCCCGACCTGCTGCTGCTGGACGAGCCGACAAACCACTTGGATCTAGAAACAATCGAGTGGTTAGAAACCTATCTGAAAGGGTTAACGACACCAATGGTGATCGTTTCCCATGACCGCGAATTTCTAGATCGCCTGTGTACGCAAATTGTCGAAACTGAGCGTGGTGTTTCTACCACTTACTTGGGCAATTATTCCAGCTATATACAACAGAAGCTAGAAGGTCGCGAAGCTCAACAGAGCGCTTACGAGCGTCAACAGAAGGAACTGGAAAAACAACAGGCATTTGTAGAGCGCTTTCGGGCAAGCGCCACCCGTAGCACTCAAGCCAAAAGCCGCGAAAAGCAACTAGATAAGATTGAGCGCATCGAGTCACCCGTAGGGGATTTGCGCACGCTGCACTTTCGTTTTCCCACAGCACCTCGTAGTGGGCGTGAAGTGGTTGAGATCAAAGACTTGACCCATTTGGCTGGCGATAAAGTGCTGTTCTTAGGAACGGATCTGCTGATTGAGCGGGGTGATCGTATTGCCTTCCTAGGGCCTAATGGAGCCGGTAAGTCTACATTGTTGCGTCTGATTATGGGCTTGGAAGCTCCTTCAGAAGGCAAAGTGGAATTGGGTAACCACAATGTTGTTCCGGGCTACTTCGAGCAGAACCAAGCCGAAGCTCTAGACCTAAATCGCACCGTCATGGAGACAATTCATGATGCCGTGCCCCAATGGAGCAATGAGGAAGTTCGGACTTTATTGGGTCGCTTCTTATTCAGTGGCGACACTGTATTTAAGAAGGTAGCAGCGCTGAGCGGCGGCGAAAAAGCGCGTTTAGCACTAGCAAAAATGTTGTTGGCTCCGGTGAACCTGTTGATCCTCGATGAGCCTACTAACCACCTGGATATTCCAGCTAAGGAAATGCTTGAAGATGCCATTCAAAATTATGATGGCACTGTGCTAGTTGTCTCTCACGACCGTTACTTTATCTCGCAAGTTGCGAACAAAATTGTGGAGTTGCGCGACGGGGAACTGCGAGTTTATGAGGGTGGCTATGCTTACTATTTGGACAAGATTGAAGAAGAGAAACTAAAGGCCAAGCTAGAAGCTGAGCGAGCAGCCAATGAGGCTAAAGCTGCAGAGAAACGGGCCAAGCAAAAAGAGAAGGAAAAAGCTCGCAAGACCAACGCTAGGACCTAAGGCTAGAACTGGTGTTGGGTTAGCTTTATCCTTACGTTAGGTGGACTTGCGCTAGATGGGCTTGCAATAGGCGAGAGGTTACAACAGCCCTCGCCTCTGCTGGCTCAATTCCCGAGAACAGGCAACTGTATATTCTCTACCCCTGAACTCTAGATAACAGACAGAATTTTCAACTGAAACTAGGCTGCCATCTTTGCACCGATGCAAGGCTCCAACAGTTAGACAGCCCTGTTGCTTGAGGCCCTGCCAGTAATCCTGCCACACCTCTAAAGTTAAACCCTGTGCAATATCGGGTACCGACATTGAGAGCAGTTCTCGGCGGCTGTAACCCAGATGCGCACAAGTTGCATCGTTGACATAAATGAAGCGGGCATCAGGTGATGTCCAGGTCACTGGATAAATAGCACAACGGGAGAACCTTAACGCCCATCGTAGTGCCTGCTGGCTTCTGACCGAACTCTCTCTAGCTAGCTCAGTCAGGGCAGCCTGTTGAGTTGCTCTTTCTAAAGCATGGGCAAAGCAGTCTAATTCTAAAGTAGATGCCATGACAGTCTTTTCAAGATGGGTTTTGCTTTAGAGTGCCTTCAGTCTTGAGGGTTTTGGTCGATTGTTCACGCAATGCAATACATCAGCTTAAGTCTGAACTGCTCAGACCTTGAGCTAACAAACCGCGACAAGTCTAGAGCTTGTTAAAAATTGCAAGACTACCCTACCTAAAACGGTATGAATTAATACGGAAGCTGGTCAATGAGCCCAACTTTGAGAAAGTCCAGTCTTGAGAAATTAAGCCGTCTCTCGTACCAAGGCTTACGAGTAGATGCTACTGCCTACTGTTTTAGCAGTATATACTCAGACATACAACCTAACAATAACTTGTATTGCTAGGTTGTATGTCTGAGTATAAAACTGGCTCCATAGAGCCCTGCTCTACGCTAGAGCAGGGCTCAATCAGGGGTTGAACAATTAACGTTAATCTTGCTTCACACGAATATCGGGATCATCGTGGTAGACATGGCCGAAGCGCGTATCAGAAACATCATAACTAGCGAACTCTTCGATGCCACTGTCATGCAAGATCGTCTCGGCTCGTACAACGTCGGCCTTGGAACCCTCAAGGATCACCAAAAAGTCGCCCCGCTGAATGCGATCGTGGTAGACCTGGGCCCGACTCTCGGGAACGCCTAGACCGGCCAAGGCACCCAGTAAACCGCCCGTAGCGGCACCCACGCCAGCACCAGCAGCAGCGGTTGCTAGGGCACTACCCAAAGCTCCGGCAGTGATCACAGGACCAACCCCTGGAATAGCCAGCGAACCAATACCGAGTAATAAGCCAGCCAGACCACCGGCAACCGTGCCAGCCGAGGCGCCAGCAGCAGCGCCAGTTGTGGTGACATCCGCACCGCCGACCCGACCTTCTTCGGTGTCTCGGGCAACGATGGATAGGTTATCCATTGGGAAACCGGAAGCTCGTAGCTGGTTAATCGCTAGCTCTGCTTTGTCACGCGTAGGGAAAATGCCAATTGCTCGTCTGTTGTCGTAATTTATTGCCATACTATCCGATCCTCCATGTTCTAAATCCTGTCTTCATAGTGGGGAGGGAAATAGTAGTTTTCATCACTCTTCAGGTAGGCTGTACTCAGCAATAAGAGAGATTAGCGAGGTTTTACAAGCTTGTATGATTAGGCTGGTCGCTAAATCTCAAGCTAAATCTCAAGAAGCCAGTTGAAATTATACGTAGGAGCCCATAGGAAACTTGGGGCAGGTTGCCAGCACCACTCAAGCACAGAGCTAGGTTGCAACTCCGCTCAGAAATTATCTAGAAGTATCAGATTGTACAACGGTTGATTGTAAGCTAGCTCTCAAATTGGCTCTCTGGCAGCAGTCAAATGGGTCAGTTTCAAACAGCAATCTTCAATTCTGACTAGATAAGCTACTGTTGAGAAAGCCCTCCCATTACATTTGGTTTACTTGTGGATACTGCCGTTCTGGTTAAAACCTTCCTAGCCGTATTTGTCTTGGCAGATGCTTTGGGTAACGCCCCAATCTTTCTGATCCTAACTAAGGGCATGGCTCCAGAACAGCGAGACAGCGTTGTGGATCGGGCCAGCGTTGTCGCAACTGGCGTCCTGTTGGGCTTTGCATTCGCGGGTCAGTCAATTCTGGATTATTTGAGCATTAGTATTGGCTCTTTGAGAGTGGCTGGTGGCCTGCTCTTACTGTTGATCGCACTGCAGATGCTGGAGGGAGAGCTAGATACGCCGATGGTAGATCAAGAGCGGGATGTTGCGATTACGCCACTGGCTCTACCACTGCTGGCCGGTCCTGGTACCTTAACGACCGTGATGCTATTGATGTCTGAGTCGCCCTCCGCTCACATTAGTGTGGCGGTTGGCATCGTTGCAGCGATGGTAGTAACTTGGTTTATTGTGCGTCAAGCTGGTCTAATTGATAAGTGGATTGGGGCTGAGGGGGCAGTGATTGCGACCAAGCTACTTGGCTTTCTGCTAGCGGCTCTAGCTGTGGAGATTGGTAGTGCTGGCATCCGTGAACTGTTTTTGACCCCCTGATGTCTCTTGACCTGACTCTCTAAGACAAACTCTGGCGGTCGTAGATGTCGCCGAGCAGCCCGCGTCGAGTCTTGCCTCCAACCACTAGAAACCACAGTTTTTTGAACTGCCAGAGGTATAGAGGAACGGGATGAGCCGCTCGGTTGCGCAGCTTCGTGATCTGGTCAAGGGTAGAAGCGGCAACTTCGCCTAGACCTAGCCACTGAGCAAGCGGGTGTTGCCACTGCCGTAGAAATCGTTTGATTTGTTGGGAATCAGCGTGGTTAAGGGCGTCTCGCAGAACAATGGTGCGATGCAGCTTATTTTTGTCCGGCGGGCTGCACTGCTCAAGGGCATCACTGCGATAAGTTTCCCATTGGTTAGATAGGAGGCGAGGCAGCATGCCTAACGTGTATTCTTGATTCGGCTTCAAGGTTAGACCCCCTAGCTCAAAAAAAGAGTTGCCGTAGCTAGCGTTGCCCCCACCCGTTGCTAAAAACTGGTAGAGCTTGGCAAAGAAAGGGCTGACAATTTCAGTTTCGATTACAAAGCCAAGCCTAAGACCTGCTTCGGTGTAATCATCAATGAAATTCTTAGCCCCGATCAGTTTGTAGTGTTCGTAGGCTGTGCATAGGTCCTGCTGGCTGGATGAGCTGATGCTGTTCCAGGTGAGTTCCCCTAACTTTGTTCTAACAATTCTTTCAAGCTTGGCAGGGTCGAACTGAGGCAGGGGCTGTTTAAGTTGAGCTTGCAATTGCGCTAGATGAGCCTCCCGTTCTCGGATTTGAGACTCTTGGTCGGCAACAGCGAGCTGAAGATCCTGGAGTTGTTGTTGTTGCTCTCCTGAGAGTTGGTTAAGCTTCTGGTTGAGAATTCCAAGCTGCTGTTTAATGATCGCGATCTGCTCATCCTTTTGCTGAATGATCTGATCTTTATCGGAAATAATCTGCTCTTGATCTTGAACTAACTGCCTTTTTTCTTCGACTTCTAAGGCACTGAGTGCAACTTTAATCAAGTTGTAAAAGCGGGGCTGCGAAACGTCGACTGTCTCTGCCTCTTGGCGACATACCCCTAGAAGACCAGTTTTTGCCCCTTGAGCAATTGCCAGTACCTTACCTTCAGAATTTCTGATTCTTAACTCTCTACTGTCCGCTTCTCCGGCGAGGCTACAACTGTATTTGCGTCGGTTGTAATAAAACTCAGCCTTCATCACCGGCAATTGGACTCATCAATGCATCAATATACCCTTCGACGGAGGAAGGTGCAGCCAAATCATGGCTTATTAGAAAAGTAGAACAAATGAACTACTAAGACGGGTCTAACAAAGGGATAAAGCGAGTATGACGATTGAAGCACTGCGCAAAAGTGAAATGATGACCCATCTGCTCGACGCTCTCGATGCAGGGCAAGATATTGGCCACTATGGTCGGTTAGTCTTTGCGATGGTCGCGCGTCATTTTATGACTGAAGACGAGTTGGTTGAGCAGCTTCAAAAAGACCAAGATTTCAGCGAAGAAAAGGCTCGTGCTTTGGTCGAACAAGTAAAGGGGCACGACTATAATCCTCCCCGGCGCGAACGCATTTTAGAATACCAGCGCCAGCAAGAGTTTCCTATTTGTCCCAACTCTGAGGACCCGGATGCCTGCAATGTCTATCGAGATTTGCAGTTCCCGGACGAAGTGTATGAAAGTATTTCCAATTACCACGAGCACAAGGCAGCAAGCTAAGCTCTAACCCGAAATTTCGATACGTTTAATACGTCAGTTTTGAATGAGAGTTGCCTTAATGGCGGCTCTCATTTTTTAAGCCTGCTTATGGTGAAAACTTGCGGAGCCTTAAAAAGATTGCCATTCTGGGAGCGACCCTTAACAGAAAGTCAAGGAATAGGTAATGTCTAGGCAGAAGCTATCTCAATTTGCCCTGTTCTCGGTAGCTGCTGTGGTAGTCGCAATTGGTGGATGCCGAAGCTCACAATCTTCCCAAGCCTCAACCCCAGCAACGGTAGACTCCTCAGCACAGTCACAATCAGACCCAGAATCAGCAGACCGGGAATCAACTGCAAATACGCTGGCAATAAGTGCTGCCTCCCCTGTCGCACAGGCTCAGCAGTCTGAATCTTCTGCAACCACCCAACCCCACAACACGACACCGACTGTTAGTAGGGATGGACGGGTTGAGTTAGCCAACGGACGAATCTCTTTCGTGCCACCGCCAGGTTTTACGGCGATGACTTCAGAAGAGATTGCCTTCAAGTTTCCTAGAGGTAATCCACCTCAATATGTTTATGCTAACGAGCGCCAAAGTGTTTCGATTGCAGTGACTTTCTCTCAATCGCGGGTTTCTCCAACAGAACTACCTAAACTCAAAGCAGCGATGGAGCCACTCTTAGAACGTGTAATTCCGGGCTTGCAATGGAGAACGAGAGAATTAGTGGACATTAATAATACGCGTTGGGTTCGATTAGAAGCCACTAGTCGGGCCATTGATACTGACGTTCGTAATGATATGTATTTCACATCGTTCGACGGTAAGATGTTGGGCTTCAATTTCAACTCTACAGTCGAGATGGATCAGGCTGCACGCGCTGACCTTTTAAAGAGCCGCGATTCAATTGTGGTTAATCAGTGAAATGCGCTAGCTCATCCATCTTTAAATAGCTCAGTAGGGCAAATTATGAGAACAACACAACTGGGTCCGACCCAACTTCAGGTCAGCGCGATTGGCTTAGGCGGTATGCCTATGTCTATAGCTGGTAGGCCACCGGAGGCCCAGGCAATTGCAGTGATCCATCGTGCTCTAGATCTAGGGATCACCTTGATTGACACGGCTGATTCTTACTGCAAAGACGAAACCGATAAGCACCACAATGAACGCCTGATCCACAAAGCGCTGCAACAGTATGAGGGTGATACCGGCTCTGTTGTCGTTGCAACCAAAGGTGGCTTGATGCGCCCTAATGGCTCCTGGACCCGAAACGGCGATCCTAAGCACTTACGCCAAACTATTCGTGAGAGTTTCGAAGCTTTGGGTGGCCAGCGACCGATTGATCTCTGGCAGTATCATGCCCCCGATCATAACTACAGCATTGAAGAGTCTCTTGCTCCTGCCAAAGAAGCGGTTGATTCCGGTCTAATTCGCTTTGTTGGAGTTTCTAACTTCTCGGTTGAACAAATCAGACAGGCCAGGAAGGTTGTTGAAATCGTTTCAGTGCAGAATCAATACAATCCCTGGTACCGTCAGCCTGAGTCTGATGGTGTTTTGCAATACTGCGAACAGGAAGGACTAACCTTTTTGCCTTGGAGCCCTTTGGGAGGGAGTAGCCGCGTGGGAAGCTTAGATTCGTTTCCAGTGCTCACTCGTCTAGCTCAAGAAAAAGGCGGGTCAATTTATAACATCGTGCTGGCCTGGTTGCGGGCTAAATCACCCTGTGTACTGCCGATTCCTGGAGCTAGCAAAGTGAGCAGTATTGAAGATTCGGTACGGGCGCTCGACCTTCAGCTCTCGGAAGCTGAGGTGCAGCAAATTGACCAGCAGGTTAAGCAGGGAGCCGCGGCATGAGCTGCCCTATTTGACCTAACCTCCTAGGGTTGTGGTGGCCACTGCTCAGCCTTGTAGGAGCGACTGGCCGCCATCAATCCACATTTCACTGCCAGTGATGTGGCTGGCAGCATCAGAGGCTAGGAAGAGCACCAGCTGCGCGACCTGCTCGGAGCTTCCTGATTGACCATCCGTTAGCGGAATTTCTCCTTCTGGGTACTCAACGGGTTCCTTAATTTCTTCCAAATCGCGCCGTTCGGTGCTCTGGTTGATTTCTGTTTCAATTGCACCGGGACAAATGACATTCACTCGCACTCGGTGCTTGGCTAATTCCAACGCCGTCATTTTGGTAAAGGCAACTTGTGCTGCCTTAGAGCAAGCGTAGGCGGTTGCACCCGTATTGCTAAACATGCGTGTGCCATTAACGGAGGAGGTCACAATGACTGAGCCTCCCTGCTTTTTGAGGTAAGGCACTGCATATTTCACCGTTAAGAAAGTGCCTTTGAGATTGATGCCGAGAGTCTTGTCCCATTCTTCTGGCTCCAATTCCTCAAGCGGTGCCCAGACACCATTGATTCCGGCATTGGCAAAGACAATATCGATGCGTCCCCATTTATCGACAATCTGCTGAATGGCTTTCTGCATTTGGTCTGGTTGTGAGATATCCGCTGTGACCGGAATTGCTTCACCCTGGGCTTGTTGAATCTCTGAGACGACAGGTTTCAGCTCATCCTCGTCGCGCCCTAGAGCTGCGACTTTTGCGCCTTCCTTGGCAAACAATCGTGCTGTCGCTTCGCCGATGCCAGAACCCGCTCCTGTAACCAATGCCACTTTGTCCTGAAGCTGCATAGGTGCCTTCTGTTTTTGCCCTTTACGCTTCACAATGTTGTGCAAGCAATCTGGCTGAACCTCCATCCCAAGGAGGGACTTGGCACTGTCAGAGACAAGCGAGATTTTGGTATGACAGCAAATTAGTATTGAGTTAGGACAATCCCGATGCCAGATTGAGAGAGCTTCATCTGTGAAGCCTACGAAGAAAGACTTGCTTCTATCATGCTTTCTGATGACAAAAACGCAAAACTGGTTACGGCGGTTGTGGAGTTAATTTTATTGATCAGAATCAACTTGCACATCGCTTTAAACACTTGATTAAAATCACTTCTAGAAAAGCAAGAAGCTTCTAGACAACTGCTCGAAGATTGTCTATCATCGCACTTCTGAAAGGGTAGTTTGGAAACTTGAAAAGGTGCCGAAATGCTAACAGTTACCAAGGACAATTCCATATCAGCAGAAATTGATATATTCCCCACTGAGCCACAGCAACAGCAATCGTTGATCGATGGCTTAATAAACTATATTCAAACAGTGTTTAAGCAGCAGCCTGGATTTGTTGCAGCTGCCATTCATCGCAGCCGAGATGGAATGCGGGTTGTGAACTATGTGCAGTGGGCAAGCCCAAGTGATTACGAAGCCTATGTCAATAATGCTGAAATCCCGTCACTTTCCAACCAGCTTTCTACTTTTCCGGCATCCAATTCTCGCCTCTACGAGATTTTGGTCAGTGAGCCTACCAACAGTAAAATGCAGATCTCCACAGACATAAAAGGGCTAATCAACTTCGGTATTTTTAAGCTGAGAAATCCGAAGGATCAACCGCGTTTTCTAAAGGCAACTCAGGAAGCAGTGGATTTAGTGGCTGGACAAGCCGGGCTAGTTACAACTCATTTCCACCGCAGCCTTGATGGTGCAATGGTAGTGAATTACGGGCTGTGGAGTAATCATAAAGATTATGTTGCAATGAACGAAAACCCTCCCTTTGCTGGCCCTCTGCTAGAAATGCTACGGCTAGCTGACAACGAGTTTCAAATGTCTTTGTACGAAGTAGTCTTCACTGAGACTTCTACTTAGCCAAGAAACAGACACAGCAGCATTGGTAGCAGTGAAGATCTAAGTTGGCCTTAGCTTTTAGAGGCAAGAGTTTGAAGCTAAGAGCTTGAAGATCGCAGCCAACAAAGGGTTTCACTGCTCAATTCTGCATCTCTTGTTTGGCCATGAGTACTGCCCGTGCTGTGAAGTACATCGCGTAGCACTGGGCAGTGCTGTTAACGTGACCTTGACGAATCAGAAACATTAGCCACTCAAGAAGTTTCTCATCTAGCTGGGCAAGCGTTGGCTCTGTTGGCAATTCCAAAGTCACTAGAATCCGGGCTACCACCTCTTCCAAGTTGGCGTAGAGCATCTGGCAGGCCAGCACGCGCCAGTTGAAGTTATTGTTCATACAACCTCCTGGTAGGCCTGCTGGGGTTGGCTGATGCTGAATGCAGTAAACCCGTACAAGCGAGCACAATAAGCTACTGCCTCAGGCTTGAGGCAAATCCCGGGCTGTGAGAGCATTTGAATACCTATGCGTGAGTCTCCCCTGAGCGTGGACTTGGTGCCTGCTGTAGGGGTGACTCAAATATACCCACTGGAGAAAGCATAGTTAATGCATTGGGAATATCTCTGTCATGCCGCTGAGGAACAAGATCAAAGACCTCGTGGACGGAAGAGGTATCACCCCGTATCGCTTCTGGAAGGATACTGGCCTCAGCCGGAACACCGCTTACAACCTGTATAACGATCCCACCTACATTCCAGGTGCTGAGATCATTACTGCTATTTGTGAGGTCTACAAATGCCAGCCGGGAGACTTCCTGATGTGGTTAGAGGATGAGAGAAACTGAGTGTAGCGCTCCTACTTCTCATATGCCGGCAGAGCGGAGTTGAGACGCCGCTATGGTGTCCAATATATCTATCTGAATTCTTGAAAGCTCAGAGCCCATAGCTCTTTCTACTTCACTTCTGAGATCTTCTCTAGCAGATTCCAAACGACGCATAATCCAGTCTTGGACTTGTGGACCTGTTAGTTTCTGCTTTACACCGTTTGTCTTGACAAAAGCTTCATTGCTCTCCGTGAAGTGTAGTCTTATAGAATTCGAGGGGGGAACTTTGACTTGAACAACATATAAGTTGAGAATAGGTTGCTCGTCACTTCCATAGACAGCATGAAATTCCAACCTGTACACAGTCGGGTCTATTTTAGGCTGGATGTTTGCTAGTTTATTACTGACTTCTTTCCTGAGCTTATCCCTCTGTGGAACATCTAATCGGACTCCTACAACGTGCTGGTCAGAGTCCTGGATTCCAAAAAATATGCTTCCCCCCTCACTGTTGAGGTAAGCTACTGCATACTCATCCACTAAATTTTTTATGGTATTAATTGGGTTGGCTCCCTTAATCTCCTTAAACTCAGAGTGATAGTCCTCCTCTAGATTAATCGAGTGATTTAGCTTCATCATGCTTTTGTCCTAAGGAGTTGATTTGGTAAGTAGCCTAAGCCAGTGCTTGCATTGATTCGGGGTAAAAATGAAGCAATTTCTGCTGGCTTTATTATTCTCTCAAGATCCAGTTCCCTTGCCCTGTGACAAGGTAGAGAATTTTACCTTTTGCAATTTTTAACCATTGAACTGAAAATCTGAGCTACTGTCAACTCAAGTTCAGGAAATGTTTGGGATACCACTCGTTCTTCTCCCTTGAATTCTGCTGAGTCGTAAAAGCCTTCATTTAGGATTAGAACAGAAACTCTCTGATCAATCGGATCAACGATCCAGTATTCAGGAATGCCTATCGCCGCGTACTCAGATCGTTTGGCTCGGTAGTCAGTACTTTTTGTGCTGGGACTAACTACCCTCTACTACTAGTAAGGGTGGTGATTGAAGAACAGCGCTAGGAGCTTGCACAATTTCTGCCAATTGCTCAATGATTACTATACATAAGTCTGGTGTACGAGAGTTCCCGATCCAAGTGCGAACCCCCACATCTCGTTCCACGAGCCAGGGCAACTGCTCGCGTTGAATTTCAGCCCTAAAAGCATCATGGAGAAAGTCAATTCGATTGGAGCGCGGTAGTGAGGGGAGCGGAACCCTGATCAACTCACCATGCACCAACTCATAGCGATTATCAGGGCCGTCATCGAAATTCAGGTACTCTTCAAAGGTCAGCGTCTTGGGTCTTGCCAGAGCCATAATGCCTCCCAGGAACTGAACTGAAAATAGAGTGATGACGGCACTGACTCAGTTAGCCTAGCTTCGCAATTCGCTCCCGCAAGATTTCTGCTTGCTTTTGCATTTCGGCTACTTCATCGCGGGTCTTTTGTACTTGTTCCGGAGCAGCTTTCGCTATGTAGTTAGGGCTAGCTAGACGACCTTCTAGCCCTTTCATGTTGCCTTCGAGTTTGGCAAGTTTCTTTTCGAGTTTGGCTTTTAGGGCCGCTAGATCAACTAGACCCGCTAAGGGAACCAACACTTGGATCGTGCCGACCACACCTGCTGCGGTCTGTTGCAGGTCTTCTGCCAGACTGCTCACAATTTCCAAGGATTCTGCTTTGGCTAAATCCCGGATGTATTGCTGACCCGCAGACAGAGTGGCCCGTTCCCCAGTGCTTTCGGTTTGCAGAATGACACTGATTTTCTGCGAGGGTCTGATATCAGAATCTGCCCGCAAATTACGCAGAGTACGAATTGTGCCAATGAGCAAATCAAACTGACCTTCCAAAGCTGGGTCGATGAGCTTATCGTCCCCTTGGGGATAGGCTTGCAGCGCTAAACTCTGGTCTTCGCCCACTTGGGTCAAGGTATGCCAGATCTCTTCAGTGATGTGTGGCATGTAAGGATGTAGCAGCCGCAAAATGCCATCCAGCACATGGTAAAGCACCGCTTGGGCTGTCTGCCGCGAAGGCTGCGACTCGCCGTTGAGCCGGGGCTTCACAAGTTCAATGTACCAATCGCAGAAATCGCCCCAAATAAATTCGTAGAGTAACTTGGCTGCTTCGCCCAAACCGTAAACATCAATGCACTGGTTGGTTTGCTGCGCTACGCGATTGAAGCGCGACAGAATCCAGCGGTCAGCCAGTTCCAGATCGACAACCGATACATCCGCAGACGCAATCGATGGAAACTCGCGACTATCCGTCTCAACCTGTGCCCTATCCGCTGCCAAGTTCATCAGCACGAAGCGCGACGCATTCCAGAGCTTATTGGCAAAATTGCGTGAAGCCTCTACAGAAGCTGACTCATCGGTCTTGCGGTTGTATTCCAGCCGGATATCTTGACCCGCGCCAACGACCTCGCGCACCAGGGTATAGCGCACCGCATCCGTACCGTACTTGCGGATCAGCACTAGCGGGTCGATGCCGTTGTTTTTCGACTTCGACATTTTCTGGTTGTTTTCATCGCGCACCAGCCCGTGAATGTAGACGGTGCCGAAGGGCATCTTGCCAGTGAAATGCGTACACATCATCGTCATCCGGGCCACCCAGAAGAAGATGATGTCGAACCCAGTCACTAGCACTGTAGTTGGGTAGTACTTTTGGAAATCTTGGGTTTGCTCGTCGGGCCAGCCCAAAGTTGAGCAAGGCCAAATCCCCGAGGAGAACCAGGTATCCAGCACATCTGGATCGCGCTCCAAAACTACATCGGGGCCGAATTGAGCTTGGGCTTTGGTCTGTGCTTCTGCATCATTACGAGCAACCACAAAAGGCGTGTTGTCAGTGATTTGCCCCTCGGTTTCGCTCACAGCGTACCAGGCGGGAATTTGATGGCCCCACCAGAGCTGGCGCGAGATGCACCAGTCTTTGAGCTTCACCAGCCAATCGCGATAGACCTTGGTCCAGCGCTCCGGCACAAACAGAGGCGAATGATGCTCGTCTAGCTCTTGGAGCGCTCGGTCAGCCAGCGGCCGGATCTTGACGAACCACTGGGTGGAAAGGAACGGCTCCACCGGCACCTTGCCTCGATCGGAGTAGGGCACGTTGTGGGTATGGTCTTCGATTTTGACCAGAAAACCTGCTTCTTCGAGCTGCTTGACTACGTTCTTGCGGGCCTCAAAGCGATCCTGGCCAACAAAAGCACCAGCATTTTCGTTGAGGCTGCCGTCTTTATTCAGGATGTTGATGAAGGGCAGGTTGTGGCGCTTGCCCACCTCAAAGTCGTTAAGGTCGTGGGCAGGCGTAATTTTCACTGCACCAGAACCAAATTCCATATCAGTGTAGTCATCACCAATAATCGGAATCTCACGGTTCATTAGCGGCAGGGTTACAGTCTTGCCAATCAGAGCTTTGTAACGCTCGTCGTTAGGGTTGACCGCCACAGCTGTATCGCCCAGCATTGTCTCCGGACGGGTGGTTGCCACTTCGATGAAGCCAGAGCCATCGCTGAGGGGGTAACGCAGATGCCACAGGTGACCTTTGATTTCCCGAGACTCCACCTCCAAGTCAGATACTGCTGACTGCGTGGCTGGACACCAGTTCACCAAGTACTCGCCACGGTAGATCAGGCCATCATCGTGGAGCCGGATGAACGCTTCCAGCACCGCTTCCGAGAGCCCTGCGTCCATGGTGAAGCGTTCCCGCGACCAATCCACCGAAGCACCGAGCTTGCGGATCTGATTGGTAATCGTGTCGCCTGACTCTTCTTTCCACTGCCAGGCCCGTTCTAAATACTTTTCGCGGCCCAATTCAAAGCGGTTGGTGCCTTCTTTTTTGAACTGCACATCCAACAGTGCTGATACTGCAATGCTGGCGTGGTCAGTTCCAGGTAACCAGAGGGTATCTTTGCCTTTCATGCGCTGATAACGCACCAACACATCAATGATGGTGTCTTCGAACGCATGACCCATGTGTAGGCTGCCTGTCACATTGGGCGGTGGAATAACAATGCAATAGGGCTCACCAGGGTGATTGGGGTCGGCTTTAAAGACGCCCCGTTCCTCCCAGTAAGCCTGCCATTTGGCTTCGGTATTAAAGGGTTCGTACAAGCTGGCAAGCTGGTTGGGTTCGGGGGTCACCGTCATGGTCAAACAGGGCTCAGGGCTTTGATTTCAACCATTCTGACACAGCGACCCCCTCCGCGTTTTCAAGGCTGCTTACCTTTAGCAAGCTTGGAGCTACCCCTTTACCTCACCTCAAGAGCTCAGTTAGCGAGCTGCGTTTTGTGTGTCCTGATGGTGCTTCAGCTGAGACACAACGTTGTAGGCAGAGCTGGGAGGTTGATCAGTTGCTTCATCCACGCCTTCAGTCGGACCAGCAACTGCCTTCCAAGCAGCCAAACCGCCCTTTAGCTCGTAAACACATTCGAAGCCAGCAGCACGAAGTTGGTTCGCTGCGTTGGTGGTTGTTTCCTCAGTGGGACCGTAGACGTAGATATCGCGGGTGGAATCGATGGTAGGACGGGCCTTTTCCACCAAACTATCGAGGGGCATTGTCATTGCACCCAAGATGTGGGCTTTGTTATAAGTTTCACGGTCACTGACATCAAGAATAGTCAGTGCAGGCTCGCCCCACTCTAGACGACCCTTGAGTTCGTGAACATCAGATTGGGATTTTTGGGGCTGTTGGGGAGGGGTAGGGACGACGTTATGAACGGCGTTTTTAACCGCATCTTTAGCATCCCGAATTGGGCTTTGAATGTCAGTCATAAAAAACTAGGTACTTATCACATCAGCCTCATTGTCACAACAAGCACTGGCTAGCGGATCCTTCCACAGGCTGAAGTGATCCCGACTTACAACCTGTCTAGAAGTAGAGCTGGAGAGAGCAAGCAATAGCTGAAAACGAAAAGTAAGCCAAATCCTGGAGAGCTCTGTTTTGGAGTTAGAATCCTTAGCCTAAGCGACGTTGGCTGACCGGGCGGCTTTGAGTGTCATAGCTAATCACACTGGTGCGTTCATCACTCTCCATATAAGCTGCTTTGACCTCACTCAACCGTTCAATTTCCTGTTGCCGAACTTGGCTCATTAATTTATCTTCTGTGGTCAGCTCCCGCCGCATATTGCGTCATATTGCGTCGCAAAAGCTGACTGCGTCTAACTAATGGTAGAGGCGATGGGTTTAGAAGTCGTTGAAATCTGGGAAAGCGATAGCCCAACCAATTGAGGGTGTAGTTTCAGAAAATAATTGTGGCGACTAGTGACGACTAGTAAAGGTGCCATCAGTAATTGAGCTGTAATCGCTAACCATTGCGTTCTGGGCTGCATTGGCAAACAGAATAACCACCAATAGGTCAGCGATGCCGACTGCACCAACTTGACGATTGGGAATAAACCGCAGAACCAAGAAGAACATTAAATATACTAGTGAACCGCGCAAAAACAGCTCAGTCGGCAAAACCTCAGTCAGCAAAACATTAGATGCCAGCAGTTCTTTTCAATTGAGGTCGAAAAGAGCATCCATGTGCGTGAGTATAACCCGTAAAATTAGCTTAAGCTCTTAAGCAGTGACTGCTGAACGACAAGATCAACTGCCAGAGTTTTGTATCCAACTTTGTCAAACAAGATGACCATTTTGTCACCCTCATAGCGCATTACTAAACCTTTGCCCCAGGAGCGATGAACGACTTTCGTGTTCAATTCAAACGGCTGGTTATTCTGTTCTGTTTCAACTGTAATACCAGCTTTGCAGTTATCGCAGAAGCCACAAGACTCATCTAAGTTCTCGCCAAAATAATTGAGCAAATATTTGCGTCGACAATCACGTACCTCAGCATAACCTCGCATCATTTCAATGCGTGATTTCTCAAATTGCTGCCGACGTTCTTGAGCGTGAATAGCAGCTTGCGCAGCTTTATTCACATCAGTTGTCTGCTCGGTGGACTCTACCTCGCCGGTTGGGGATAGCTCAACCGCCCCCACCGCCTCCAAGCGACTGAGCGCTGTACTTACTTTAGTTTTAGACAGCTCGGTGATCTCTTGCAACTCTTCAATCGCTACCGGCTCTTGCTGCTCTTGAACTGCGGTGATGACCTGCTCAACCTGGTCCGCTTTCACTTGCCCACCGCTGGCAAAAAAGCGACGCAGCTTGAGGTCTTCAGACCGATAAAACAAAATGGCTCTTGCTGGTTCACCATCCCGTCCGGCGCGGCCAATTTCCTGGTAGTACGAGTCCACCGAATCGCTGATTTCATAGTGAAAAACGAAGCGAACATTCGGCTTATCCACCCCCATACCGAAAGCTGTCGTGGCTACAATCACATCTGCCTCGTCTGCCATGAATTGAGTCTGAGCCGCTTCCCGGTCTTTGACCTTTAGCCCTGCGTGGTAGGCAACCGCTCGAACGCCTTGCTCGCTTAGAACTGCAGCTAGCTCTTCAGCGTGCTTACGGGTGGCAGCGTAGACAATCCCTGGTTTCTCGGCAGCAGCCACCCGCGCTAATAGGGCCTCCTGCTTCTCGCGCTCATCTTCAAACCGTTCAACAGCAAGCCAAATATTCGGTCGGTCAAAGCCTTGCACCACTACCCTGGGCTGGTGCATGATCAGACGTTCGGTGATTTCCTGCCGGACGGGCGGAGCCGCAGTAGCTGTCAGCGCCAAAATCCGCGGGTGATCTAGCGCTTCAATCACGGTACCCAGCCGCAAATAATCAGGCCGAAAATCATGGCCCCACTCGCTGATACAGTGAGCTTCGTCCACTACAAACAGCGAGGGTTTGGCTGCCTGAAGGCGCTCTAGGGTTTCTGGATTGTTGAACTGCTCTGGGGCGAGAAACAAGAACTCCAGATCGCCAGTTTCAAGATCCTCAAATGCCTCCTGCCGATCAGAGGCTCCGATAGTCGAGTTCACCACCGCTGCACCGCCAACATCTTGGTCGGCAATCGACTCAACTTGGTCTCGCTGCAAGGCCAACAGTGGCGAGATGACAACGGTGGGGCCTGCTAACAAAAAAGCCGCGATTTGGTAGATAGCAGACTTGCCCGAGCCAGTTGGCATGACTGCCAAAGTATCGTGCCCATCCAAAACTGCCTGGATGACAGCCTTTTGTCCCGAGCGTAATTCTGAATAACCAAGGCGGTCACGGGCAATCTGGTCCAGTGACTGCTTGTTGTTGCGCCTGTTCATATCCCCCCTTTGACCCATGCGTTCCACTGACAGGTTTCAGCAGTGGAATGCGCATGGACCGGTTTAACTAGTCGGTTAACTAGTCGATTTAGGTGGCCGATTTAAATAGCCAAGTTTAATCAGCCACTTCAACTGGCTCTTACAGTTCTTGCTGTCCGATGCCCCCAAGAGCAGCCGCGGCACCTAAGACTGCTACTGCTAAGGCACCCCACGTTAGGAGCGGGTTTTGATCCAGCAGATTAGAGATGCTGGGGATAGTCAGCGGCTCAAAGTCACCCTTGACCCGGTCGTACCCTATCTCGCCTGGAATCGGTTCGTAGAGGTTGTTGGGTCCATGCTCAGTCTTCGGTTCATCCGTCTTCTGACCCTTAAAGCCAACGACCGCCAGCAGGCTATCCATCAAACCTGGCGAGACGCGCTGGAGCAGGTCTACAAGCTTACCGACCTCGCCAACCACAATGTCACGAGTGGGATGCTCAGCGACATGCAAGATGGCATCAGCCACCAGGGAAGGCTCGTAGAAGGGCGGAATCGCCATCGGCTTCACACCCAGCTTGGTCAGGGACTTGTTATAGAAGGGCGTATTGATCACTCCAGGCATCACGTTGGTAACGCTAACCTGTGACCCTTCATGCATCAATTCAACCCGTAGTGAATCCAGAAAGCCTTCAACGCCATGTTTGGAGCAGGAATAGGGGCTTTGTAGGGGCAGTGAGCGCCGCGCTTCTACAGAAGAGATGTGAATTAGAGCACCACGTCCCTCGCGCTTAAGGTGAGGCAGTGCTGCCATCGCGCCGTAAACCTGACCCATCAAACTGACATCAACGACTCGCTTGAATTCTTCTGGCGTTATCTCCTCAAAGCGGGCAAAAATGGCGGTAGCTGCCGCATGAACCCAGGTATCCAAGCGTCCGTAAATTTGAACTGTTTTATCCGCAACTGCCTTGACTTGCTCGAAATCAGAGACATCTGCTGGTACAGCAAACGCCTCTCCCCCTGCCAATTGGATCTCTTCGACCAGAGAGTTTAAGCCGTCTTGACTGCGAGCTGAAACAACAACTTTGGCACCCTTTTTAGCGAAGCGAAGGGCAGTTTCACGGCCAATACCACTCGAGGCCCCAATAATGGCAACGACTTGTTGACTAATTGGCTTGAGTTTCATAAATAGAACTCCTGTAGATTTAGTGGGTCAAAAACAGACAGAAATAGCCTAGAAATATAGGCAGAAATTTAGTTGAGTGGAGATTCCAATTAGAAGTGACCCATAGCTAGAAAAACGAGAAAGCCTGGAAAGCCAAGCTTCTCAGTTAATGATTAACTTTTCTTACGATAGAACGAGCCCTTGCAGTTCTCCTCTTTCGCAGGGCTCATCAGATCAGGCGATCGCGTCAGCTTGCCCCTTTTGCACAGACTCGGATTCAATGCCCATCAGAACTAGGAGTTCTCGACCTTCTTCTCGCTTGACTCCTGGAATCAGCTCCATAGGGCCGCGCTCCAAGGAATCATTGACCTGGTCCGCGGTCAGTCCCTTCACGACCCACTGCTCCCCATTGGCGTCTTCAGATAAAGCCGAGTACACCACTCGCTTAATTCCTGCAAAGGAAATCGCTGACAAACACATCAAGCAAGGTTCAAGCGTGCTGTAGATGGTGAGTTCAGCTTTCTCTGCTTCACTCATCTGGTTTAGGCGCTCAGCTGCTTGATGCAAAACGACCATTTCAGCGTGTTGAGTCGTGTCCTTGGTGGCCTCGAAAGCGTTGTGATCCAGCGCTAAAATTTCGTCTCGCCACAGAAGTAGTGCTCCGACTCCGGCTTCACCTTTGGCAATGGCCTGCCGGGCTTCTTCTAGCGCCTTGCTCATCATCTCTTCGTCTTGCGCTGTTGGCTGTCTAATGCCCACTGCTATGCCTCTTTCTTTTCAAGAGCTGACTAATCTTTTTTACAAATATTTATAACCGCTCTAATCTCTCTCAAAGCAGATTTGGGGAACCGCCGAACCAGCAATTCCCCTTATGTCCACTTATGTTTGATGTTTAGGCTTTCTTAATAGCTGGTTTGCTGAGGTTTACCAGAAAGATTCTCAGAAAAACCACTAATTAGACAGATGCTTATTAAGCAGCAAAGCTCATCCGACTCAAGAAAGTGCAGAGACGTTCGCTGCGCGGATTTGTGATTACCTGGCGAGCAGGACCTTCCTCAACGACTCGGCCTTGGTCCAGGAACATGACCCGATTGGCTACTTCTCGGGCAAAGGCGATTTCGTGGGTCACGACTACCATAGTCATGCCTTCCTCTGCCAAATTTTGCATTACCGCCAATACTTCACCTACGAGTTCTGGATCAAGCGCGCTGGTTGGCTCATCAAACAAAATGACCTTCGGTTCCATACACAAACTCCGAGCGATGGCGACACGTTGTTTTTGGCCACCAGAGAGCTGTTCTGGAAAGGCATCCGCCTTCTCACTCAGTCCAACTTTTTCCAAATACAGCTTCGCCAATTCCACTGTGGCCCGTCGTGATCGCCCCAAAACTTTGCGCGGAGCAATGGTCAGATTATCCAGCACCGTCATGTGAGGAAAGAGATTGAACTGCTGGAAGACCATGCCCACTTCTGAGCGCAACTGAGTAACGTTAACTCTAGGTTTGGATAGGTCAATTCCGTTCACTAAAATTTGACCGCCACTGATTTTCTCTAAGCGATTAAAGCAACGTAGCAGCGTACTCTTGCCACAACCCGAGGGACCAATAATGGCTACAACCTCGCCCGTACCAATATGACCGGTGATGCCTTTGAGAACCTTTAGTTCGCCGAAGTTCTTCTCAACATCTCTGAAAACAATTGAGGCAATAGAACTGTCCATACTTCGATTCCTGCTAGTGCGGCGCTCTCAACCAACCCGGTAGTTGTTTTACCTGATGTAGGGCTAGCGAACAGCAGTGATAATTACAGTCTAGAGCTGAAGTCTTCTCCTACACTGATGCTCACAACCGCCGGACCCCTTAAGATTCAGACGCGTTCGACTGATTATTTAGATTATTGAGTGTGGTAAAGGAGTCTTCAGTGTCTGTAGCAAAACGAAAACTAAGCCGTTCGCGCTTTTTGAGACAGTTCCTGGTTGGGTTAGGTGGCACCTTGGTTCTAGCCGCCTGCAATGCTGGTGGTAATGGTGGCGGAACGGGTGGTGAGACTGGCGCCACCGCCACGACAGGGACTGCGACCACAGGCGCAACGCCTGCCGCGACTGGTACCATCACCGTTGCAACAGAACCAGCCTTTCCGCCTTTTGAGTCTCAAGTTGCAGGTGGCAGCGACCTCGAAGGCTTCGATATTGACTTACTGCGGGCAATCGGCGAAGCCTCAGGGCTCACCGTCAATTTCCAGAGCTTGCCGTTTGATGGGATCATCCCAGCGTTACAAGCGGGCACAGTAGATGCGGCAGTCAGCGCGATCACGATTACGGAGGAGCGTGCCAAGACGGTGTCTTTCTCGCGGCCCTACTTCAAGGCCGGTTTGGCAATCGCAGTTCGTGCCGACGATACCGCCATTACTTCGTTCGATAGCTTGCAGGGCAAAAAAATTGCGGCTCAGATTGGGACCACCGGCGCTACTGAAGCGGGCAAGATCTCAGGAGCTCAAGTGCGCACCTTCGACTCTGCCCCTCTAGCCTTGCAGGAGCTAGCGAATGGAAATGTTGACGCCGTGATCAACGATGCACCCGTGACCCTCTACGCAATCAAGAGTGGCAACCTCAAAAACCTCAAGGTTGTTGGGGAACTGCTCACCGAAGAGTTTTATGGGATCGCTCTACCCAAGAATTCTCAGAATCTAGAGGCGATAAATACAGGGTTAGGCAAAGTGATTGAAGATGGCACCTATGCCGAGATCTACAGAAAGTGGTTTGATGCTGATCCCCCTCAGTTACCAGAAACGGTGCCGGCTCCAACCCCGGCTGCTACTTGATCCCGCTGCGGAGTAAGCTTCTGTGTTCGAGTCTCTCAAGATTATTCAGCAGGCCCTGCCTGCCTTACTGCTCGGTGCTGGGATCACCTTGCAGATTACTGCGATGGCAGTCCTGTTAGGCATGGTTGCCGGTTCTTTGATTGGTATTGCCCGTCTGTCTCCAATTGCGCCGGTCCGCTGGTTGATGCGAGCCTATGTCGACTTTTTTCGAGGCACGCCGCTGCTTGTACAGATCTTTATGATCTACTTTGGTCTACCTGCCCTGACTCAAGGGTTTGGTTTAACCTTGCGCTTCGACCGGCTAGTTGCTGCAGTGGTCGCTCTGACTCTTAACAGTGCTGCTTACATTGCCGAGATTGTGCGAGCTGGTATCCAATCAATCGAACCCGGTCAAACAGAAGCTGCCCAGTCTTTGGGTATGGGGTCAGTGCAAACGATGCGTTACATCGTCTTTCCCCAGGCGATGCGTCGCATGATTCCTCCTCTAGGCAATGAGTTCATTACGCTGCTGAAAGATACTAGCTTGGTGGCAGTTATCGGCTATGAGGAGCTGTTCCGGCGGGGACAACTAATCGTTGCTAGCAACTACCGCTCCTTCGAGATCTACACGGCTGTCGCTCTGATCTACCTGGCATTGACGCTGGTTTCCTCACAAGCTTTCAGCTTTCTGGAGCGTCGGATGGATCCTGCAAAGCGAGTTGCTGTCTCACCAAGTTCCCCTCCTAACAGAGACTCAGCGCTGGGTGAGCCTCTATAGCTAGCTCTGTGCCTGAGGTAGGTCTGTACTTGGCCTACCTAGTGCAGCAAGCTCTAAGCTCAGTTAGGTTTAGCCGAAGGCTAAGGCTGCAACACCATGCTCCACTCGCGGGTTTGAGAATTCCAAAACGGAGCCGGTGTCTCACCAACCACGTTAGGCCCCCAGTAGCGCCGGGTGCCATCAATGGCAAAGGCCACAACGACATCTCCTGCTGCAACCTTCAAATCTGCCTCTTCTGGTAGCGAGAGCTTCAAACCCTGCACGCCCCCCTCACCGGGGGCAAAGTCCCAATGCACTGATTCTTGGTTTTGCCCTGCTTTACTCTGCTGAGTTTTCTGGGACCGTAACATCAGCACTATGCGTACAGGATGGCCGGTTTGATTGCCGACGCGCAAAGTTCCCTGTCCCCCCTGAACCGGGCTTTTAGCGATAGAGGGCGACGGTAAAGCTGCATCAATGGAAGTTGGAGTATTCATCCGGCGGGCTGGTTCGTCAGGGACGACATAGGCGGTAGTGGGTAGCTCCGTCGCCGTCCCGCCTGCGGCGGGTGCTCCAGGAGCATTGGCTGATTCAGGGCCTGAACTGAGTAAGCGGTTGACCTGAGGTATACCAAGCGCAGCAACTCCACACAGAGCGACCAAGGCAACGATCAACGCAGGGTAGGTTTTGGTCGCATTCATGCAGGCATCCTGAAGTCACTGGCAAAAAGTTAAAAAGCTACCGCACCGGACCCGCTGAGCTACCAGCAGTGTGGCGAAAACCAGAGATTAAGGCTGCCTCTTAAGGAGTAGCCAGCCTCGTGAAGCTTGAACTTACAGAGACAGGCGAAGCTTTGGGTTTAGCGTTAACTCGGTAGCTCCAGGAGGACGGGCAACGGGAGCTGTATCAAGAAATTACCCCTCCAGCTTACTCACTAACCCTGGAAGTGGGCTACATCCAGAAATAGGGATTTCAACGGGATCGAAGCCTAAAAATAGACAGATTAGGCCGATTGACCAATCGCGTTGGATAGATAGTTAGCCGTAACCTGCACTGAGGCAATGGCCCGCTCATAGGGTAGACGTGTCGGACCTAAGACCCCAACGCTGCCGACTGGAACGCGGTCTAGACAGTAGGCAGAACAGATGAGTGTACAGTTCTGAATGGGCTCTAGCGGGTTCTCCGAGCCGATACGCACAGAAACCCGTGGCATCATGCCCTGGCGCTGGTTCAGTTCCACGCCATTAGGCTCAGAAGTGTCGATCTGCGGCAGGCCCAGGCTATCAGACCACTCGCAGATCAAGGGCCAGAGTTGCTCTTGCTCTTCTTCCAAGAGCTGAACTAGGGCTTGGACCTGTTGTCGTTCTGAAAACTCAGGCTGCCGCAAGACTTCAGCAACCCCGCTAATCAAAATGCGGCCTACACGGGGGGTGTTACCGTGGCGAATTAACAAGGCCAGCAGATGCCGCAGAAATTCTGAATAGCGATGGAACTCTTGGCTGAGATCAAAGCGATCCAAAGCGACTAGCTCGCTCAAAGAACACCCACGTAGATGAGTATTCAAGAAATTAGTCAGAATTTGCAGTTCGTGCTCAAGGTCCAGATCTGAATTGTCTTGGGTTGAACTGGCTTCGTCGCAGAAATCCGTCGGCAGATCCAACAAAACTGAGTAAGTCTGGTAGGAGTCGAGAACTACCACCACCATCACACGACGCTCAGCCACCAGCACCAATTGCAAGTGCCGAATGGCAACTGTGTGCGGTTGAGGGATAGTGATCAAGGCAATACAGCCACTAACGGTGGCCAGCAACTGAGCTGCCCCTCGCAACAGAGCTTCCAGGTTAGGACTGCGATCGAATTCAGATAGCGGACCATTGGTGGAGCCTAGGCGCTGAGCCAAGTAAGACTCCAGATCCTGTACCAAGGTGCCGCGCGGCGTAATCAGCTCGTCTACATAGACTCTGTAGCCTGAGTCAGAGGGAACCCGTCCCGCTGAAGTATGGGGCTGGTAGAGCAAGCCTGACCTCTCCAGCACCGACATGGTGTTGCGAACTGTCGCTGGACTGACCCCAAAATCGTATTCATCGACGAGGACTTTAGACCCTACAGGTTCAGCAGTTGCCACGTAACGTTGAATGGTTGCCCAAAGAATGCGCTGTTGGCGACTGGTCAACTTGACCTTCATATATGGACATGAATCAGGATCAACGAGAGGGAAAGGGAGTTTGTACTAGACCGATTGGCTTCCAGTATGAATAGAAGTGGCGGTTTGAAATGTGTTGATCATAACATCGTTCTCTTTGACCCTTGTTTGGTCGCCTTTTGCTGATCCCCTGTTTTACTACTGTTTTAGTGCCTGTTTTACTGCTATGACCCAACGCCGCTCTCGTCGACCCTCGCCTGATCTTCCTCCTGATGCAGAAAATGGCCTGGAGCAACGCTACCCTGCCTCTTTTAGTCGCGAGGCTACCCAGGAGCGAGGCGCTAGGCTAGCAGGACGGCTTCAGTTTGCTGCTGTTACAAGCGTGATTATCCTGGGTCTGCTCGTGGGGATCAACAGTCTGGGCAAAGCGTCTAGGCCCGCTGCTCCGAGCTCTAATACTGCCCCTAAGGCCAATGTGCCGAGGCCGAAGGTGAACTGGGCACAAATTGATCGAGGGCTGGCGGTGGTAGTCAATCCCCCTGGTTTTCAAGCGACGCTTTACGCCGATCCCCGCAAGACTCGAACCTTACTGGTGCGTAAAGATACCCTCAACGCTGGTTGGCTTTGGGTGCCGGCCCTGCCTTCTGCTAGCATTCCGGCTGGGCTTTATACCTTGGAGCTAGCAGCACCAGGTCGTCGTTCTCTTAATCAAACCGTGCGTATTCAAGCTGGTCGACCCACTATCCTGGGCCGAAACCAGACACTTGAGTTGCCAGAGTAAGATCGCTCAGCCTTTTAGCTGCAACAGTTGCTCTGGAGAGGCTAGCAATTTGACAACGGCAGAGACGATCAGTCCCTCAGCGTTCAGCACAAACTGCCAGGAAACATTCACCCCAAACAAAGCGGTTTGCACTTTGCCAGAGACCCGGACCTGAGTTTGATCATCAGCTAGGGACTCGACTAAGCCCTGTTTCGGCTGAAGCTGCATGCCCTGAGCTTCTGCTTGAAGGAAAGTACTGATTGCGGTTGGCCCAACAACTGGCGATTCGAAGGGAGGATACATTGCACCTTCACTGGCAAATAGCAGCCCGGTCGCCTCGAAATCACCTGCGTTGATCGTCTCGAAGTAACGTAGGATGGCAAGCTGGTCTGTCAATCCCTCAATGATTAGCGTAGGGCTCGAATCATTTTGAGCTGTCAGGAGCTGGGAATCGGAGTTTGACATAGGGTTCCGATAGCATTCAGGTCATTTTTGAGCGAATTGCAACTTTTGACCTGCACCTCTAGGTAGAATTTTCTAAACTTTGAACTAAATCTGTAAAACGGTGCTCAGAAAAAAGGCCCTGACTTTAGCTCAGGACCCTCATAGCAGTCTTTAAAATGGCAGTCTTCAAGCAAAGTTCAAGCTAGCAAAAGCTATTGACGAAAATGCGCTAAGACCCCCGCTAGCTCAAGTGCAACTCGAACTTGAGGAGTTAAACCTTTGAGCGCAATTTTGGCTTGGCGTTTCTTGGCCTGAATCAAGCCCTCAAGAATAGTATTTATTCCTGTCGAATCGATGAATGTGGTTTGCGACAAATCGATTTTTACGTAGGTGCCTTTCTGTACATTAGCCTTGAGATCGCGGCCTAGAAATTTGGCTGTAATAACATCAAGTCGCCCTGGAACTCTTAGGACAACCGTCGATTGTGTTAGCTCTGAATTAACGGAAGTCGGCATAATACTCACAAGGTTCTCGAGCAAGGTAGGTAGATGGCCGAGCTAATTGGTGCACTCGGCAGGAGTGCGCCTTGATGATTGACACTTGGGGCAGCGGAAACTAACTAGTTCTGTGGGTTACCTAGCTCAGGACATTAGCTACCAGTTGCAAACATGATGGTTAATGCTAGGTAAACCAGATACTTATATACTTGGCGAACCAATCTGTAGGCGCAGAATGTTGTAGAAGTCGCTAGCTGTTCTCCACCCGAAAAACTTAATGCTATGACTCCGACAACCTTAAAACTGATGTTTTAGCCTTCCCTCAAATTCTAGATGGGCATAGGTATAGTTAATTACTTAAAGCTTCTAACTCACAACCCAGGTTCTACGGATTGTGAGTTGCTGGTTTCTGGCTCAAACCTGTGAATTACCGGCGTTCTTGCGTAAGGTTAATTTAGCTTGCGCAAAGCTGCTTAAATTGCTTAAGCAAAGCGGCTCAAACCTAGCGGTTTGAGTTCGGTTGGCGGTGCCTGTGTGATCCACTGGGTCATCAATTGTCCTAAGTAAGGGCCAAACTTGAACCCATGCCCACTGTGACCACAGCAGACATAAAAGCCTTCAGGGCCGATTTGGTCAATAATCGGCATCCAATCTGGAGTGACATCGTACAGACCACTCCAGCCTCCCCGCAAGATGGCTGGCTGGCTACTAGGGTAGCGCTTCTGCCATTTCTGTTGGAGGGGAGCCAAACGCTCACCAGGGACGCTGTCATCGAACTGATCTGGGTCAATCGGATCTTGGGTCTGGCCACGATCAAACCAGCCGACAAAGGTGTCAGAACCTTGGGTCCGAAACGAGGTGCCGTGAACGAAGTCATTCACGCTCAAGTGTGGCACGCCAAAGTCCGAGGGGCGTTGTAGAACAGCCATCACCTGACGGCAGGACACTAAAGGCAGAGTTAGACCAACCCATTGGGCCACTTGTGCTGCCCAGGGACCTGCACAGTCGATGACGACCGGGGTTGAAATCTCGAGCTCACCATCAAGACCAGAAGTCTCAACGGTATGTGTACTGCTTCCGGTTTTTAACCCTACAGCAGATGTTTGCTCACGCAAATCAACGCCTGCTTCTCTAGCTCTAGCAGTCAGTGTCGCCATTGTTTGCACAGGGTCTGCATAACCGGCACCCGGTTGATAGCTGGCGAGGCCAACATCGTCAGTGCAGAGGCGGGCATCCAGACTGGCAAGCCCTGTGGCGTTAAACACGCTGACCTGTACACCCAAACCCTGCTGCATTTCAACAGTTTGGTGTAGACTCTGCGTCTGTGCGGGCGGTACTAACACCACAAGCCCAGTTTTGACGAAACCGGCTGAACCCTTGTAGTGCTCGGAAAAGTGGCTGAAAATCTCTAGACTGGTCCGTGCCAACTTCACCAGGGTCGGGTCGGTGTAGTGCTGCGAGATTACTGCAAGGGAGCGCCCAGTTGGCCCACCGCCCAAATGCCCTTTTTCCAGCAAGGTGACGCTTAAGCCAGCTTTGGCTAGATGTAGGGCAACACTAATGCCGGTGATGCCCCCACCAATGACAACTGCATCTGCTGTGTGAGTCATCTTCTACACTCCTGCGTTTTGGCAAATGGTGGCTCGCAGTTCTTCGATACGAGCTTGCGCCTGCGCCACTAGCTTGGCTTCATCAACGTGGACACACTGCCCCTGCTTAACCACAATCTCCCCATTCACAAGCACAGTTTCAACATCATTGCCATTGCAGTTGAACACTAGCGCTGATTCAGCCCGATGCACTGGTGCAATGTGAGCACGCTGAAGGTTAACCAGAACCAAGTCAGCGCACTTTCCCACTTCCAAAGAGCCAATTTGCTCGTCTAGATGCATAGCTCGTGCCCCTCCCATACAGGCCATTTCTAAGATCTGCATGGGGGATAGGACTGCTGCATTCAGGTGATGGACTTTGTGCAAACAAGCAGTGGCTTTGAGCGTTTCCAGATTGTCCTGAGCGTTGTTGCTAGCAGGACCATCCGTGCCCAAGGCAACATTCAGCCCCAGCAGTAATGCCTTGATAATTGGCGCGACTCCAGAGGCCAGATACATATTGCTGACCGGGCAATGGACCAAATTTGCCTGCCGTGCGGCGACGAGTTCTAACTCGCTCTCATCTAGCCAGACCGAGTGCACCAGTTGGGTCCGAGGCCCTAGCAAGCCCATTTTGTCGATGTAGAAGGCTTCTCGCATCCTGTGATCAGCCTGCACCCACTCTTGGGTCGGACGAGTCTCAGCAGTGTGAATATGGATGCACAGCTCATGCTCGCGGGCATAGTCAGCCAGCCCATGACAGAACTCTGGCGAACATAACCAGGTGGTGATCGGGGCAACCGCTAGATAGTACTTGTCATCACGTCCGTGCCAGCTTTGCCGCAACCGCTCCAGCTCAGCGAAGGCAACTTCATGGCTTTCGAGAAAGGGACTGACATCAAAATCAGGCAGTGACGCTCGAACTCGGTCATCGCGGTCCATGCCCCCTCGTGCCAGGCAGCCTTTGATCCCAGTACGCTGCATTCCCTCAAACACGTGATCACAGTTGCGCTTGCTGGTCTGAACGTAGTGGTTTTCGACAACGAAAGTTGCGCCGGACTTGAGGTTCTCGACACAGCCCAAACTAGCTGCTAGATAGAAGTCTTCTTCAGTCAGCAAAGCGGCGTTACGCCAGATCACCCGATCCAGCCAGGTTTCTAGAGGTAGGTCGTCGCGCACACCACGCAGAAACGTTTGAAATAGGTGTGTGTGGGCGTTGACCATACCTGGCATCACCGCCTGACCTGTGGCATCCAGAATTTGGTCGGCCTGCTCCCGTAGCCCCGCAGGCATTTGGGCCATTGGGCCTAAGTCTATAATTCGGCCGTCCTCGATCCAGACGTAACTGTCTCTGTAAATGTCCTGCGTAGCATTCACACAAACCAGCCAGCCGTGCTCGATCAGCGTATTCATTCGGGTCTTACTTCTGGTCTGAGATCACTTGCGCATATCGGCAATGGCGTTGCGCGTCATGCTGGCGATGGCTTGATCGGTGGCTCGGGGGAGCCGGTGGTACTTACCACCAGCTCGTTCTGCCAATTCTTTGGCGAATCCCGTCGAAATGAACTTACTTTCAGTGTCAATCACCAGCAATTGTAGGCCTAAGGCACGGATGCGCCCCGAAATGTCCAATAGCTCACCTTTAATATCTGGTTTGCCTTCGGGGGGTGGCTGCTCGCCTAGCGAGCGAGACAAAGAGATGTTGCCCCGGCCATCGGTGATCGCCACGATCATCACCTGGCCAACATCGCCAGAACTTTGGGCATTGACCGCAACGCGCACTGCTTGCGTGAGTCCATGGGCTAAGGGCGAACCCCCACCACAGGGCAGCAAATCAAGGCGTCGTCGGGCCGCTTCGATCGAACGGGTAGGCGGCAGCAAGACTTCAGCCCGTTCGCCTCGGAAGGGGATCAGCGCCACCTGGTCGCGGTTCTGATAGGCATCGGTTAAGAGGCGCAACACAGCACCTTTGGCGGATTGCATCCGATTTAGAGCCATTGAACCAGAGGCATCAACGACAAAGATCACTAGGGCACCCGCTTTACGGGCTAGGCGCTTCTCGCGTATATCTGAGCTTTCAACAATCACCCGTCGACCCGGATTGCGACTGCGACGCGATTTTTGATAGGGTGCAGCGCTGCGTAAGGTGGCGTCAACTGCGATCCGACGCACCTCGCCACGGGGTAGTACCGGACGAATGTAGCGCCCCCGATCCTGGGAGAACACTAAATTTCGGGCTCCGGATTTGCCGCGACGACGAGCATTTTGAGCGAAGTAAAACAGCTCAGGATCGAGAATTACCCCCTCTGCATCGAAGACAAACTCTTCAGGGATGCTGCTAGGTGGTTGCTGATCTTCCGGTTCTTCTGAGTCTTCTTTGTCTTCCTCGTTTTCCTGTTCCTGATCTGAGTCTTCGGGTTGCTCTGTGTTCTCAGGGGGTGGCGGCGGGGGTGGTGGTGGCGGCGGTTGTTGCTCTACAACGGTCGAGCGCGGAATAATCACCAGCTCCACGGCGCGACGTAAATCATCTGCATTAACTTGGTTGCGGCCATCCAAAGCAGAATGGGCCTTGGCAACACGCACAGCAAAAAGCTCAGCTCGGTGACCTTGCACCCCGCCCCGCACGGCTTCTGCTACCAAATAAGTAATTTGCTCAGAGCTGATGGATACATCCTTGAGCCACTCACGTGCCAAGGTGATCTGAGTTTGCAGGTCTTCGAGATCGCTGGTGTACTGCGCCAGGAAGTGATCGGGTGTATCGGCATAGGCATTGGCTTGTTCCACAGCCTGCACCCGTTGGTCTAGTCCCAAGACTGCATCCGCAGACAGGGCAATGGCAATTCGGTCGAGCAGATGCTCACGCAAGTCCCCTTCTTCAGGGTTATAGGTGGCAATGAGCAAAGGACGGCAGGCATGCTGACAGCTAATTCCTTCTCGCTCAATCCGATTACAGCCCTCAGAAATCGCACCTAGTAACAGGTTGGAAATCTGGTCATCTAGCAGGTTGATTTCATCGATATAGAGCACGCCTCGGTTAGCTTCAGCCAGCAGGCCCGGTTGAAAAACTGATGCTCCTGCCTTGACGGAACGCCCTACATCAACCGAGCCTAGGAGCCGGTCTTCAGTGATTCCCAAAGGAATCTGCACAAAGGGGGCTGGAATGACTTGAGTGAAGGGCATGGGCTGGCCGCCGATCAGGGGCATGCGACCACTCCGCATTTCCTCTAGGCACCAGTCATCCCAATCGGCAGGACGGCTTGGGTCGCAGTTGCTTGGAGAACCTTTAATGACCTCAATGGAAGGCAGTAGTGCGTGAAGGCCGCGAGCCAAAACTGACTTGGCAGTGCCTCGTCGTCCTGCAATCACTACTCCACCAAGGCCAGGATCGACGGCAGCTAGCAATAGGGCGAGTTTAATCGCTTCTTGGCCAACAACGGCAGTGAGCGGGAAGGGGGCAGTAGCCACAGAGGAGGCAGACATGATTCTCGGCAGGCGTGGGGGGAACCTCAGCTCTACAAACCTACCAGTTCTCCATCCTTAACTGACGTCTGTATAAGGATTCGCAAGTAGTGACTGGGCTATGGCTGTCCTTTGCCCTGTCGCCCTAGACACCCTATTCATAACCCCTAATGAAGTGCTTCTGATATCCTTTACACGGGAAGGACCTACTCGACTTGCCCCAAATCATGGGAGGGCATAATCCCTATGAGGGATTGAAAACAGACTTATTTATTGCAGTCTGAGGTCCTTCCCCCCCTTTCCGAAAAACGAAGAACTTATAAAGTCGACGGTTTAGCTCCTCTGTCTCCTTCGGTATTTAGAAGGAGACAGGCCCTTCTGGAGGCTTTACAGCGGAGCGGGGACAATGGACGTAGACTTCACGTCAAATCAAGGGGTCCAGACGTATTTATTGCCATGCAGTGGATTTTAAGGCTAATATTTGCACAGCGAATACCAAATAGGCGCTACCCGCACCACAGGTAACGCCCTCAAAATTTGGCTCGCCGAGTGGGGTTGCTCCCCACCTAATCAAGTTGCCCAAATCCCCCCACAATGGAGGAGTATTTCGCATGGACAAGTCTAGCCTAAGTCAAAGGAGTTTCTCCAGCTTCCAAATCCCGTTGGCCTTACTACCGCCCACAGGAGAGGTCCAAATCAAAGAAAAATCGCAGTTTAAATGCTGTAAATGTCAAGGGCAGCTTCTGTGTCCGAGTGTCGGCCTAGTCTTTGAACTAGCAAGCGAGTTACAGGAATTGATCGAGGAGTATCGGAGGCTTAAAAACCAATTGCAATACTGTTTAGCCAATCTAGCGCGTCTGGGGGTGCCAACAGACGCGCAGTCCATTCTGGACTGGGAGGAGCAGAGCTGCGAGGCTTGGTAAAGCCTCCTAGTTAATTGCAATTCCGGCATTCCCACGCTGAGGTTTAGCAAACTCTATAGGGGCGTTGTTCATGGCTGCCCATGTAGAGTTTGCTGCAAAGTATGGATATCTGTAATATCAACCCTAGATTCAAGCCGGTATCTAGATCACTAGCTTGTAAGTTGGGAAATCTCGCCAACAGCACACTCCACAGGTGTAGACCTCTACGTGATAGCCTTAGAGGGTTGTCTAAATTCCACACATCCGGGGTTGCTGAGGCTTGGCTTCGGTCAAATCGGGTGCTTGCTGCCAGCAATGGAGCAGGTGCAGCCGGATGGAGGTTAAACCCGATAGGAGAAAAAACATGCCTGTTCTTAGCCTGGCTCAAATGCTTGAGTCTGGGGTTCACTTTGGTCACCAGACCCGTCACTGGAACCCCAAGATGTCACCGTACATCTACACCGAGCGCAACGGGGTTCACATCATCGACCTGGTTCAGACTGCAGGCTACATCGACCAGGCATACAACTTCATGCGCACCGCTTCTGAGCAAGGCAAAAAGGTCTTGTTCGTCGGCACCAAGCGGCAAGCAGCAGGCATTGTGGCTCAAGAAGCCCTGCGCTGCGGTAGCCACTACGTCAACCAGCGCTGGTTGGGTGGCATGCTCACCAACTGGGCCACGATTAAGACCCGGGTAGACCGCCTCAAGGACCTAGAGCGTCGTGAAGAAAGCGGAGCCCTGGATCTGCTGCCTAAGAAGGAAGCCTCATCTCTGCGTCGCGAAATGGAAAAGCTGCGCAAGTATCTTGGTGGCATTCGTACTATGCGCAAGGTTCCCGACATCGTCGTGGTTGTCGATACCAAGCGTGAGTACAACGCCGTGCAAGAGTGCCAGAAGCTCAACATCCCCATCGTGTCGATGTTGGACACCAATTGCGACCCTGACGTCGTAGATGTGCCAATCCCCGGCAATGATGACGCGATCCGCTCCATTAAACTGATCGTGGGTAAGCTAGCTGACGCGATTTATGAAGGTCGCCATGGTCAACTCGAAGATGAAGAGGCTTACGAAGACTACGCTGGTGCTGAAGGAGACTACGTAGACGACGTGCCAGAAATTCCTGAAGAGGCTGAGCAACCAGCAGCAGCAGAGTAAACGGGACTGTTAAGGACGTAAACCATGGCAGAAATATCGGCACAACTAGTTAAACAACTGCGCGAGAAAACTGGCGCAGGCATGATGGACTGCAAGAAGGCCTTATCTGAAACAGATGGGGACGAAGCCAAAGCCGTTGAGTGGTTGCGCAAGAAGGGCAAAGCCTCGGCTGAGAAGAAGGCTGGCCGTGTAGCTGCTGAGGGCATTATCTCTTCCTACATCCACACCGGTGGCCGCGTCGGTGTGCTGGTGGAAGTGAACTGCGAGACTGACTTCGTCGCTCGTCGCGAAGAGTTTAAAGAACTGGCTCGCAACGTAGCTATGCAGATTGCTGCTTCTCCGGTGGACTATATTCGCATTGAAGATATTCCTCAAGAAATCGTAGAGCGTGAGCGCCAGATCGAAGCCGGCAAAGATGACCTTGCCAAGAAACCCGCTGAGATCAAAGAGAAGATCATCTCCGGTCGCATTGAAAAGCGGCTTAAAGAAATGACTCTTCTGGATCAGCCCTACATTCGTGACCAGGCGATCACGATGGATGAGCTGATTAAAAACACGATTGCGACTCTGGGTGAGAACATTCAGATCCGTCGCTTCGTGCGCTTCACACTGGGCGAAGGCATCGACAAGCAAGAAACAAACTTTGCTGAAGAAGTTGCCGCTCAGATGGGCCAGAAGTGAGCTTACTGCTGTTGCCCGGTTAGCTAGTTTTCTCAGCTGGCTAGCAACAGGGTTTTAGCTAGAGGGGGCGGGTCCGTGACCTGCCCTTTTTTGGGAATTATGATAGCTGAGAGACCTGTTATACAAAATCCATGATTGGCACGGTCGAGCGGCTTCAAAAAGATATTGCGCAACTTCAGACCGAGATCCTCTCAGTTGCTAGCGAGATTCAAGAAACCAGCGGCAGCTATATCACTGTACTGGCGGAGACAGTAGCTAAACAGGCGCTCCTGTCCACCTATCAGCTTTGTACGCGTGCTTTTCCGAGCCGCTTTCTAGCGCTCAGTGTGTACGAACGGCAGCAACTTCAGCAAGACCTGCGCAAGCTAATTACCGAGCGCCAGCGTCAGATGCCTGAGGAACTGATTCAAGCCATGCAAGCCGCTTCGTTAGAACTCAATGGTTTTCAGGAGGAGCTAGACACGATCATTGCTCGTGAGCTCAAAAGCTTAGGAGATGCGATCAGTGAGCGGTTGCATGAAGTTTCTGTTTTGCCAGAGGCAACGAGCTCGGCTGCTGAGGAGGATGCTCCGGGTGTACACCTGCGCTTGAGCGAGATTGAGTTTGCTGATCGTTCGGTGATGGGCTGGCGCTCTCAGTTGCGAATTCTGAGTGCAAGGCTGGCTCGTCTACAACGCGAGCTAGTGCAGAAGCAGGAAGAGCAGACAGTTGCCGCTGCCGAGGCAGCCTGGCGCTCTACTTGGTCCGACGAAAGCGTCTAAGCCTATGGAGCAGCAGGGGCTCGACTTCCCGCGATTGCACAGAGCTTTAGCTGTTGAAGCAGAACGGGGCTTTGCTGATCTACCGGGCAAGCAGTACCGTTTTTCCGAGTTTTTAGCGCTCAATTTGAGTCAGCCAGTACCCCCGGTCCTGGGTGCCGATGGGCGTCGACGCTGGCGAGAACTAGCCGAAAAATTCAACACCTACCCAGATCTGGGTTTGGCTAAACGGCAGCACTTAGTGGCTGAAACCCGACGCTTCCTACGGGAAGCTCAAGCTTCCCTGGAAACGAGTCAGCGGCCACCAGAACCTAGAGTGCGCCAACCCCGCACTCGTACTCAAGCTGGGGCTCAAGAGGTGCCTGAGCTGGATGAGTCGTTGCAGTTTCTCAAAACAATTGGTCCCAAGAGCGGTGAAAAGTTGGCTCGGCTTGGCCTATACACCGTCCGCGATGTGCTGGAATACTACCCTCGTGACCACATCGATTATGCTCGCCAGGTCAACATAGCTGATCTGGAAGCAGGTGAAACGGTGACTCTAGTAGGCCGAGTTCAGCGTTGTAACTGCTTCGCCAGTCCCCGTAACTCGAAGCTGACGATTCTAGATCTGCTCCTGAAGGACAGTACCGGCTCGATTAAGCTGGGTCGCTTCATCGCTGGACGTCAGAGCAATCGAGCCTTTCAGGAAGCGCAGAAAAAGCTTTACCCACCAGGTACAGTTGTGGCCGCCTCCGGCTTGGTGAAAGAGAGTAAATACGGCCTGACCCTCGACAATCCTGAGCTAGAAGTTTTGGACCATGCTCGTGATGAGATCGAGTCGCAGAAGGTTGGACGGGTTGTGCCAATATACGCCTTGACCGAAGGGGTAACGGCAGATTTGGTGCGCCGCGCTGTAGTGGCTGCTTTGCCTGCGGCGGTCACTCTGCAAGATACTCTACCCGAGTCGATGCGGCAGAAATATAACTTAGTTTGCCTGCCCGAGGCAATTGCCCACATTCACTTTCCGCCTCACGGAGATGCATTAGCGCAGGCTCGACGGCGGCTCGTGTTTGAGGAGTTCTTCTTTCTGCAATTGGGCTTGCTACGTCGCCGTCAGCGCCAGAGAGCTGAACAGATGAGTGTGCCTCTAGCCGCTACAGGCACACTCATCGAGCAGTTTTACACTGTGCTGCCCTTCGAACTGACAGGGGCACAACGGCGGGTAGTGAATGATATTTTGAATGACCTGCAAAAGACAGCACCGATGAACCGGCTGGTGCAGGGAGATGTCGGTTCTGGCAAAACGGTAGTAGCTGTGGTGGCGTTATTGGCTGCAATCCAGGCTGGTTACCAGACAGCTCTGATGGCTCCCACTGAGGTGTTGGCGGAGCAGCACTACCGTAAGCTGGTGAGTTGGTTCAATCTGCTGCATCTGCCTGTAGAACTGCTGACAGGGTCTACAAAGGCGGCTCGCCGTCGTGAGATCCATAACCAGCTTGAAACAGGCGAGTTGCCCCTTCTAGTGGGTACCCACGCGCTGATCCAAGATCGGGTGCGTTTCAATCGGTTGGGATTGGTGGTCATCGACGAGCAACACCGCTTCGGTGTGGAACAAAGGGCGAAACTGCAACAAAAGGGCTCGTCTCCTCATGTCCTAACTATGACGGCGACGCCGATTCCACGCACCCTGGCCTTGACTATGCACGGTGACTTGGACGTGAGCCAGATTGACGAGTTGCCACCGGGACGGCAGGCCATTCAGACCCGAGCACTAGTGGCTAGTGCAAGCAAATGGCGGGAGGTTCATGACTTGATGCGTGAGCAAATCCAGCAGGGACGCCAGGTCTATGTAGTGCTGCCCCTGGTGGAAGAGTCTGAAAAGCTAGATCTGAAGTCAGCCGTCGAGGAATACCAGCACTTTCAAGAAGTGTTTCCAGAGTTCAGCGTAGGGCTATTGCATGGGCGGATGTCCTCTGCTGAGAAAGACGACGCGATCAGCCGCTTTCGGGATGGACACACCCAGATTTTGGTCTCTACTACGGTTGTGGAGGTGGGCGTCGATGTTCCTAATGCAACGGTCATGGTGATCGAACATGCTGAACGCTTTGGCCTATCACAGCTACACCAGTTGCGGGGACGGGTGGGACGGGGAGCAGCCCAGTCTTTCTGCCTACTCGTAAGTAGCTCCAAGAGCGAAACCGCTCAACAGCGCTTGCGAGTGCTAGAGCAGTCCAACGACGGCTTCTTCATTGCAGAAATGGATTTGCGCTTCCGGGGGCCGGGGGAGGTCCTAGGAATGCGCCAGTCAGGTTTGCCTGATTTTGCCCTAGCTAATCTAGTTGAAGATCAAGACGTACTGGAGCAGGCCCGTGAAGCTGCCGAAAAGACGCTGCAAATTGACCCTAGCTTGAGCCGCTGGCCTGCTCTGGCAATTGAGCTCGAGCGTCGCTATCGCAAGCTACTAGGCGGCGCGATCTTGACTTAGAAATTTATATTAATCTTGCTTCTTGCTGCTCTCGAGCGGCTGCTACTTGCTGCTGATTGCCACTTACTGCCGCAATTTGACTGCGGTTCCTGTAGCCGTGATCAGTAGCAGAACGCCACTCTGGTCTAGGTTGATTGTCCCTGTGTCTAGTTCAACACCCACGACTGCATCAGCTCCTAAGCGCTGAGCGCGCTGTTGAAGCTCGGCCAGGGCATCCCGTTGACCCTGCTCAAAAACTCGTTCGTAGCTACCTGTCCGCCCGCCGATAATGTCTCGTATACCCGCGAAAAAGTCACGTAGGGCATTGCTACCATAGACTACCTCAGCAGTGACAATTCCCAAATAACTGTCAATACTGGCTCCTTGGATCACATCGGTGGTGGTCACAATCATGGTCTAACCTTGCATAAAATGTGCTGCTTTAGCCCCAGTAGTCGAGGATAGCGATCTAAGCGCACCTTGACCACAGTTAGGACTGGAGAAATCAGCACTACAACAGGTGGCGCATTGTTGGCGTATCCTGTCTGGGGTAGCTCAGCACCCTGGGGGGCGAGTGACCTCAGTCTCAGGGACGGTTACGATTTTTGCAACGCGACTACAACACCAGCTTGAATCGCCCATCCTAGTTGAAGACATGCGTTCCAGGTCCAATCGGCCCTTGACAACTCTGACCCCACGCTCTGCCCAGTGGCAAGAGTGGGCTCCTGCCATCTCAGCTACACCCAATCCAGCTCAGCTCGATAACATCAAAGCCCAGCTTGATCTGGTGTTGATGGCCCTCGAAGCGCTAGCAGGGGTAGGCTCCGATGCCATGCTCCAAGCCGCAGCTGAACTAAAGCTAGAGGGTTTTACCGATCGCGTCTCGCTCTGGCGAATGCGAGCCTCCAGTCCCTTACGTAAGGGCAGTGGTGGGCGCAAGAAGCTAGACATTGAGGAAGCCCGCGCCTTGGTGCTGATCAGTTGCTATCTGGCATCAGAGCATCAAGTGCGTATTCGTCAGGCAGTGGCCTTGTTAGAAAAGCTCACTGAACAGGGGCGCCCACCCCATCAAGCTGCCTTGCTAGGGGACTATCTGGACCGTTTTCAGAACACCTACCAAGAACGAATGGCCGAGTATCTAGCCGATGGCGAAGCAATCACCCCGGACCAGCTCACCCATCTGTCGCTCAAGCTACTGATTGACCTGCTGTTCTATAGCGGACCTGGAGGCCCCCGCCGCCTCTGGATGGCTCTGCTCGACCGTAGCATCCAGCGCCCCCTCTGACCATCGTCAGTCTTCAGGAGCCATCATGACTTCTACCTTGCGCCGCTACGTTCACCCCTCGACAACAAGCCCATCCTGCGTTCTAGATGTCTGGGCTGAGGCTTCCCCTCTGTCTCGATGGACTGGGCGCCCATTGCTAAAAAACTTGCGTTTCCGGCTGAGCTTTCTAGAAACTGGCATCACAGTGATTGGTGGTCGCAGTCAGCTAGAGGTTCTGACTGAAGTAGTTGATGCTTATGTCCGCGGCAAGTTGACCTCTATTCCTACACCACCGCCTAACCCGTATAGCATCTCCCTGACCTCGGTTGGGACGCTGTGCCATCGTTTGCAGTTTGGCAGTTTACAAGCTGAGCAGTCAGAGGCAGGCTTGCTCAGTCCGGTGACCCTAAGTACCCTGCAACTATTTGACTTGGCAGCTTGCCTAGAGCAGTGCTCCACTGAGGTTATGGCTCTCCCCGATCTCACGCCACTGACAGCGCTTACAGCTCAGTTTAGAGGGCCTCTGCTCAACTCTCCAGCTCTACGTAGTGCTGCCCTAGTTATCTTTACAGTGGGAGCAACCTTAACAGCAGTTCGTGTTTTGCAGACCCCGACTTCATCCTCAACAGCTAGTGCTCCTACTGCCCAGGCTGACAATCAGCGTGTCGCCCTGCAGCCTGGCGAGCCTCAAGCCAACCAGCCTGGGCCAATACCGACGATTCTGCCTGGTCCTACAGTGGCAGCAACACCGTTTGATCCTTTCACGGTAGAAACACCAGACGTTTCGGCAGCATCGCCGCCACTACCTACTCTGAAAGTTACTCCGCCCTCCCCAGCAGCGGAGGCTCTCCCCCCGCCGCCACCTGCCTCATCCTTGCCAGGGGCTCCTAGCCCGTCTCCAGCCCCTCAAGCCCAAGCCCAAGCTCAACAGCCTAGTATTGAGTCTGCGCCTGACAACGCAAGCAGTGGTACAACTAGCAGCGGCTATACCCTCAGAGCTGCGCCTGAGCGTAACCTGATCATCGATTCGGTTGCTCGGCTCCAGGAGCAACTCCAAGACCGCTGGACACCTCCTGCTGAGGCTAACGGACCGCTGGACTACCGAGTTTCGGTAAGCGCCAGCGGAGCTGTGCAAGAGGTCACACCACTGACCCCAATAGCTCGTACCTATCGGGATAGCCTGCCTCTAACGCCTCTACCGACTACATTGGACAACTCAGCCGGTGGTGCGATTGAGGTACTTTACCTGCGGCTGGCTCCTGATGGACAAATCCAAGTGAGCCGAAGTCCCCTTAGACCTTAGAGCTAGTTTTAATTCAAATTGGAGGTTCTATAACTTTTTAGGGATGCATTCGGCTGTTTCAATATGATTTCTTGGTAAAAAATTCGCTTATTAAAGAGGGTTATGCAACAGCTTAAGCGTGTCTCAGATCCGTCCTACCAGATCACCTTGTTTCAAGATGAGAGTACAGATGATTATGTAATGCTTCTTTCAATGCTAGGAGGGCGCTATCGCTTTAAAGGTAAGCACGACATTCTCAAGTTCCTTGCTGGGCTGGGCAGTATCGCTGAGCAATTAAAGCAGGACCTGCAAGCTTAAGCTTAGCCTCAGGGTCTCTTCCTGGTTCTGTCTATCCTGCTAGAAGGCTTGGGGCAAAATTTGCTCAACATCAAGCAAGAAAAGGGTCAGGGCTGCATCCATCTGGTGAATTAAAGCAACGTGGCTAGCGATGCTGAGTGTGTCAGCCCGACGGTAGGATTCTGGTAGAACCCGGATTCGTGATAGGGGAACTTCCATAAGAACAGGAATTTCCAAAACCGGAATACCGTAAAGTTCCTGAATTTGGTTTTGAATAACGATGAGGTACCTAGCTTGGGTTGGAGCTCCAGTGCCAAGTAACCGCCGATGCAAATCTACTACTGTTAGCTCACGCTCCTCTATGTAAGCGATGCCTACACTGTTGAGGCCGCTGCCATGAACCTGTGTGTGATTGAGTACCTTATAAATTGAAACAATAGGCAAGGCTAAGTTAAGATTGCCAATGCTAAAAGCGGTTACTTTAAGCATTGGCTCGGCTTGTCCCCTGGATGAGACTCTCAAGCTGTGTTGCTCAGTCAAAGTGTTATTGCTCATATTGGTTTGTCTATTTTTAGAGGTTTCTAGTTGAGGTAGCTAGACTAGGTAACGTCGTAGGCACACTCTGTTCAATAATCGTTTTGAGGGCTACCAGAAAGTCCTGTTCCAGATATGGTTTAGTGAAGTAATCTGTTGCTCCCAAGTGCATTGCCAACTTTCGGTGCTTGTCGCTGTTACGAGAAGTTAGCATCACGACAGGAATGCTAGTCAGTAATTGGTCCTGTCGTCGATGGCTGAGAAACTCGAATCCGTTCATATTGGGCATTTCCACATCGCAAATGACCAACCGAATGGCTGTTTCTTGTCGAAGCTGGTCGAGGGCTTCTCGCCCGTCCCTCGCTTGTAGAACACGGTAACCTGCTTTCTGCAGAGTCAATGCCAGGGTTTGCCGTAAGCCAATAGAGTCATCAACAACTAGCAGGGTTGGTGTGGTTAATGCCTTGGTCGAGGTGGTGCTCTTGCTGAGCACTAGACCATTTCTAACAGAAGAAATTGCTGTCTGTGTGGATAAGCTCACGGCTGAACCTTGATCAGTGAGTTCAGTCAGCAAAGCTGTACCATCAACTACTGGAATCAGACTGCCATCGCCCAAGATAGTACAGCCATAAAGGTAGCTTGGAGCTGCCAAAACATTGCCAAAGGGCTTAATAACTAGCTCCTGCTCTGTGATTAAACGCTCGATTTCGAGTGCGATGATTTGCTTGCCTTGACGAAGCACTAACACAGGCGAATGCCACTCCTTAGGAGCAGGAACTGCCATGAGTGCTTGGCTAGTAGCTGTTTCGGGAAATGGGCAGGCGTATTCTAAGAAATGAGATAGAGAATGAATAGAGATGATTTGTTCACGCCAGTAAAGAAATCTCTGGGTTCCGGAGCGTTTAATTAGCTCAGGCTTCGGAATCAGAATTTCCTCAATATTGTCGGAGAGAAAAGCGAAGGCGGCAGCACCCACTGAGCAAACCAGAAGTCTGGCAATGGTTAGCGTTAGGGGCAAGCGAAGAGTAAAAGTAGTGCCTTGTCCAACCTCTGAGCTGACTGTCACTGTCCCCTTAAGGGAGTGTAATTGTGAGCGTACTACCTCCAAGCCCATCCCTCGCCCCGACAATTCACTTACCTGGCTAGCGGTTGAAAATCCTGCTTCAAAAAGCAAGTCCCAGAGTTGAGTTATTGGAGTTGTTTCTAACTGTTGTACAGATAGCAAACCCAGCTCAAGAACCCGTTGACGGATTCGCTCTAGGTTCAGACCCTGGCCGTCATCACGGATCTCAACAATCGTTTGGCTACCCTGGTGATGAGCGCGGATTTCAATCTGGCCTTGCTCTGGTTTTCCTTGTCGACGCCTAGTTTCTACAGGCTCGATCCCATGATCAAAAGCATTGCGCAATAGATGGAGCAGAGGGTCATAGAGTTTTTCGAGGACCGCCTTATCTACTAAGACTCGGGTGCCGCTCAACTTCAAATGAGCTGGTTTATGATAAGTGGTGCTGAGATCGTGCAAAATGCGAGGAAAGCGATTAAGCACTTCTCCTAATGGCAGCATTCGAGCCCACATCAAGTCACTGCGTAAATGGGTCAGCATCTGGCGTTGTTGCTCTAAACTTTGGCTGGATTGCCGTGCGAACAACGCAATGTCACCAACTGTTTCTTCGAGTTGCACCATCTCTTCTAGAATGGTTTGCATCAACGAGTGCAATTCCCCGTAGCTGTCCATTTCTAGAGAATCAAAGCCAGACTGACGGAATGACAACAATTCCAGAGCTTTGCTAGTGTACTCACTCTTAACTCCTCCCAAGGGCCAACTTGCAGAGGCTCTATCATAACTGTATCTTTCAGGAGCAATTAGAAGCTGGTCTGATTGATGATGGAGCTGCTTGCCTAATATTTGAAAGCGGTCGAACCGCTGTAATAGCTTCTGAACAGCTCCTTGAAGTTGTTCATTCTGTAGTGAGAGACTATTGCGGTTAATCGCTAGTTCTCCCACCTGGTTATTCATTCTCTCTAGCCGTTCTAAGTCTACACGGACGGAAAGATTGGGATTAGCCTCACTGCCTTTCTGGAGATGATCCTGTTTTGTATTAATAACTGATGCTTGAACAGGCACTGCGCTACGCTGGCTTATCTTGACAATGGGCGCAGCAACCAGGGGAGCAATCGTTTCTGATAGGGGAGACAACTGGTCGAAACTCTGTTCAATAGAATGTACCATTGCCTCAATAGTAAAAGGCTCAGGTTCCAGCTCTTGATCTATGGACCCCTGAGACAGCGTCAGTGAAGCGCTGTCTATCTCAGCAGTTTGAGAGAATGAACTAAAGCTTTGGCAGGAAATGTCATCGAGAGAGGGGCTTGGAAAGATAGTTGGTTCTTCTTGGCCGAAAGGAGCCAACGCTAAACTATCAAAGACTTCATCTAGGCTGGGTGTTAGCGATACCTCTACTTCTGCAAGCTCTAGGCCCAGGTCTGTATCAGCTCTAGTCGCAGAACCTTCAGATGCCCAAGTTAAGTCACCAAAAACTTCATCCAGGCTAGGAGATAACAGTAATCCTGCTTCTGCGTGCTCCAGGCCAGATGTAATATCAGCACTATATATCTCATCCGTACTAACAACAAGTGGACTCACAATTGCAGAACTCGTGAGACTTATTAGCTCTATTGAAGGAGCACCACCCTGCGTCCGATCACCTGCGATTACGGCTTGCCGGGCAGCTTGAAAATCATTTAAGGCGAGTTGAGCAATGGCAAGCGATTGCTCAGGATGAACGTCGAGAGCGGTAGTTGCAGCTTGGGCAATGTTGCTAAAACCAGGTAGATTAAGTAGCTCAGCTAGCCCAACAAATACCTCAGCTTGGCTCCGAAGTTCTTCAGCCACTGCCAAGTTTTGGCCTTGAGCGATGGCTGCTGCCAAGCACTCTAAGCCCTGAGCCACATCCACCTCAAAAATAGATAGGGTAATGTCTACCCCTAACTCAATCGAACTGGGTAAGTTAGCCGCTCCCCCTAGAAAACCTTTTAGTAGCACTTCTAGTTGGACAAAGACAGAATCAGCTTGCATCAGAGCAGGCCCTGATGCAAGCTGTCCAATTGTAATTTGTTGTATGAGAGGCAGGCGCAAACAATCGTATGCCTGCAACAACAGGCGCTCCATCTCTACATCAATCTGTAGCTCTTCACTGTAAAGGGCTTTGAAAACATCTTCAAGGCGGTGAGCTATGGTTTTGATTGTGTCAAGACCGACACTGGCAGCTCCTCCCTTAATCGAGTGAGCGGCCCGCATTAAGTTATGCACTTTTGCGGTGCTACGCTCCTGTTTTAGAGTCAATAACTCCGCCTCAATTACCTGCAATAATTCTGGCGCTTCTTGAATGAAGAACTGATAAGCCTGGTCGCGAATTTCAGGACTAAGCACCATATTTCTGACCCGATAGTGGGAATAGAAGAAACGAGAAGCAAGCAAGAAGCGGAGCCGATTGTAGCCAGCAGTACAGCCGAATTTACTGCTGGCTGGCTTGATCGTTAGCTGACCTTGAATTGGCCAACGCTTGATTGTAGCCCTTGAGCCACCGTCAGTAGCTCTTTGAAAGAGGACGAAACCTGAATAGCCTCTGTTGAGGTTTTATCAGCAATAGCTGCTACATTAGTCATCGTTTGAGCGACAGCATCAGAAGTTTGAGACTGCGCAACGGCAGCTTGCGTAATCGCATCAACGAGTGAACTAATTTGGGCGCTAGCAGCAGTAATCTTGTTCAGGCTCATGCGAGTCTCATCCACCAGTTTGGTACCCATGACTACCTGCTCGGTACCTGACTCCATCGCCACAACTACTTCGTTAGTTTCTGCCTGAATATCTGCCACCAGTTTTTCAATCTCAGCTGTCGCTTCAGCTGACTGGCGAGCTAGTGAGCGTACCTCATCTGCAACCACTGCAAAGCCTCGCCCTTCCTCCCCGGCTCGGGCTGCTTCAATCGAAGCATTTAGCGCTAGCAGGTTCGTCTGAGCAGCAAAAGTACCGATCAGATTCACGACCTTAGAGATCTTCTGTGAGGATTCCCCTAGCCGTTTCACTTTCTTAGATGTTTCCGCCACAGTTTCCCGAATTGCTAGAATTCCGTCTACAGTGCGGTTCATCGCAATATCCCCTTCTTCTACAGTGTGGCTCGCTTGTTGGACCATAACCCCTGCCTGCTCAGCGTTAGCAGCAACAGCTCGAATTGAGTTCGACATCTCTTGAATCCGAACTAGTGCTGCTGAGATTTGCTCTGCTTGCTCCAAGGCTTCTACTGATAATCCTTGAACAGAATCTCCGCTGTTACTGACTGTGTCTGACACATGCTGAGCTGCAGATTGCACCTGAGTCACAATCTTTCTTAAGCTACCAACCGTAGCGTTATAAGAGTCAGCAAGCGTACCAATCTCATCCTCCGTTACATTAGCCCGGATCGTGAGATCCCCCTTACTGATAGGATCAACCTCCATCAGTAGTTCTAGGGCTCGCTTTTGCAGACCCTCTTTCTGCAAGCGTTGATCTTTCGCTAGTCCCTCAGCCTCTTGGCGTGCCTGCTCCGCCTGTTCCAGAAAAGTCACGCGGTCCAGAATGAGACCAAGCTGAGCAGCTAATTGTGTTAAAAAGCTAATTTCAGGTTGTTGCCAATCATGAGGTTCTGCACAGTGATGAGCAATAAGTAAACCGAAGAGCTGGTTGTTTCTGAGAATCGGCGTTACGAGATTAGCCTTAATCTCAAGCCGTTCCATCAACTTCAAATGCTCAGGGTGGAAACCTGCTTCAAAGACGTTATTGGTTGGAACAACGCGTCCCTTTTTGTACGCTTCGATAAGGTGCTCACCAATACAAGAGTCTTCTATTGTGTCTGCCAAGGCACGTGGCCAACTGCCTGCAACGGATTCAGCAGTAATGTAACCGCTCCAATCAGGGTAGAAGCGATAAACGACTACTCGGTCCGCTTCTAGAGTTTCTCGGGCTCCCTTAAGAGCATTGTTAAATACCTCCTCTAGCTCTTGAGAGTTACTGGCACGAGAGGTGGCAATGTTTGCAAAAAAGCTCGCCCGTTCAGCCTCTTGTCGACGGGCTTCCAGGCTGGCCTCAATGTTAATTGCCATTTGGTTGAGTTCTTGAGACAAAATGCCGATCTCATCTTGTCGATCCGTAGCCTCTAACTGTATTCCTCGTTCTCCCGTGCCGACACGCTGTGTGAAACGAGCTAAACGTCGAATAGGATTGGAGAAAGTCCCCGCTACCGGAAGGGCAAACAGACCGGCCAATAATAGCGAACCTATCCCAAGACCATATCCAAATAATCTTTGCCTCTGCAGAACACTTTGCACCTTATCCTCAGGATCACCGACGAACAGCATTCCCACAGGTTTTGCCTGGGAATTCAGTTCCTTCTGATGGTCGTATATAGGACGGTAAACAGTTAAATAATTGCTGCCAACAATGTTGGCCTGACCAAGAAACTCTTTGCCCTGGTTGAGAACAGTTTCTGCTACTTCTCGAGAAGCTCGTGTTCCAATTGCCCGAGTTTTGTTGTCAGAGTAAGGAACGTTCGTGCTAACGCGCCAATCTTGAGCAAACAACGTGACCACAGATATGTTATTGCTCTGTGCAACCTCGTCAACCGCTTGGTAATTACGGTTCAACAATGTCCCTACAATCGCAGTTCCTACGAAGCGATTGTTAACTTCCAGGGGGTGAACGGCCATCGAAACTAAACCAGCTCTGCCCTGATCAATGTCATAAAGCCCTTCTGGCGAGGGCTTCTTAGCCTCAGGAAGACCTTGAGTGTTTTGGGGACGCAGACCGATGTTAGCTTGCTGCTCTAAACCTAAACGTTTGAGGGTGTCTCCCTTCAACAGTTCCGTGCCACCCAGCAAGCGCCCGCCACTGATAGCATTTTTAACAATCGGGATATCACCTAAGTAGGTTCCTATTGCGATGGATGTCGGACGGTATTTAAGACGAGCAATGGGATTCTCTTCAGTCGGCAGAGGTGGATAGTTTGAAAAATCGTCTGCCAGAATTTCAGCGCTCTGGGCAACTACTTTACCCTGAGCATCAGTAAGTAATAAAAAGCTCTGTTTAGATCCAGCTTCCAAAATGTCCGGATCGGTCAGGAAGGATTGCAGTAGACCACGATAGGCTGCTACTGACTGAGGATTGCTCAAATCAACCCTAGACGTCTCTACAAGGTGGCCTATCGTGTTTGCCTCGATCTTACTTGCTTGTACCGTATCTTCAGTAATGTTCTCCTCTAGCTGGCCCATGCCGGTTGCTAGTCGTTGCTGTAAGCTAAGCGACAAATCTTTTTGAGCAGTTTCAATAATTCCTTCGGTCACGACTGCCGTTGGTATAGCAGCTGTAACAACCAAAAGAACCGTTAGCTTCCAGCGAATTCTAAGGTTTCCCCAGCTCTGATAAAGCTGTTTCCACGCAGATCCCGTTTGAGCTTTTTGTCGTTTAGGTATAGGCCCTGCGTTGTCCAAGGCAGATGAGTTAGCGAGATTTTTGGAAGACAAATGAGCACTGCGCTCAAAGGCGTGAAGATCCTTGGAGGGCTTAGGATTATGTCCATTCGTGGCGGCATAATCGCCAGGCTTAGGAGGAGTTTGAGTCATGGGAGAAGCCTCTTAGAATGAGCAAGTCTTTGCAAATTGCTGGAAGGTGGAAGTCTATAAATCTTCTCGGATGCTAAAGCATGGCTTCAAACCTCTGGTTTAGTCATCCTGGCGATAATAGAGTCGCCATCTAAAGCCATTAAAAATTCACCATTAGGCTGCACAAAATATCCACTTAAAAATGGTGCTAGCTCGGGAGTTACAGCAGAGACTGGAGGAGACTGGATTAGTTCTGGATTGAGCCATTCCATGTCTTCAACTTGATCTACAACCAGACCCAGCAGTTTCTCGCCGGTAGCCTGACCGCTGGTTCTCTTCCGACCTCGCGCCCGCCGTGAGTCGTGAATCACAAGAACTGGATAATCCAGAGATGTGCTTAGCCTCTGATGTTTAGGGGCTAGCCCCAGTAAGTGTCCTAGATCCAGCATCCATAGAATTTCACCTCGCCAGTTATAAATCCCCAAGATATAAGCTGGCATGTGAGGAATAGGAATAACTTGACTACTGGTAACCGCTAGTACCTCTGTTGTTTGATGTACTGGCAAGAGAGCAGTAGTATCAGGGAGAAGCTGGAATCGCAAAAACTGTTCTTCTGCTTCTGATGATTCTGTAGCCTGTGCGGCCATTGAAGCAGGCAAGGCTATTTTATTCACAAACTCAGATAACACTATCTGCCTCCACTAATGCACCAAGCTGGTTCTTTGCTCTTAGCTCTCAATTCTTAGTTCTTAACTAATTGCTTGACAGTGCGAACCAACTCCTCCTGGTCGATCGGCTTAGCTAAATAGGCATCTGCGCCTTGCTTCTTGCCCCAGAATTTATCCATCTCGCCGTCCTTGGTTGAGCACATTACTATCGGAATGCTACTGGTGCCAGCTTCCGCTTTAAAATCGCGGCACAGCTCAAAGCCACTACGCCCTGGTAGGACAACGTCTAGGACGATAATGTCTGGCTTATGGGCACTGATTTTTGCCAGTGCCTCCTCCCCGCTGCTTGCTTTAATCACATTAAAGCCTCCCTGTTGTAGGCAGCGACTGACAACCTCCATGTCGGTTAGAGAATCATCTACGACTAAAGCAGTACTCATGATGTTGACCTCACTTATAAATCAAAAACACAGTTGAACACTCAAAGCTGTCAAAAAGAACAGCAATCGCCAATCAATGAGCAGAATTTTAGTTTTGCATGGCTTCTGCTAGAGTGTTAACAAAAAAATGAGAGCTTCAGTGTCCACTACCAAAAGTCTTCTTGTACTGGCTCTTGGCTAAGTGTCGACGCGTTACCTCCAATACTGCTTCAACTTCTGGGGGTTTGCCTAGAAAGTCAGATGAGCCGACGACTTTAGCCCGGACTCGATCAACAATGCCATCATTGCCAGTTAGGATTACGATAGGCACGTTGTTAAAGCTGGAGAGTTTGCGTAAGCTACCACAAATTTCATAGCCGTTCGTGTTGGGCATCACGAGATCCAAAAAGATTAAATCGGGTTTACGAGCTAGCAATGTGGCAATTGCCCGTAGAGAGTCCTGAATTGCGACGAAGCGATAACCTGCTGTAGTTAAGATTCCCTCCATGGCCTGACAAATCACAGGGCTATCATCTACACAAGCAATTAATGGCCCAGAAGGGCTAGGAGTAGGCAATGGTGAAGAGGTAGGCGGTGAAATTGGAGCTGGCAAGTCCGGGATGTTGGTTAGCTCAACTAAACCTGCCTGAATATAAGGAAGGAGCGAACGTATAACTTCGACCACGTCCCGCTTCATCTGAACAGAAATATCTCGTAGAGTATGTTGTCCGTCTAGAAGTGTCTTGAGAACGCGATAAACGGTGGGGGAGGTTTGTTGCTGCAATTGCTCGGGTTGCTTAATCACTGGTGCCCGATTGGGGGAGCGATCGGCAACCTTCGCTGCCCGCCACGCTTGCCACGCCTGTTCCGCTTCCAGGAGAGCCTGTTCAATATCGATCAACACTATTTGTGTCGGTAATGCATTGTCCCGCTTGACTTCACAGGTGACTTGTGCAGCTCGAGTAATATCTAGTAGCACCTCGGCAACGATGGCCCGAATCATGGCCACTACTTGTGCACGGGCAATTCGCTGCTGTCCTAACCATGTGCATAGCACTTGGTACTCCCAATAAACCTCAGGAGCTGTAGAGGAAGCTTCCGAGAACTCAGAGAGTAGCTTGGGTTGACGTGGATCCATCTCAGGACAATGGGCAGTTAAATTGCGTTGCCATCTTCTTACTGGATGAGTGCCTCCAGTTGCGTACGAGATTCTGCCTAGACATAGGTAAAGAGTCCACTCATGTCCCAGTGGATCTCTCAGTGACAGCTGCCCACTAAAGCGCTTCTGCTTTAAATCAACAAGCTTTTGGACAAAAGTATCAGTAGCGTTGCGTTCTGCAGTAGTCATGCTGTTTCCCTTCCCTGTCTGGCCTTCATCTGTTGTCGGCACTAGCTTCTTTGTGATGTCTATATCATTGTTCAATCTTCAACTGCTGACCAGCCTTGAACCTGTTTGCTGGTATCACTATTTAATTTCCTGGTTTCTACTGATGCGCTAGCCTTTAGTCGTTTCTCCTTTTTAAGAGATATAGAATACCGTTTTATTTCTCAAGCTTAGCGTTAGGAGACGGAGCGTCAACACTGGTTTTTGACTTAGACTGATAAGCTAAATGCCCGATATATCTCAGCAGATGTTGGTTTGACCCCCATTGCTTTGAAGGTACCCTTTTGTCTCTAAAAATATCGAGTCCGTACTTCAAGCTTGAATCCGTGTTGCGTTGCACAGATTATGACCAGTGCTTCCATGAGGCAAATGATGAGATCTAGGCTTAGCTAAGCGTGAGCATGAATTCAGCTCGAAACTGAATTTGCTAAGTGTTTGTACTAGTTAATATGCATTTGGTCATGCGGCTAGCTGTGTAGGTCAGGTACCACTTGTCGCGGTTGACCTGATTCTGCTGCTTTTAGCAAGAGCTGTCTGGGCACGAGAGAAAGTCGCCCCTCAGCTTGAGAATTGCTTAAATGGGGAAGCCGCTTAATGCTGGAAGACGAGGAAGCGTCGATGAAAGCCATTATGGTCGTTGGGACAACCTCTCATGCGGGTAAATCGCTACTGTGTACGGCGATTTGCCGGGTTTTAGCTCGGAGGCGTTTTCGTGTTGCTCCCTTCAAAGGACAGAATATGGCGCTCAACGCCTATGTCACCTCCAGCGGTGGCGAGATTGGCCATGCTCAGGCAGTGCAGGCATGGGCGGCTGGCATAGAGCCCTTGGTGGAAATGAATCCAATTCTGCTAAAGCCTCAGGGAGATATGACTTCTCAAGTGATCTTGAAGGGGCGGGCTGTGGGCCGAGCTGGGGCAGCTGAATACTATGAGCAATATTTTGAGCCTGGTTGGCAAGCTATTACTGAATCCTTACAACGGCTCAAGGAGAATTTTGATGTCCTGGTGTGTGAAGGCGCTGGCAGCCCGGCTGAGCCTAACCTGAAGCACCGTGACCTGACCAACATGCGAGTTGCTAAGTACCTCAATGCCCCGACTTTGCTAATTGTTGATATTGATCGCGGGGGCGCGTTTGCTCACGTGGTGGGCACTTTGGAGTTGCTCGACCCTGAAGAGCGAGCTCTGATTAAGGGTGTGGTAATTAACAAATTCCGGGGCCAGCGTTCCTTACTACAACCGGGTATTGATTGGCTTGTTCAGCGCACTGGTATTCCAGTATTAGGAGTGATTCCTTGGCTAGAAGGGCATTTTCCCGCCGAGGATTCGCTGTCTTTGCTTGATCGTCAAACAGTGGGTGAGGGTGAATTGACTGTTGCTGTGCTCCGTTTGCCACGCATCTCAAACTTCACTGATTTTGATCCGCTAGATGCTGAACCCACAGTCAAGCTGCGTTATGTCGGTCCTAAACAATCGCTGGACCATCCTGATGCGTTGATCATCCCTGGGACTAAGGCCACCATTCCAGATTTAGAGTTTCTGCGTAAAACTGGGATGGTCGAGCAGATTCAGCAATATGTAGCTGCGGGTGGTACGGTCCTTGGCGTTTGCGGGGGCTTTCAGATGCTGGGGCAGGTAATTGCTGATCCTGAAGGGTTAGAGGGACAAGAGGGTCGCTACAAGGGCATGGAGCTTTTGCCCCTGCGCACCGTGATCGCTGGACAGAAGGTGGCTCGTCAGCGTCAAGTCACTTCTAACTATCCACAAGAAGGGTTGCCAGTGACGGGCTATGAGATTCATCAAGGCCGTACGCGTATTGCCGAGGGCAGTACAGTCAATCCTTTGTTTGATGATCCCAATTTAGGTGTTGTAGGGACGGACACACAGGTTTGGGGTACCTATTTGCATGGTCTCTTTGACAATGGTCCTTGGCGTCGCTCTTGGCTAAACAGCTTGCGTCAGCAACGAGGACTTCGAGCGTTACCGACTGGCGTTCCTAACTATCGTGAGCAGCGAGAGGCGATGCTGAACCAACTTGCTGACGTTATTGAAAAACATTTGGATCTGGCCTCGTTGCTGTGATATTAGAGGCAAGTCTTTAAGCAGGGTTGATGCAATCAAGTTTAGAACTACATGGGCTTTCTTGTCTCAGTTAGATGATGCATAAAAGCATGGAGCCGATTTGTGCTCGTGTAGTTCTAGCTTGCAATCTTGGAGTCATCTAGGCTGTACATAGAAAGACTGAGTTTCAGATTGCAAAGTTGAAGGGGTAGACTGACACTTGGCACAAGTTTGGTGAGTGATATTCCTGATTTTGAGCCTGTTATCTCATCAAGGCTGAGTAAACAACTAACTTTCCTACAATCAGGGCTGCGGGAAATTCAAATTTTTCTCATCCCATACCGCCATACCTAGGCATTGATTGATGGTTGATGATTTATGCTGAATGCCCACTAGTAACCTCAATAAGTGTAACGCTACTGAAATAATCGTAATCTAGATACGAAAGCTGCTTCAATAGGCTTTATGGTCCGGCTCCTTTTAGCAATATCTTATTGAGCAATCCATGCAGACCTCAGACTCGATTCGGGGCACTCAACACCCTCTCATCAACCAGCTTGCAGACCGTATTGAAGTGCTCTGGCAGCAATACTTGCCTGATTTGGCTCCCTATAGCTTGCCTGAGGATCTGGGCTATGTGGAGGGACGATTGGAAGGTGAACGGCTCATGATTGAGAACCGTTGTTACCAATCCCGTGCTTTTCGCAAGATGCACTTGGAACTAGCGAGAGTTGGTAAGAACCTGGACATTCTGCACTGCGTCATGTTTCCTCGCCCAGAATATGCACTACCCATGTTTGGTGCGGACCTAGTAGGGGGCCGGGGTCAGATCAGTGCAGCAATTGTTGACCTGTCTCCAGTGTTTGATCCTGCCAGTCACAGCCGTGCACTTGACCAAAGCTATGTTGCATCCCTAGAAGCTCTAGTCCCGCTCAGCTTTAGCCAACAACGCGATCTGCCTCAATGGGGCGATATTTTCTCTCGCTTTTGTCTGTTTGTGCGTCCCGAGGGTGAAGTGGAGGAGCAGAGGTTTCTTGAGCAAGCCACTCGCTTTCTTGAACTTCATCTGCAACAGTCACAGGCTGCTCAACCAACGTCTGGAGATCGCGCTGCTATCTTGGCAGGGCAGAAACACTACTGCACTCAACAGCAGCTCAATGACAAGACTCGACGCATCCTGGAGAAGGCTTTTGGAACTGAGTGGGCAGAGCGTTACATGACTACGGTGCTGTTTGATTTACCGAGTGAATAGCTGGTTCAGGGCTAGCTTCTAGGGATGCTTTGGCTAGGTCTTTTGACGGCGAGGCGACTGCTGGAAGCTCTATTAGGGCTGGGGGCAAATTGTCGTGAGCTGTGACCCCTATGGCTGTGGTGGTAGTCTCAGCAGAGATCTTCTCAGTGGTCATAGTTTCTGCAGAAATCTTCTGTGTCCTCAGTAGAACTTTAAGGCGTCGTTGGCGAGCAGATACCAGTCTTATTCGCTGCTGCTTTGGTTTTTCTTCTTCGCCTTTAGAAACTGCCCGCATAATCTGGCCTGCAATTGTAGGTAGCAGACTGATACCTGCAAAACCAGAGGCCACGGACAACGAGAAAAGCTTAGCGTAAAGGATTGTTTCACTGGGCGGAATTGATAGCCAAGAGTCTTGTTGATCGACTGGCAAAGCGTCTTTAGCGGGTGCTTTAGGCTCTAAGTTAAACAAGGGACCAACAACAAAAAAGATTGAGATGCTGGCAGCTGCGCCAATCAGGATATTGCCTAGACAGCCTAGAGGGACTGAGCGGGCTTCTTGCCTTTTCTGGTCAAACTGAAAAGGAATTTTCACCGTGTAGGAGCTGTCTTTCCGGTTCTCAGCGATAGCAGAGGTCAGTCCTCCACAGGATCCAGCCAGGGCAATTAACAAAACAAGGCTGACAAAATCCATGACACTCCCCAGAGAGTTACCAATCCAGGATTGCTAAGTGAATCAGTTTTAAGCATCACCCCGTCGGGTACTTTTGGCCTAACTCTAAAGCAACTTCAAAAATTGCCTTAATAACTTCTAAGGAACTTGTTTAACTTGACTTGCGTCAGCAATAGGATACTTCGTAGAACTGAAGTAAGGTCTTTCGAAAGCTGGAGATTAACGATGTTCCCTGGGTCCTTGACTAAGGCTGTGTTGGCTATTGCTGCCGTACTGCCGCTAACTGCACAGGCCGCTCTAGCCGGTCCAAATAACTTCACAATCAAAAACGACAGCGATGTCGAAATTCAATACCTGTATGTGTCCGATTCGAGCCGCAACGATTGGGGGCCGGACCTGCTCGACCAGGGTACCCTCACCGGCCGCGCTCAAAGAACGTTCGCCCTCCGCACCAACGCCAGCTCATGTAACTACGATGTCAGAGCTGTGTTTGCCAATGGGCGCGATGTAAGCGAACGCAATGTAGACCTGTGCAGGAGCAATACTGTTAGCATTACACCCGGCAGAGTACAACTCAGATAAGGCAGAACCCTAGGTTAGTAATGCGCGAGGGCAGAATTACCTAGGGTTAACTTGACATCTAGAAGGTGACGTCCTTAGAACCAGCGCTGGGATCTAAAGTTGCTCTGAGGGCGTGAAGGCGGTGACCAGAGCTGTTGCCGATGGCCAAACGGTTGCTAAGGCACCTAAAGCGGCTCCCCACAGGCGGTCCGGTTTGATTTCCCCTTTGACTAGGTTCCAGATTCGGCGAACTTCGTCGGTGTGTAGTCGATCGTCTTCGGTCAAGGCTAACAGGAGTTTGCGGCGCAAAAACTGACCCTCCTCAGATAGCAGATATTGCAGACCTAGCTGGGCAGTCGGCATTAAGTCAAAGCCAGCATCTATCTGAGCAATCTGGATCAGGTTCTCCAACCGTTGCCACTGGAACCGCCCATCTTTAAAGAGAACTTCGAGCAGGCGGCGGCGCAGTTCTGGGGACTCGTCGGAGAGCAAGCGGCGAGCCACGTAAGGGTAAGCGACTTCTAGGATTCTGAAGTTGGGGTCGAGGCTGAGCGCTACCCCCTCTTGAGTGACCACTGAGCGAATAATCAAGGCAAATCGCCCTGGCACTCGAAAGGGGTATTCAAACATCAGCTCCGAGAACTTGTCGGTGACAGTTTTGATGTTGAAGTCGGCAACACTCTCGCCCATAACATTGCCCAGGACACTTTCAATGGCCGGAACAATGGGTTGAATGTCAGTGCCTGCTGCTAGAAAGCCCAGCTCTACAAAGGCTTGGGTCAGGTGGTCGTAATCTTTGTTGACGGCGTAGACGACCGCGTCTATGAGGATTTCCTTGTCATGCTGCTCCAACTGGTCCATCATGCCGAAGTCGATGTAGGCCATCTTGCCATCCAGAGTGGCAAACAGGTTGCCAGGATGAGGATCGGCATGAAAAAAGCCAAACTCTAGCAATTGCCGCAAGCCAGAGGAAACTCCAATACGGACCAGTTCAGAAATATCCAATCCCGCTGCCTGGACCCGCTCTACATCAGTCAGCTTAATGCCGTTGATCCACTCCAACGTGAGAACATGACGGCTGCTGTGCCGCCAGTAGATGCTCGGTACTTTGACAGAGACATCTCCTTTAAAATAAGCCGCGAAACGTTCAGCATTACGCCCTTCATTGAGGTAATCAATCTCCTCAAACAGCTTGGTGCCAAACTCATCAACAATCAGGAGCAGATCGTGTCCTAAATTGAGTGGTAGATGGGGGCCTAGCCAGCTAGCAGCCCAACGCATCAAATGCAGATCTAAAGTTAGCGTGGGCAGTAGATTGGGGCGCTGCACCTTGACCGCTACCTCTTCCCCGGTATGCAGAGTGGCCTTATAGACCTGCCCTAAACTGGCTGCTGCAACTGGGTCTGCCGAAATGGTTTGGTAAACCTCACTGACGGAGCGCTCAAGCTCCTGCTCGATGATGGCAAAGGCAATGTCGTTGGGAAAGGGGGGCAACTGGTCCTGAAGTCGCGTCAGCTCTTCAAGAAAATCTTTGTGAACCAGGTCAGGCCGCGTTGAAAGAGCTTGTCCAACTTTGATGTAAGTGGGCCCTAAGTCTGTAAGAATATGCCGGAGCTGGACGGCCCGTTGACGCCGCCGGATCGGGTTTGTGTGACCGCGGTCTGCTCGCAAGCCGAGCAGGAATCCAGCGAATTTCCAGACGATCAGGACTGCTCTAGCGAAAACTAACCAGGGCCGGAAACGATAGTAGCGAGTAATGCTCTCGATATCGTAGCGCTTCAGTCTGGCGAGGGGATGCTGACTCACGACACACGTTAGCCTCAATGCAAGTTCTGAACATGTCAAGACGACCGAACAGACCTTGGAGGTGGTGAGTCACTGTGCAGAGTCTGCTCTGTGTCTTTTCCTTTACCATGATATAAGAAAAGTTATTTAAGTTACATTAATTGCTCAATGAAATTGGATCGAGTCAGATTTTCACTACCATCTGCAGTGACGGCTATATTGTCCTCGATGCGGATGCCGCCGTAGGGAAGCAGATGCTCAACCAGTGACCAGTCCACTGCCTGGGCATGCTCGGAAACCCTCAGTTTTTCCAGTAGAGATGGAATCAAATAAAAACCCGGTTCTACTGTAAAAACCTGACCTAGCCGTAAGACATGGGTAAAGCGTAGAAAGGGATAGCGTTTGGGTGGTGGCTTTAGCTGGCCTGTCTCGTCTTGATAGTGGCCTGCGACATCGTGAACTTGTATGCCCAACAAGTGACCAAGGCCGTGGGGGAAGAAGGTAGAGGTAATGTCCTGCTCAAACAACGTGTCAACGGAAAGTTTGACCAGGCCAGTTTCCTGCAAAATGGCTGCGACACCTTGGTGAGCTTGCTCATGCAATGACAGAAAGGTGATGCCCGGCTTGACCGCTGCAACCAGGTTGCGCTGCAACTGGTCCATGCGCTGAATGAGTTCAGAAAACAAACTTGAATCTTGAGCGTAGGTTCGGGTAATGTCGCTGCAATAGCCATTGAGCCTGGCCCCAGCATCGATGAGGAACGAGGCTGAACCCTGAGGTGCCGGGCACTTGCCCTCGTAGTGCAAAATGCTGCTGTGGGCTCCCAAGGCAACGATTGTTGAGTAAGGGCACTGCCGTTCTAATTGACCTGTAGCCTCCAGAAAAGCATTGTGGATGGCATATTCTGATGCCCCGGCTTCAAAGGCTTGATAGGCCGCTTGATGACCACGAATCCCAATCTCGTTAGCTTCACGAATGCAGGCAATCTCGTAGGCGCTCTTGACTGTCCGGGCGTAGTTGAGGGGATGGACCCAATCATCGGGATTAATGCTTTTGAATCCCTTGTCGCGCGCTAAAGCCTCGTTGCTTCCGAGATAAACGCACTGCTGAGGATTAAGGTCGGCAAAGACTTGATGCACCTGCTGCACTACGCGAATGTCAAACAATGCAGCCCAAAAGCCCTCTGGCGCCTGGGGCGGCTCATACCAGAAATCCTCTGGCTGCCAGTAGTAGAGCACTGGAGTCTCACCGAGTCTAAGGACGAGAAAGCACTCAGGCAGGTTTAAAGGTAGCCAAACTTGGAAGTGGGGAGTAGCTTCAAAGGGGTAAGGCTGGTCATCTGCAAACCGATATACAAGTGAGCCAGAGTGCAATACGGCCACTGTCCCTGCAGGTTCTTGAGCTAGCAAACGCTCGTAGGTCTGCTTGAGACCTGCTAGGTGCTGTAAGTAAAGATCTGCTAGAGCTTGCATGAGGATCACCAGCACATTGCCACGATCAGTTGTCGCATTGTGAGAAGCGCCTGGGATGGTTAACCATCCCAGGCGCTTCTCACAATGCGAGTAGAACTCGCTTACAGACTCGGGCGCAAGGATTCGAACCTCGGAATGGCGGGACCAAAACCCGCTGCCTTACCACTTGGCGACGCCCGAACGTCAACGTCACCTATATTAGCAAGGGTTGGGTCTGAGTTTCAAGCTAATTCTCCTAAATTTGCTTCTTGAATCCCAGTACGACTACAGACACGCCCTAAAAGTTTTTGTGAGGCTCTGTGTTAACACGGACGCGAGGAGGGGAATGTTTTAGATATGGGAAGAATCTACGACCTCAACGATTTCCGGACGCTGCCTCCATTCTGGACCTTTCAAGCCCAGCACAGCCCCTCTGGCTGCTGCCCTGCTTGCGACAGTGATAGTTCACTGGAGGCTACCCGCCGCTCCTGGCAAGAGCCAGTGTCCCTGCTACGCACCGCCGACAATGGAGCGGTGGGATTAACAGCCCCCACCTACGTTCAATGCCGTTGTCGTCAGGTCTACTGGTGGCAACCTCGCCAAAGTCATGCTGCTAACAATCACTGAGCCGCGACTGCTGTTCCTTCTGTCGACTCTGCTTTTGCAGGGGAGAGACGAATCTCTGAGCAGAACGAAGCCATATTGGACGGACCAATGATTAACCCGGTGCGCAATCTCAGGTTTGGCCGGGGGAACCAAAGCTTTTCTTCGGAGTACATGGTTTCGTACTCAGTGATCAAAGACAGTACGCCATCGTCACCCATGCTATACCGGCCGGCAACTGGCGCCTTTTCGGCATAGCCTTGTTGCCTTAGGAGCTTGCCTTCATTGGGCTTGTCCTCCTCAGCAATCGGTACTAGGACGGTTGACCCTTCGTGTTTCTCCTGGTCCCATTCCATTGTGCCGCTCCAAGTCACTTTGGCACCGCCTAGAGCTTGAGCCGGGTCGAACCCATGCTGCTCACACAGAGCGATTACCTCTGGGCTGCCAGGCTGCAAAATGTCGATCTGGATTTCGGATTTACCGCTCTCTGATTTCTGAAAAACCAGGTGATGACTGGTGCGTTGGGAACGCCATCTGCCAGCACTTTGCTGGAAAAACTGCATGATGTCCATAAGCTTCTGGAATCTTCTAGGGAGCGCTTGAGACTTTGAGTATTGTATGAGATCCGCTCTTGCTGCGTCGCTTAAACTGTGGGGGGCTTGGCCTGGTCAAGTGCCTGCTTGAACCCTAAGGCAACCAGAATATTTGCCAGAGTCAAGAAGGATTCAGCCCCACCATGCAGCCAGTCAATATCTGCCAGATTTGCCTGATGAGCCACTTTGGCGTAGATGCCAGCTGGAATAGTCACAGCTACAAAGACTAGGGTCATATAGAACCCTACTAGGGCCAACCTCGGAGTCTGACCCGAGCGTGTAAGGAACCACAGAAACAGCAGATAGGGAAACAGAGATAGACCAAACAGACTTTCTTTAGAGACAAAGTCAAGCATCCGTCTTCTCCATCGTAATCTTGGCTGTTCTGTGTTCTAAATCGCGATGCCGCCAGACTGCCCAAGCGCCGAGTGCGAGGGTACAATTTCCCAAAAACGTCGTTGCAGCTTGTACCGTGACCAGCCATTCGAGGTCAGCGGCATTATCAAAGAAATGCCAGGTACAAGCGCACATAGCGCTAATGAGTGCAGGCAGCATACCAAAAGCTAACCAGCGCCAGCCAACATTGTCACTGACGCTGGCATAGTTCCAGATCAGCCAGATGGCAGCGATCCACTCAATGACACTGGAGATGTGAATGATCCAGGTCGGTAAGGACAAAGCATGCATGGTGGTATTCCAGATTAGACAACGGGTAGATTAAAGCCTATATCAATAAATGTGAAGGCAAAGGTAAGCTAGAGGTCTAAGCTTTGCCTAATGTTACAGAGGTAGAGGAACTCGAAGGAACTGAATGCTGGAGCAATTTTCGGAGTTCGTAGGCGAGGGGTTTTCACTCAACACCTTAGGGATCCTGCTGGCGCTGATTGCGCTGGAGGCTGTTCTCTCTGCCGACAATGCCGTAGCATTGGCAGCCCTGGTTCAGCATATGGAGGACCAGGAGCATCAAAGGCAAGCGCTCAATTGGGGTTTAGTGGGGGCGTTTGTATTGCGAGTTGTCTTAATCCTGACCGCAACCTGGGTCATTGGGTTTTGGCAATTCGAGCTATTGGGCGCGCTCTACCTACTGTGGCTGTCGGCTAAATACTTCTACGAGCGTTTTCTGGAGACCAACGCAGGTGAGGGAGGTGCCGAATCTGAACCCCGTAAACCTGATTCGTTGTGGCAGATTGTGCCCCTAATTGCTCTGACCGATCTCGCCTTTTCCTTAGATAGTGTGACAACTGCGGTGGCCCTCTCTGATGAAACCTGGCTAGTCCTAACGGGTGGCGTGATTGGTATTATCACTCTGCGCTTTCTAGCTGGCTTGTTTGTGCGTTGGCTCAAGGAGTTCACTTATCTGCAGGATGCTGCTTACCTGACTGTGGTTGGTGTAGGTCTGCGGCTGCTCTGTAGGGCGCTCTTGCCAGATTGGGTGCCACCTGAGTGGATCATGCTCACACTGATTGCAGCATTATTCGCCTGGGGCTTTTCCAGACGGGAAGTGTCAGGAACAATAGGAGACTAGTAGCTCCAAGGGAGCTTATGTTACTCCGGCTGTCCCTTGGCTACTAGTCGCTACTAGAGTTGCTACTAGCCCCAATCATCTCAATCCAGTAAACGATTCTGAATTAACAAAAACGGGGGCGATTTTTTACATCGCCCCCGTTGAATTGAGTCTAGATTGCTATTCGTAGATCCAAGTGGTTAAGCTAGGTTCCCAATTTGCAAGCTCGTCTTCTTTAAACCAGAGCCCAATCTCTCGTACTGCTGTCTCCGGCGCATCAGAACCGTGAATGATGTTGCGGCCAATGTCAATTCCAAAGTCGCCCCGCAGAGTTCCAGGTTCAGAATTGAGCGGGTTAGTTGCCCCGATAATTTTGCGAGCTGAGGCAACGACGCCTTTCCCTTCCCATACCATCGCCACGACGGGACCAGAGGTAATGAAGTTTACTAGGCCGGCAAAGAATGGTTTCTCTTTGTGCTCACCGTAATGCTGTTCGGCCAGTTGGCGGCTGACGGTTACCAGTTTGAGCCCTACTAGGGTAAAACCTTTCGCTTCTAGACGGCTGATGATCGTACCAATGAGACCGCGTTGGACACCATCAGGCTTAATCGCAAGAAATGTGCGTTCCATGTTGTTTCTCCTAAGTTCTCTTGTTCTTTCAACATTGGCAACTGAAAGCCGGTCAAGTCCCTAGACCTAACCGGCTTTTCATATGGGGTTGGACTTAGCGTTGGGAACCGCCAACAACTTCCAGGATCTCCTGGGTGATTGCCGCTTGACGCGCTTTGTTGTAGGAGAGCGTCAGGTTGTCCACAATATCGCTGGCGTTGTCGCTAGCATTATTCATCGCGGTCATCCGAGCAGCTAGTTCACTAGCTGCTGATTCCTGAAGCGCTCGTAGGAGCTGGTTGTTCAGGTAGAGTGGCAGCAAGGCTTCCAGAATCTGGGCTGGGTCTTGCTCGAAGAGCATGTCTCGGGGAAAGGGACGCTGGGCGACAGCAACTTTCTCCCGCTCGACCTGAAACTGACCGCCTCGCGTTGTTAGACGGAAGAGTTCATCATCTGGTACCTCTAGTCCTTGTGGGTCCAAGGGCAGAAGCGTTTGGATGACGGGACGTGAGCTAATAAGAGACACAAAGCGGGTATAAACCAGCTCGATGCGATCGACAGCCTCTGAGAGGAAGGCCGACAATAGCTCGTCTGCGATCATGGCTGCTTCAGGTGCCGTCGGGATCTGCTCCAAGCCAGTGTAAGAACGCTGGATCGGTTCCGAGCGGCGCTGGAAATATTGGGATGCCTTACGACCGACCAGAATGTACTGGTAATCAACTCCTTCGGCTTTGAGTTCACGAGCGCGGGTTTCGGCCCGTCGAATCACGTTGGAGTTGTAAGCACCGCACAGACCTCGGTCTGCGGAGATTACCAGGAGGCCTACCTTCCTCACCTCAGCTCTAGGCCTTAGCAGAGGCAGATCAACGTCTTCAAAGCGCAGACGGCTCTGTAAGCCAAATAGAACCTGAGCCAGACGATCGGCAAAGGGACGGGTGAACAGAACCTGCTCTTGAGCACGGCGCACTTTGGCAGCCGCGACCAAGCGCATAGCCTCGGTGATCTTGCGAGTGTTCTTAACCGACTTAATCCGTTCGCGGAGTTCCTTAAGGTTTGCCATTATGCTGCCGCCAGGAAAGTCTTCTTAAATTCCACGATGGCTGTCTTCAGGATGCCTTCAGCCTCGTCATTGAGCTGCTTAGTAGAGCGAAGAATTTCACCGTACTTGGGTTGGCTGGTACTGAGGTATTCGCGGAACTGACGGGTAAAGGACGTAACCTTGTCAACCGGGATCTCATCCAGATAACCGTTGGTGCCAGCGTAGATGATCGCGACCTGATCGCTAACAGGCAAAGGAGAATACTGCGGCTGCTTCAGTAGTTCACGCAGACGTGCTCCCCGGGCTAGCTGGGCTTGAGTGGTCTTGTCCAGGTCAGAGGCGAACTGAGCGAAGGCTTGTAGGTCATCAAACTGAGCCAATTCCAGCTTGATTTTGCCCGCTACCTTCTTCATTGCCTTGATCTGCGCCGCGGAGCCAACTCGGGACACTGAGATACCAGGGTTGATGGCAGGACGAACCCCAGAGTTGAACAGGTCGGAGGACAGGAAGATCTGACCGTCCGTAATCGAAATAACATTGGTAGGAATGTATGCCGATACGTCACCCGCTTGGGTCTCTACGATCGGCAGAGCTGTCATGCTGCCCTCGCCTAATGCGGGGCTCAGCTTAGCAGCACGCTCTAGCAAGCGGGAGTGGAGGTAGAAAACATCGCCGGGGTAAGCTTCCCGTCCGGGGGGACGACGCAGCAGCAATGACATCTGACGGTAGGCTTGGGCCTGCTTGGACAAGTCGTCGTACACTACCAGCGTTGCCTTGCCCTTGTACATGAAGTACTCAGCGAGGGAGGCACCCGTGTAGGGAGCTAGCCATTGCAGAGCTGCAGGGTCGTTGGCATTGGCTGTGACGACGATGGTGTAGTCCATGGCACCGCCGTCCCGCAGCACGTTAACCACATTGGCGACGGTTGAGGCTTTCTGCCCAATTGCCACATAGACGCAAACTACGTCCTCGCCTTTCTGGTTAAGGATGGTGTCTACAGCGACAGAGGTTTTGCCGGTTTGCCGGTCACCAATAATTAGCTCACGCTGGCCCCGACCAATGGGAATCATCGCGTCAATAGCAGTGATGCCCGTTTGCATAGGCTCGTACACTGATTTCCGCGCAATAATGCCAGGCGCAGGTGACTCAATGAGGCGAGCGTCACTAGTTACGATATCGCCCTTGCCATCAATCGGTTTAGCTAGCGCATCGACGACCCGACCGATAAAGGCATCGCCAACTGGAATCTGAGCGATTTTGCCGGTGGAACGCGCTGTGCTGCCCTCCTGGATTTTGCGGCCAGAGCCGATTAGCACGACGCCAACATTGTCCTCTTCCAGGTTTAGCGCGATGCCGACCGTGCCGTCTTCGAACTCAATCAGCTCACTAGCCATGGCCTTCTCCAGACCATAGACTCGAGCCACACCATCACCGACCTGGAGCACTGTACCAACGTTAGAAACTTGTAGCTCTTGGTCGTATTGCTCGATCTGCTGCTTAATAATGTTGCTAATTTCGTCCGGTCTGATGCTTACCATGGGCTTTGCCTTTGGTGCTTGTAGAGTTTAGAGTTTCGGAATTTTCTAGTTTAGCTAGACAGTGCTGCTGCTGAGACGGGTGGCAATGCGGCGAAGCTGACCCTGAATACTGGCATCTACTACCTGCGAACCGACGCGAATGATCACGCCACCAATTAGGTCAGGATCAACGGCAATGTTGAGTTCCACATCTCGGGCCCCCGTCATCTGGAGTGCCTTCTCGCGGATGGTGCCCTGTTGTGCCTCATTGAGTTCGACAGCCGTCGTTACTTCAGCCAGCGCTACCTGATTAAGCTTGCGTAGCAGAGCTTGGAAATGCTTGCCAATCTGCTCTAAAAACAGGATGCGACGCCGGTCAACTAACAACAATAAAAAGCTGAGAGTGTAAGGATGAACTTGCTCGGTTAATAGGGACCGCAGAACTGCCTTCTTGTCCTCACCCTTGGTCAACGGGTTGGCTAGAAATTCTCGCAGGTCTTCAGATTGGGTGAGCAAGTCCAAAAGGCCCTGCACATCACTGCCAAAGCGCTCTACCAAATTCTGGCCTTGAGCGAGTGACATCAGCGCCTCAGCATAAGGCTGGGCGATGGCCTCAACCACACTTCCGCCTCTCATGAGCGGCCTCCCAGCATCTGTAAGCTGTTGTTAATCAACTGCTGTTGAACGTCTTCGCTCAAACCACCGGATAACTGAGCTTGAACTCGCTCCAGAGCTAGGGTTGCGACTCGCTGACGTACCTCAGCAATCACCCGTTCCTGCTCGTTGCCCACTTCCTGTTGGGCACCCTCACGCAGGCGGACAATTTCTTCCTGTGCTTGAGCCAAAATGGTTTCCTTGGCTCTTTGAGCGCTTTCTTCAGCAGCAGCTCGAATCCGCTTGGCCTCATCCTGAGCTTGGGCCAGGTTAGCCTGCTGGTCTGCCAATTGCTCGGCAGCTTCGCGCTTGCGTCGTTCAGCTTCTTCGATTGCAGTCTTGATCGTTTCGCGCCGGGTCCCCAGAATATTTCCCAAGAAGCCTCGACCCGCGTAGATCAACAAACCAAAGATGATCAAAAGGTTGATCAAATTGGTGCTGAGAATATCCGTATTGAGGGCAAAGCCTCCCTCTTCCGCTCCTTCCACTGCTGCTTCTGTTGCCAGCAGCAAAAAACTTTCCATACTCCCTCTACCCTAACTGCATCCCAACCAAGGCTAAGTCTGTTCCTGCAACCCAAATCTATGACCGGAAATAGCTACTGGCGGCAGACCCAAGCAGTTTTTCTAGGATCTGACGGCTGAGAACCTCAACCTGTCCCTCCAGCGACTGTAGGGCAGTCACTTTCTGCGCATCGATTTCAGACCGAGCCGCTGCCAGTTGAGCCTGTGCTTCGGCTTGAGCATCTGCGATCTGCTGAGTACGGATCCGTTGAGCCTCAGTCTGGGCATTAGTAATCGCTGCCTGAGCCGCTCGGCGGGTTTCCGCTAGCTCTTGCTCATACTTCAGCGCCAGTTGCTGAGCCTTCTCCAGCCGCTCACGGGCTTCCGTTTGATTCGTGCGAATGTACTCGTTGCGCTCATCAATGACTCGGGTCAGCGGCTTGAAGAAAACCGCATTGAGGATCACCATCAAGAGCAAAAACTGAGCCGCCATGATAGGCAAAGTGGCGTCGAAGTCGAATAGACCACCGCTCTTTTCTGCGGCTTCAGCAGCCAAAAAAATTGTCCAATGTGTCATGGTGCGTGTCCCGCAAAAAGTAAAGCGCTCAGCCAGCGTGACAGGTTCCCTATCTAGAGGCAATCAACGGAATCGCCTCCTCTAGAGAACCTGTATCGCTTGAGGCTTTAGCCTGCGAAAGGGTTAGCGAACAGCAATACCAGAGCAACCACCAGACCGTAGATGGTCAGCGCTTCCATGAACGCCAAGCTCAGCAGCAAGGTGCCCCGGATCTTACCTTCCGCCTCAGGCTGACGGGCAATACCTTCTACTGCGCGGCCTGCTGCGTTACCTTGACCGATGCCAGGGCCAACCGCGCCCAAGCCAACCGCCAGACCAGCAGCCAGAACAGAAGCAGCAGAAATAATTGGATCCATGATGTTCTTCCTTTGAATGAAACAGGCTTAGGTTTACGTTGCTTGAAGCGGACGTTGCGCGACAATTCGCACTCGACTGGGCAGTGAACCTAGATGGGCTCACTACTCATGCTCTTCCTCACCGTGGTGTTCTTCCATGGCTTCTCCGATGTAAACCGCTGCCAAGGTTGCAAAGATCAGCGCTTGGATTGCACTGGTAAACAGGCCCAAGAGCATCACCGGTAGCGGTACAAACAGAGGCACTAGAAGAACCAGCACACCCACCACCAATTCATCCGCCAAAATATTGCCGAACAGACGGAAGCTTAGGGAAAGGGGCTTGGTGAAATCTTCAATAACTTTGAAGGGAATCATAATTGGGGTGGGCTCTGCGTAACCCTTGAAGTAGCCCAGACCCTTACGGCTAAGCCCGGCGTAGAAGTAAGCCAAGCTGGTCAACAGTGCCAACGCAACTGTGGTGTTGATATCACTTGTTGGTGCTGCCAACTCACCCGAGGGTAGTTCGAGTAACTTCCAGGGCACTAAGGCACCCAGCCAGTTGGAGACGAAAATAAAGAGAAACAGTGTCCCAACAAAGGGTGTCCAGGTACGGTACTCCTTCTCGCCGATTTGATCTTTGGCAATTCCCTGAACGAATTCCAGACCATACTCCATAAAGTTCTGGAAACCAGCAGGTACGCGTTGCACACTGCGAGTTGCCAGCAGTGAGGCGATGACCAAAACCCCGATCACGATCCAGCTAACGACCAAAACTTGGCCGTGGAGTGTCAGCCCCCCAATTTGCCAGTAGAAGTGCTTGCCGACCTCCAGACTAGCCAGATGGTTTGGGATAAACAGATTTGCAAGCATTGAGAATCGCCCTACCTCGTTACGGTTTCCTAGTCGTTAAAACTCGCTGGAGTAGCCTTTCTTTAGAACCCTTACGAATCCTCTAGGCGCTTGACGCCAGAGCAAGGATCAGGAATATAATCCTAGGACTTAAGCCCTACGAGAATTCTGAATCAGGGAGACCAACAGGTAGACCAATAGCGCCCCTTTGTAGGTCAGAAAGCCAAGAAAAATCGGCAAAATCTGAAGCTGCTGCCATTGAGTTGCAGCCACCATCAACCCGACGAACAGCGCAAGACGCGAAGAACCAAGGGACTTGAGACTGCTGCTCTGTACCCCTAGGCGGTCCACATCCCTAGACAACATCCTCAAGTAAACCACACTCACGCATGCCCCAAGCAAGTAGTTCAGGGCGATGTTGAGTGAGTAGGTAAACCAAACACAGACGAAGATCACAGCCCCTAGGATCAGGGTTGTCGTCAGCAGTTGAAATTTGAGTTGCTCGTACTCAGACATGGAAGCAGCAGCCGATTCTGACTCAAAGCTAGAGTCAGGAGTTGCTTCAAGACTGAGGTCGGAACTAGAGAGTTCGGTCACGGCTGAATACTGGCCTTATGGTCTTTGACTTCCGGTACAGCACCGCTTTCTGAAATCACCGATTAGCATATCACGAGTGAGTAACAATACTTAATCAGAGAAATTTCAGTTGGCGGTGATTGGGTCTAGGGGGAGGTTGGGGTCAGCAAAATCAGCTTTTGAGCCATCAACCAGCGTACATCCTCAGGTGTCATCTCCGGTACTGCAGACAAGGCTTCAGCAACGGGTTGCCCCCCTTCAATTGCTTTTAGCCACTCATATCGCGGCTCACTGAGATCGACGACCTGGTAGTCCGGATTGAACAGGCATTTCCCAGGCCATCCATCAACACAAGGATGACGCTCAGCAATCGCTTGCAGTAAGTCGCTGTCCTCTTTCCAATCGTAACGAAGTAGAGGCGGACGGCCTAAGAAGAACTCATAGTGAGTAACCTCTGGATCTAGCAGCTCGATCAAGCGGTAGCGTTGGCGGCTACTCAAGTACCTAGCTCGGTCAATCAAGGTCGGTTCTTGACCAAGCAAGCGGCTCAAATCCCAATAGGCGGGGTTGGAAAAGCCTACAAACTCCAAACCGGAGGCATCAATCAGGTTAAACAGAGTATCGACGTTGTAGTCAATCTCCTGGGGATGCAAATACATATCAGCGAAGCATTCATCTCGCTGATTTTCTAGGGACCAGCGCTCCTGTTCGCGGCGACGCAGGCGATTATTTTCGGGTAGAGCTGCAAACACCTGGCGGCCAAGGCTGACTCCATCTTCGAAGTCGCCCCGTTGCTCGCCTTGTAGCAGCGCCAGTGCCTGCTGCATCAGAGTGATTTCCCAACGGCCCAGTTCGGCGTAGACAAAGATGTGCAGAATGCCACCGGGATTAAGCTGAGCTGCTATAGCTTGAAGCCCCGCTACCGGATTCGGTAAATGGTGCAAAACACCGACGCAGTTGATCAGGTCGTAGGTTTCACCGAGACTGGCGACATCGTAGAGACTGAGGGTGTGAAAGTGAGCATTTTGAGCACCAGAACGACGGCAGCGTTCGCGAGCAATGGCTACCGCTTCTGGGCTCAGATCAATGCCCGTCACGCTGGCTTGAGGATTTAAATGGGCTAGGTACTCGGTGCTGACGCCCGTGCCGCAGCCTGCATCCAAAATCTTGACTGTCCGTTGCTCAGGGGCACGGCCTGTGCAGAAGGCATAAGCGGCAGGCCAGCTCCAGCGCCAGTTGTAACCCGGAGGTGCTTCGTCAAGCAAGGGTTCAGGCGGGAACGGATAGGTGTTGTAGAGTCTTTGCACCGCTGTTGTGATTTCCTGAGCGGTAGCAGCATCCTGAGGCGTTGTCATCCCAAACCTGAGTTCCTGGGCAATTACCCAGCATACTGAAGAAGCGGCCTTTCCTAGGCGCTTTAGGCCAGACCATTGCTAGCTTTTAGATTGCTAAACATTGCCGAATGTTAAGGTCCTCAAACGACTGGTTTAGGCCCTGGCGTAACAAAAGTTATCTTTGTTCTCAGTTGCTCTGCTCTAGGCCGTATGGTTACCTGATAGGTGAAGGGCTGAAAACTCTTTTGAAAAGCTGGTTCAGAGACCCACACCATTCGTGTCGTGATTGGGGCTAACGGTCCTGAGGGCAGTGCAAGGAGTACAACGTTTTAATGAGTCTGGGGACCGGTACCCGGTCTATTCAGCGTCAGTGGTGCTCTTCTTCAGCCCAGAGCACCCTGCCGGGTTTTCCGGATTTTATGCAGCGCGGAGTAATCGAAGGGAGCCTTTAAATCAATGAGTGTTAAGGCAAGTGGTGGCAGCGTTGTCGCACGCCCGCAACTTTATCAAACCGTACCCGTTGCCAAGCTTTCTTTGGCGGAACAGCAGGACCGCTTCCTGAGCCGGGGAGAACTTGATGAGCTGTCAACCTACCTAGCTTCCGGCAGCAAGCGTCTGGAAATCGCCTCTGTTCTTACCCAAAACGCTGAGATCATCGTGTCTCGGGCGGCGAACCGCATTTTCACAGGCGGCTCACCCATGGCTTATCTGGAGAAGCCTAAGGAGGAACAGCTAGTAACTGGCGCTTCAGGTAGCTCCGTTGATATGAGACGGGCTATGGAGCTGGGCACAGTCACCTATGTAGAGACGCGAGGCGGTTTTCTCGAAAACCTGCGCTCTCTATTCAACTCTGCGACTACCACTGCCCCTGCTGGTTTCCGCCCAATCAATGTGTCGCGCTACGGTCCCACCCGTATGCAGAAGTCGCTGCGGGACCTTGACTGGTTCCTGCGCTACACCACCTACGCCATCGTCGCAGGTGACCCCAATATCCTGTCCGTAAACGTGCGTGGATTGCGGGAAATTATTGAAAACGCTTGCTCCTCCGATGCCACAATCGTGGCGCTGGATGAAATGAAGCGGGCAGCCGTTAGCTACTTTGCCAAGCAGGATCAGGAAGCGGCTGACATTGTTGCTCAGTACATGGATGTGGTGATCAACGAGTTCAAAGCTCCCACCCCCTCCGACAAAGTACGGCAGCGTAGCTCTACCGATCAGCAGGGTTTACAACTGCCCCAGATCTACTTCAACTCGTCAGAGCGTCGCCCCAAGTACGTGATGAAGCCGGGGCTATCGGCTACCGAGAAGAACGACATTGTGAAGGCGGCCTATCGGCAAGTCTTTGAGCGCGATATTACCCGTGCTTATAGCTTAGGCATCTCAGATCTGGAATCTAAGGTCAAGAACAACCAGATTTCGATGAAGGAGTTCATCCGTCGTCTGGGCAAATCGCCTCTGTACCGCAAGAACTTCTTTGAGCCCTTCATCAATTCCCGTGCGCTGGAGCTGGCCTTCCGTCACTTCCTCGGTCGGGCTCCCAGCTCGCGAGAAGAGGTGCAGAAATACTTCTCCATCGTCTCCACTAAAGGCTTAGCCGGCCTAGTAGATGCTTTAGTTGATTCAACCGAGTACAGCGATTACTTCGGTGAAGAAACCGTGCCTTATCTGCGCGGTTTGGGTCAAGAAGCTCAAGAGTGCCGCAACTGGGGTCCTCAGTTTGACCTGTTTAACTACTCGGCTCCCTTCCGCAAGGTGCCGCAGTTCATCACGCTGTTTGCGGATTACACCCAACCACTCCCAGACCAGCATCCCTACGGCGCAGGCAACGACCCCCTGGAGATTCAGTTCGGCGCGATCTTCCCCAAAGAAACCAAGAATCCCAGCGCTCGTCCTGCACCCTTTGGCAAAGATACCCGCCGCATCCTGATCCGCAATGGCGCAGGTATTGACAACCAGCTCAGCAAGCCAGCGGCTCGGGCTGAAAATCCTGGTTCTCTGGGACCAAAGGTGTTCAAGCTCACCCAAACGCCTCGCATAGGTAACAGGAAGGGTGGCACCAGCCAGAGCGTTCGCTTCAGTGAAAGCTCGACTCAGGCTGTAATTCGCGCTGCCTACTTCCAAGTGTTTGGGCGTGATGTTTATGAGGGGCAACGCCTCAAGGTTGCAGAAATCAAGCTGGAGAACGGCGAGATTTCAGTGCGGGAATTCATCAAGCAACTCGCCAAATCCAACCTGTTCCGTTCGCTCTACTGGACTAACTTGTACGTCACCAAGTCGGTGGAGTATATCCATCGTCGCCTCCTAGGACGTCCTACTTACGGTCGCCAAGAAATCAACAGCTACTTCGATGTCTGCGCTAAGAAGGGCTTCTACGCCTTGATTGATGCCATCATCGATAGCCCTGAGTACAACGAAGCCTTTGGCGAAGATACAGTCCCCTACGAGCGTTACGTGACTCCGGCAGGTCTGGCTCTACGGTCTAACCGTGTGGGCAGCATCGCCGAGAAAGGCACCAGGGTTGATGTAGAGGAAACCCCTCGCTTCGTCGAGCTGGGTAAAGTCAGTGAAGCGCGGACAGAGCCGGACATCCAGTTCCGCACTGGTCAAGGGGTCAGTAAAGAGCGGGAACAAACCAAGGTCTTTAAGCTCACGACTCTGGAACCCACTCAGGTTAATACCCTGGTTCGGGCTGCCTACCGGCAGATCTTCGAGCGGGATATGGATGCCTATGTGGCTCGCACCCAATTCAGCGCTTACGAAAGCAAGCTGAAGAACGGCGAAATCACGGTTAAGGAGTTCATCGAAGGTGTTGGTACCTCGGACCTCTACACCAAAGAGTTCTACGCGCCCTTCCCGAACACTAAGGTGATCGAGCTAGGAACTAAGCACTTCTTGGGTCGTGCACCGAAAGACCAGCCAGAAATCCGCAAGTACAACCAGATTCTGGCAACTCAAGGCATTAAGGCTTTCGTCGGTGCCCTAGTCAATAGTGCTGAGTACGCTGAGGTCTTCGGTGAGGATGTTGTGCCCTATCGGCGCTTCCCAACCCTGCCAGCAGCGAACTTCCCCAACAGCGAAACCCTCAACAACCGTCTGACCAAGCAGGATAACTCTCTGGTCGTGCCGAGCTTCAAACCGGTGAAGCCACGCATGGATGCCACCAAGATGCCACTCATGGGCAAGGCAATGGCAGACCTAGCGACTGCAGCTACACAGCCTGACCCAACTCAACCCAAGTTCATCGAACTGGGACGCTCTTTCCTCAATGGCAAGGGCCAATCTGTGGAGATTGGTGTCGGTACATCGCGACGTAAGCCCGCCCGCATCTACCGCTTCACCATTGGGCAAGGTCGCTCCGAAACTGAGCAGGTCATTAATGCTCTGTACTGCCAGGTACTGGATGTGTTCAGCGGCAAGGTGCCCTCGGAGTTCCGTATCTCTGATGTGGAAAGCAAGCTGAAGAATGGCGAGATTACGGTCCGTGAATTCGTCAAACGTTTGGCTAGTTCGGACCAGTATCGCCGTCGTTTCTACACGCCCTATCCCAACACCAAGGTAATTGAGCTTCTGTTTAAGCACCTGTTGGGCCGAGCCCCTGCAACTCAAGGTGAAATTCGCCAGTACAACAAATTGCTGGCCGATCAAGGGCTCCAGGCAGCGGTAGAATCTCTGGTTGACAGTGCTGAATACGCTCGTTACTTCGGCGAGGATGTAGTGCCTTACAAGCGCTTCCCCTCACTTCCCGCAGGCAACTATCTGGGCAGTGTTCAAGTCGATCGAGACTTGATTAAACAGCCTTGGTCTGACCTTTCTCCGTCTTTCTTAGGGGGCCGTTATAGCCGCTAAACCTAGCTGCTAAACTCGGCTGTCAAAGCTAGCTTTAAAAGGCGATATTGGTGAGGATATCCACCTCACCAAGTCGCCTTTTTGTAGTGCAATTCTAAATCTGAGGCGTTTTATTAAAAACTATGAAGAACATCAAGAGATGTTCTTCAAATGCCTCAAAATACTTTCGGAAGGCCGGTGTGCTCTTTGACTTTGACAAGCTCAGGGTTTTGGGGCAAGGAACCGACTTCCGGAACTAATAGCCGGTTTTAAATAGCACGGTTATTCCTTTCACAGATCGGAGGATCATCCATGAGTGTTGTCACGAAATCCATCGTGAATGCAGACGCCGAGGCCCGTTACCTGAGCCCTGGTGAGCTGGATCGGATTAAGAGCTTTGTTCTGTCTGGTGAGCGCCGCGTTCGCATTGCCCAGACCCTCACCGAGTCTCGTGAGCGCATCGTTAAGCAAGCCGGCGACCAACTCTTCCAGAGCCGTCCCGACATCGTCTCTCCCGGTGGCAATGCCTACGGCGAAGAGATGACTGCTACCTGCCTGCGTGACCTCGACTACTACCTCCGCCTGATCACCTACGGTGTGGTCTCTGGTGATGTCACCCCCATCGAAGAGATTGGCATCGTTGGCGTTCGGGAAATGTACAACTCCCTAGGCACCCCCATCCCGGCGGTTGCTCGGGGCATCGGCGCTATGAAGAGCGTTGCTCAGTCTCTGCTGTCTGGTGAAGACGCTTCTGAAGCAGGCTACTACTTCGACTACGTAATTGGCGCAATGCAGTAAGCCTGAGCTTGCTGTCTGACATTCAAGAATCATTACGGGGAAACAACTCATGCAAGACGCAATCACTGCGGTTATTAACTCCTCCGACGTACAGGGCAAATATCTGGATGTCGGCGCACTAGAGAAACTGAAGGGCTACTTCAACACTGGCTCTCTGCGCGTTCAAGCTGCTGGCACGATCAGCGCTAATGCTGCTGCCATCGTCAAGGAAGCTGTTGCTAAGTCTCTGCTGTACTCTGACATCACCCGTCCCGGTGGCAACATGTACACCACCCGTCGCTATGCTGCTTGCATCCGCGACCTCGACTACTACCTGCGCTACGCTACCTACGCCATGCTGGCTGGCGACCCCTCCATCCTGGATGAGCGTGTGCTCAACGGCTTGAAGGAAACCTACAACTCCCTGGGCGTGCCCATTGCGGCTACTGTGCAAGCTATCCAAGCCATGAAGGAAGTCACCGCTTCTTTGGTTGGCTCTGATGCTGGCAAAGAAATGGGCGTCTACTTCGACTACATCAGCTCTGGCTTGAGCTAAGCCTGCGCGATGTGAGGTTGGGAAGTCAATGGGTTGATGTTAGCCCCTTGCAGACTGGAGACTTCTTAGAAAACTTGGTTTTCGAACTCTGGTTTTGATGGTCTAACATTCGTCCTTTGACTTCCAACCTTCACACCTTCCTTTATAAAGCAGCCGTTTATGATCAACGGTTCTTGAAGGTAAAAATACTTAAGCTCTCTATCTATTGCACCCAGGAGCAGCCGACCCATGAGAATGTTCAAAGTCACCGCCTGTGTTCCCAGCCAAACTCGCATCCGGACACAACGCGAACTGCAAAATACTTATTTCACCAAACTAGTTCCCTACGAAAACTGGTTCCGTGAACAGCAACGCATCATGAAAATGGGTGGCAAAATCGTCAAGGTTGAATTAGCCACTGGCAAACCTGGTACTAACACGGGACTGCTGTAAGTTTGGCCCAGAAAGTCACTCTTTGAATGTGCAGTTGGGAGGTCGTAAAGGCCTCTTTTTTATTGGCTTTTATTGGTTTTTGAAGCTGAGTTGAGTGTGCCGTAAACGCAAGCGCAAAGTAAAGCTAGCGTCGAGGTCCTCCAATCCAGCCCTTACGCCAGAAATAAAAGGTCATTCCGCCGCCGATAGCTGCCATCACCGCGAGTACCGCTGGATAGCCCCAGTACCAGTTCAATTCGGGCATATTGAGGGGCGAACGCTCTGTGTTGAAGTTCATGCCGTAGATGCCAGCAATGAAGGTTAGGGGAATGAAGATCACAGAAATGATTGTCAGAACCTTCATCACCTCATTGGTCTGGTTGCTGAGTGAGGACAAATAGACATCCATCAGGCTAGAGGCTACCTCTCGGTAGGTCTCAATGATGTCAATGATTTGCACCGTGTGGTCGTAGCACTCGCGTAAGTAAACGCGCACCGAGTCGCCAATCAACGGGCAGTCTTCCCGCAAAATCTCGTTGATGGCGTCTCGCATCGGCCATGCTGCTCGGCGTAGAGTCAACAATTCACGCTTGACGCGGTTAATTCGTTGCAAAGAAGGCTGCTTAGGCCGCTCGACAATCTCAATTTCCAGGTCTTCCAGGCGTTCGCCGTAGTCCTCAATTACCGGAAAAAAACCCTCAATGGTGGCATCTAGCAGGGCATAGGCCAAGAAGTCTGCCCCATGAGCATGCAGCAAGCTGTTGCGGCGGCGAATGCGCTCGCGGACTGGTTCAAAGCAGTCGTGTTCAGGTTCTTCCTGAAAGGTCACGACATAGCCAGGGCCGATCACCAAGCTAATCTGCTCTAGGTCAAAGCCAGCATCAGCGGCGGAAGCCATTTTGGGCGTGACGTTGCGAGTAATGATCAACTGATGCGTGTTGAAGTTCTCCGCCCGAGGTCGTTGGGGCACATTCACAACCTGGGCCAGTAGGAGCGGATGCAAGTTCAGCACCTGGGCGATGGACTGGAGCACCTCGGCTTTCCCTAGCCCCTGCACATCAATCCAGGTGACTGTCTCAGGTTTGCTGAGGTAAGCCTTAAGGTCTTCCGGATCCTCCACAATGAACTTGCGAGCGTTGTCCTTGGAATACTGGATGACCTGAATCCGGGTAGGCACTGCATCAGGCTGGATGACCAGAGCATCAGGCGAGCGGCTTGAGAAAGGGTGGTGGTTGGAGGCGGACTGAGAGGATGGGGGCCAGGCTTCCACAAGTCTTTCCTAATTGGCTGTTCTTTATCATGATCATGCCCTAGCGCTAGTGCTACCAAGCCCTAAGAAGCCCTGCAGCAGCAAGCAAAACAGGCGAAAGCCCTCGGTAGGGCTTCTAAGAACTCTCCCAGCTTTAGGGATGCTTACAAGGAATGCAGTCCTGCTACTCCTGCGCCTTGTCTGAATAGCTAACCTCAATAATTAACCTTAATAGTTAACCTCAATGGCTGGTCTTATGACCAACCGGAACTGCTTCAGACAGCCAACCCTTGCGCTTGAAGAACCACAACATACCGCCTGCGATGCCTAGCATAACCAGCCAGATTAGAGGATAACCCCAGGGCGATTTCAACTCAGGCATGTATTCAAAGTTCATGCCATAGACCCCAGCAATAAAAGTGAGGGGTAGAAAGATTGTCGAAAAAACGGTGAGAACCCGCATGTTTTCATTCATGCGATTGCTCACCGAGGAGAGGTAAACGTCCATCATGCTAGAGGCAAGTTCTCGGTAGGTTTCAACCATGTCAATCACCTGCACCGTGTGGTCATAGCAGTCGCGCAGATAAACCCGTACCTCATCTCGAATAAGGGGAGAGTCTTCGCGAATGAGCATATTAATAGCGTCCCGTTGCGGCCAGATCGACCGACGCAGCATCAACAATTCGCGCTTAATATCGTGAATCTTTTCCAATGTCTGACGGCTGGGGCTGCGGACGACTTCCTCCTCTAGTTCTTCTAACCGCTCGCCGTACTCCTCCAAAACTGGAAAAAAGCCATCAATCACCGAGTCAATCAGGCAGTAGGCCAGGTAGTCTGCTCCCTGCCGACGAATAGCTCCCTTGTTACGGCGGATGCGCTCGCGCAGAGGTTCAAAACAGTCATATTCCGGTTCCTCCTGCACCGTCAGCACGTAGTTTGGACCTAAAACAATGCTGACCTGCTCACTGAAGAAACCTTCACTTTCCTCTTCAGAAGTGACCATGCGGCAAATAATGATCTGTTGGTCATCGTAGTCTTCGACCTTGGGCCGTTGGGGGACATTCACCACGTCCTCCAGCACTAGAGGATGCAACTCAAATACCTGGCCTAAACGCTGCAAAATGTCTTCGCTGCCCAAGCCCTGCACATCGACCCAACTCACTGACTCTGTTTCTAGATAGGGCGTACATTCTTCAGGTGTACTGAGCTGGAGACGGGTAGCTCGCTGCTCGTTGTAGTCAATGAGCACAATGGTTGGCGGCGATGCATCTTCGTCAATATCTAGCGTGCCTGGCGGGCTGCCCGGTTCACTGTAGGCATAGGCGTCAACATATTCCTCTTCGTCTTCGTCCTCGTCTTCTTGCTTGCCAAGCTCAGCGGCGTTGGGTGCTAATTTGGAGCGATTATCCAGCATGACAGTAAACCGGAAGAGAGCCATAACGCCATCAGGCTATCGTGTTCCACTCGGATACGCCTAACCTCCGATTGAGACCCTGTATGAGACTTTTCAGATGGACTGGTATGCTCCGAGAAGAACTGCAACCAATCTCAGGCTCATGCTGAAATTCCTGAAAGACATCGCAGCGATTGCAGCCAGTGTTGTTACGGTCTTGGCCTTTGTCCTAACCTTTGCCTCCACTAGACCTAACACCTCGAATCCTGACCAGAATCAGTCGTCTGACCGGGTGTCAAACCCAGATGCCAGCCCGGGTGTACCAGTGGCTGAGGCCTCAGCCTCACCTGAAGCGCCAGCGGAAACTCAGTCCTGGAATCCGCTCGAAGTTCTGCAGCAGCCGAGTGAGGAATTCTCTGACATCGGTATCCGCTTCAAGGCCAATGAGGGCAGCCATTATCCTAAGGTCCGAGAGATTAGCGCTGGCTCACCGGCAGAGCAGGCTGGTTTGCAGGTAGGGGATGTCATTCTCTCAATCGACGATGAGCCAACCGTCGCTCTCAATAACAAAGATATTGTGGAGCGCCTAAAGGCAAATCAGGTGAGGCTACGCGTGGCAAGGGAGGGCAATGGCTCACAGGAGATCACGGTGGCACGCTAGCTGCTGCGCCGGGTGCAAGCATCACTCAGGCCCAGGTCTATCTTGAGATAGAAGCCTGGTAGAGGTGAACCTATCCCCTGGGAGGGGATGTTAACCTAGTCAGGGTTCAGACTCACAGAGTGCAAGGATAGTCCCGTGGTTGCTACGCCCGAACGATTGCAACAGGAAAGCCCTCAGGGTGCATCAAACTCGGCTGCTGATCGGGTAGCCGTCCTGCTGATGGGCTATGGCGAGGTCGAGAGTTATGACGACTTTGCCAACTACAACGAGCAGGCTTTAAATTTACTAACTGCCAAGTTTGCGCCGGTGCCAACCTGGGTCTATCCGCCGCTGGCTAAGCTATTGGCAATGTTTGATCTGCACGAGTGGAGCCACCAGCACGGCCAATTTATCTCGCCCCACAATGCCATCTTCGAGCAGCAACGGGCTGGAATTGAGGCTAGCCTGCAAGAACGCTGGGGCGAACGGGTCAAAGTTTTCAAGGCGTTTAACTTCTGCGCACCCTTTTTGCCAGAGCAGGTTCTCGCTGAAATCAAAGCTCAAGGTTTTGATCGCCTGCTGATCTATCCCCTGTTGGTGGTGGACTCGATCTTCACCAGCGGCATTGCAGTGGAGCAGGTCAACAAAGGCTTGGCCCAACTTAGCGATGGTGGTGAGCATTGGGTCAAGGGCACCCGCTATATCCCCTCCTTCTACAACGAGCCTGATTACATTGATCTGCTTGCTCGCTTGGTCGAAGACAAAATCAAGAAAGATCTGGCCGTCGCCCACTTGCCCTCTCAAACCGGCATTGTGCTGATGAACCACGGCTGCCCGCATAAGGCCAAGGGTTTCGTCTCGGGTATTGAAGAGAGTCAAGCGCTCTATGACCGGGTCCGCGAAAGGCTGATGCACAAATATCCGCTGATTTCGGTGGGCTGGCTCAACCACGACACGCCCCTGATTGAGTGGACCCAACCTAATGCTGACTTGGCAGGTCGTAACCTGATCGAGTTGGGGGCAACTGCCTTAGTGTTCATGCCCATCGGCTTTGCGACCGAGAACCATGAGACCCTGCTGGATGTTGACCACATCATCGAGCGTCTGCGCGGCAAGCACCCTGAAGTGACTTATGTGCGCATGGAATGCGTCAATGATCATCCGGAGTTTCTGAAGATGGCAGCCGCTTGGGCTGACCCTCAGATTGAGGCGTTGCTGTCTGAACAAGCCTTGGCAGTCAACCCTACTCTGGCTCATAGTCACACTCATAGTGCTCACGGCAGTACTCATGACCATGCTCATCACGAGCACCACGGTCACAATCATGGTCACAGCGATGCTCATGGGCATAGTCATGGCCATAACCATGACCACGGTCATCATCATTAATTCGTAGTCCGGAAAAAACATCTGCCCTAGCCCTTAACCCTACCCTGGGGTGAAGGGCGTTTTTCATTTGCCCGTACCTTAGGTAGACGGCAAGTTTTTGGAGCCAACTAAAATGAGAAATAGAGTAATTAATCTCCAGCCAGAAATGCATTCGTGGCGTGACCGATTGAACAAAGTAACAGGGCAAACTCGCTTCGCAGTTTGTCGCATATTTGTACACTTGGCTGGCGACGAAATTGCGCCACTTTTGGGTGTGTTGAATCAAGCTGCTCGGGAAGCAGTTGATGCAGATGGTGATCTAGATGTGTTAGAAGACGGGCTTGCAGATATTTGCCAGAGCCTGCTGCGGTACGACCCTTATTGGCGCTCAGCAGCTAATGAAGGCAACGTTTTTTGGGATGAAGGTGAGGCAGGGGACTACGTTGAAGAGTTATTTACTGACTCTGCACAACGCTATTTGACCGAGCCGGACTTAGAGGAGCCAATTCCCGATGCTGACGAGTTGTTGTCCCTACCAGTGACGCGAAATCTGGTAGTGATGTTGACGGTTGCTTATGAGGGTGAAGCACCTGAATTAGAGACTGATCTAGCGAGTGCTAGTGCGCTGCATTCTGCCCTAAAAGCCATTATCAGTTTTCGTGGGCGAGAAGCCCTAAGAGCCATTCAGGTCCATTTTTCACCTGCACAAATTGGTGAGGACCTGAGCTCCGATCAGCTGTTGTACAACTTTCCAGAATTGGTGCCGCTTTAAGCCGCATTGCTTGAATTCGTATTTAGTTTGAGTGTTACTCAGATGTCTCCTATGTCTCGCCAGTCTCGCCAATTGATCATTCTCCTGATGGCGCTCAGCCTAGGCTGGACAACGCTAGCCTGCGGAGCGCCGTCAGTTGGAAACCAAAACCAGGACCGCACCGTTAGTGCTCGGCCCGCTCAGAATTCAGGCCAAGGCCAAGCTGCGCAAGCTGCGCCGGAACTTAGTCAGCTGCCTAACGGCAAATACGGTGTCCAGCAGGTGACCTACAACGACGTCGATGGTCAATACAGCCTGGTTCTGCTCGACACGCCCGCAGGCACGCCGCCAATCGTTCGAACCAATGCCCTCCAGATGGCACGTCTGACCGATGCTGAGGTGTCGAGCGGTCAAAAGGGCTATCTGAACATCGAGAACGGTCAGCCCTCGCTGCACATTCCTGAAGATTTCCGCATCGAGTATATCCACAACGTTACTGAAACCCAGACGGATCCTCAGTCCGGCCAAGCTCAAACTGTGGTTGTGCGTCAGGAACCTAGCTTTTGGACTCCATTCGCAGGGGCTATAGCGGGTCAACTAGTTGGTAATTTGCTCTTCTCCCCTCGCTACTATGTGCCACCGGTCTATCAGCCGGGCGGCGCACTAATAGGCATTGGTGGTTACGGCAACACATACGGCCAAGCGGTTCAGCGCTACCAAAGTCGCTATCAGGCTCCCCCTCTAGCGACCCGAGCCCGTCGAACTAATTTCCGCGCCTCGCAACCCAGTATCCGCAACTCAGGCGGCCTAAGAACTAGAACCGCGCGTGAGCGGGAGCGAGCCACTGGCTCAGGGTTTGGCTCTAGTGACTTGCGTCGTTCTAATAACCGTACTCGGGTAAGGTCGTCTGACCGTACTGGCTTCGGTAGCGGACGGGCCCGCTCGTCGGGCGGTTTTGGCAGCAGAAGCCGGGGCTTCAGCCGACGCCGCTAGACTTCTCGCCATTAAACCTCTCGTTAAACCCTCTACACCGCATCCGGTCTAATGCCCAATGCCTGGAGCTGTTCTGCCAGGCGCTGGGCACGCTGCCGTTCTTGGGCCAGGAGCGCTTCGGCTTGTTCGGCCCGTTGCCGCTCGCGTTCCATTTGATGTTGGGTCAATTCTTGCTTTTGGCGCTCTTGCTCGGCGCGTTCCTCACGGGTTGGCAAAAGAATGCCGTCCTGGTCCCACCAGCGCAACCAAGGCAGGTCCACATAACGCAGCCAGGGCAACTCTGCCTGTTGGTACCAGCCATGCCAGAGACCCAACTCCACACCGAGCTGGGTAATTGGATAATGGCCGCGATTGTTGATTGGCAAAGGTTCGTAGCAACCTTCGATCAGGTGGTACATCTCTAGGTCTGAGTGGGTCGGGTCGTAAATCCCATAGAAAGGAACGCGAATCGCCTGCTCGTAGATCCAGTATTTACCAACGAATGGAGTTGGGTCTCGCTCTGCCCGTCCGTCACCTACCACAAACTCCAGCACCAACCAGGGGGCGACCAGTTCTTGCCAGAGCACATAGGTCTGCCGTTGCAGCCCGTTTAAGTTGGGTAAAACATTAGGAACATAGAACCAACCTGGGCTGATGACTGCTTCGGGAGGTTCACTCCAACGCCAATGGATGCCGCAGTTTTGACCAATGTAGTAGGTACTGTCTCGATGATGTCGATTCAGAACAGGTTCGATGGTCTCGGTCAGGAGAATGCACTGAGAAGAGTCCTGGAGGTTATTCACGAAGCTGCTATCGGGTTCCGGTAGCGGAGGGTCGTGGTCAGCTACAGTCAAGGATCGGTCGAGACATGACGATGCCCACTATTCTGAGCAGTCAGGTCTGAGCAGTCAGGTCTGAGCGTTTAGATGTGAGTGGTCAGGCGTGAGCGGTTCTGTTCAATCGCTGCTCTCTGAGAGCAAGACACTCTAAATCCTAAGCTAACTTTTTATGACATCGCCTTCTGCAACGGAAGTTCAAGCACTGTTTAACCGCATTGCGCCAGTCTACGACCAGCTCAACACCATCCTCAGTCTGGGACAGCACCGCATCTGGAAGAAAATGGCGGTCAAGTGGAGCCAGGTTGAGCCAGGAAACATCGCCCTCGATCTCTGCTGTGGCAGTGGCGATCTGGCTGAGATGCTAGCGCAGCGGGTAGGCCCAATGGGTCGAGTGTACGGTGTGGACTTCTCGTGCAATCTGCTGGAGGTTGCCCGTGAGCGGCTGGCGGGCTCACCTGTCGGTCAGCGCATCCAGTGGCAACAGGGAGACGCTTTGGCTTTGGAGTTTCCAGATCAGTATTTTGATGCGGCGACTTTGGGCTACGGCCTGCGCAATGTCGGGAATATTCCTCGCTGTCTCAGTGAACTGCATCGGGTTTTGAAACCTCAGGCCTACGCTGCTATTCTCGATTTGCACCGTCCCAGCAGCGAGGTTGTGCGCGGTTTCCAACAGTGGTATTTGGACACGGTAGTTGTACCGGCGGCGGCTCGGCTAGGCTTCACGGAGGAATATGCCTATCTAGCGCCCAGTCTGGAACGCTTCCCCACGGGACCCGAGCAAGAGGCGCTAGCAAAAGAGGCAGGCTTCAGGCGGGCGACTCACTACACGCTGGCCGTGGGCATGATGGGCTGCCTGGTGGTGCAGGCGTAAGCTGGCGTTTTGAGTGTTGTGCAGGGGGGCAGGTCTCAGATTGATTGCTTAGTGCTTAGGTGCTCAGGTGCTTGGGTGTTTAGTGCTCAGGTTGATTGGCACTCAGATTCGCTTGGGCGTTGCGCCGCAGCATCTCAGGCTTGATCCGGCGTAGAGCAGAGCCTTGGAAGCGCTCGTCCCACTGCTCAGGGGTAATCTGAGCCAGTTCGCTCAAACTGGGGGCCAGATTCTGAGCGTAAGGCTGAAAGTCAGGAACATCTGTGGGCTTAGCGAAGCGTTGGTTCCAGGGACAGACATCCTGGCAGATATCGCAGCCTGCCACCCAGTTGTGCATTTTGTCTGCAATCTCGCTGGGCAGTTCAGGCGCTCGGTTCTCGATCGTGTGGTAGGCAATGCAGCGGCGCGCATCCACCGTGAAGGGCTGCACAATCGCGTTGGTGGGGCAGGCGTCGAGACAACGAGTGCAGCTGCCGCAGTGCTCAGTGTGGGGCTGATCCGATTCCAGTTCCAGGGTCGTCAGAACTTCACCCAGAAACAGCCAGGAGCCATAGTCGCGGCTAATCACATTGCCGTGCTTCCCAACCCAACCAATACCCGCTCGTTGGGCCCAGGCTTTGTCCTGAACCGGGCCAGTGTCAGCATAGAAGCGGGTTTTGATGTCTTCGGCTTGCGCTTCTAACCAGGTTGATAGAGCTTTGAGCCGTTTGGAGAGCACGCGGTGGTAGTCGCGGCCCCAGCCGTAGCGCGAGATTTTGGCATGGTTGGGATCCTGCGAGTGCTCATGCGGTGTGTAGTAATTCAGCGCTACACAAATCAGAGATTTGACGCCCGGTAATACCTGGATAATCTCTTGGCGGCGTGGGTCACTCATCCAGGCCATGTCTGCCTGCTGGCCAGCAGCCAGCCAAGCTTGCAATTGCGCAAGGCCCGGTTGCTCGCTGTTAACTGTGGCGATGCCCACGCGGTGAAAGCCTAGCTCTTGGGCTTTCTGCTTGATCTGAAGGGCCGAGGGCCGGTTCATAGCCAATTCAAAAAGCTATTCAAAAAGCCAATCTAAAAAGCTAATCCAAAAAGCCAGGCCACAAACTCTGGGCAGCTAGCTTGAAGTTCTTAGAGATAAGCAGTTGCAAGCTGAGCAGCATGCCTTCTTCAATCATGTCTCAGAATTATGTCTCAGGTTTTGTAAATGGCCACTGCTGCTTGGTAACCCATTAGCAGCCAGTTAGTTGAGAGAGCACACGAAGGACTGCCCCTACAAGTTTGAGGTTTCTAATTGCAACCCCCCTGCTTTAGCCGCCGTGATGGTGAATCAGATACCAGCGGCCTGCTAGTTGCTCAAAAATATTGGTGGCGCTGGTGCGGAAGCGGCCCGACCGACCCTCGACCGACTGCTGGATATTTTCGACTAGGGTGACGAGCGCAATATTCTCGTAGACCTCCAGCATCACGTCTTCCAGGTCAATCTTGATGTCGTCTGTGTTGCGGAAAATCTGCTCCCAAGACTGTCGCACTGCAGGCCAACCGCGCAGCGTCGAAGTCCGGCCTGGATGAATACAACGCACCGAGCTGCCTTTGGACCAAATCTCGGTCATGGCTTCGATATCTTTCTCAGCAAAAGCCCGGTAGAACGATTGGTTGGCCTGTAATACGGCAGCTTCGGTGCTTAGATCCATCACAGAGCGCTAAAAGAGGGTGAGAAACGGTTAGGGAATCTGGCGCACGACGGGCTGGCCATCCTTGATTTCGCCTACTAGGACGATAGTAGCTAAACCAATGAACAAGCCATTTTCGAGCACGCCAGGAATGTTGTTGATTGTCTTCTCCAACTCAGCAGGGTCGGAAAGGTTCTCAAATGTTACATCTAACACCATGTTGCCTTGGTCAGTAATCACTGGCCCGTCTTTTCTAATGCCCATGCGCAAGTCCGGCTTACCGCCCAGGGCTATAAGGGCACGAGTCACTGGTGCGACTGCCATTGGTAAAACTTCGACTGGCAAGGCAAAAGTAGAGCCCAGCCGGTCCACCAATTTTGATTGGTCCACAACGACGATGAACTCTTTGGCAAGGGCATCGACAACTTTTTCACGAGTGTGAGCAGCGCCGCCGCCTTTGATCAAATTCAGTTGCGGATCGACTTCGTCAGCGCCGTCAATGGCCAGGTCAATCGAGTCAACATCATCCAGCGTAATCAGCGGAATGCCATGCTGTTTTGCCAACACCGATGCTTGAAACGAAGTGGGAATCCCTCGGACGTTGGTGAGGCTACCGGAGCGCAGCCGTTCACCGATGGTGGCAATGGCAAAGGCGGTGGTGGAGCCGGTTCCTAGCCCAAGCACAGTATTTGATTGCACCCGCTCAGCAGCAGCTTGGCCCACTAATTGTTTGAGCAGCTTAGTTTGGTCGGCAGCTTCGGTCATAAAGGTTCTCGCATTCCCACTCGCGGATTCCAGAGCCAGTTTATGACGAATTTCCGGCGTTATCGTCACAAATACTCACGGACAGGCTTTATAGGCTTTATAGGAGATGCGCATAAAGCTGGGTACACCGTGCGCGACCTGTTAACTGCAATCGATGACAAGCTAGAGCTGTGCGGGGTTAGGGTTGCGAATCAAAAGACTACGGTGCATTTTGCCCCTCAGTACGGTGTGAGCGGTGAGATTAAACGTGAGGTCAATGAACCTGAAGACCTGTACTCGCTATTTGAGTGCTGCCCTGAATCGTGGCGAAGAACCTGATGTTCTATTCCAGACCCTAACTGAGGAGTTATATCAGGCGCTAAAGGTTGACCGCTGCACGTTGTGGTGTTTGGAAGCAGAGCAATGGCTGTTGCGTTGGGAGGCCCACAACCCAGAATGCTCGCCTCCCTGGCGAGGTTTTAGCTGTCACTTGCACCAACTAAAGCCTTGGCCGGGCTATGCCCGGTTGCTTCAGGGTCAGGTGCTCCATGTGAGCGACCAGATGGGCGACCGGCATTTGCTGAAAGGAGACCAACTCCAGGGCCATCGGCAGCAGGCTCAAAAGTTGAAGTTGCCGCTTGATCTGGAGTATCGGGGCTATCTGCTAGTTCCCATTTTTGCAAAAGGGCAACTTGTTGGGTTGCTGGGGTTGTTTCAAGTTGCCCAACCGCTCCACTGCACGCGGGCGCAAATTAGCAACTTTAAACAGTTAGCTGAATTAGCGGGTATTGCCTTTATTCAAGCTGAGAGCCAACGGGTTTTGAGCCAGGCGCAGGCAGAAGTTGAACAGGAGCAGAGCCAACAGCTGCAACTCCAGACAGCACTGCGGCAGGAGCAAACAGAGCGTCAGAGGCTGGAAGATACGCTGCGAGAAAGTGAGGCGCGCCTACTTACTCTGGTTGAGAACTTGCCATTTGATTGCTGGGTTTGCGATGTCAAGGGTCGGTATCTTCTGCAAAATGCGTCTGACTTGGAGCACTGGGGCGATTTGACTGGAGGCTCTGAAAAGGAAGGCAAACCGTCAGAAACTCCCGTCCAATGGCAAAACAATCACCGTCGAGCGATGGCCGGAGAAGTGGTGTGGGATGAAGCAGTTTATCCAGTTCGTGGTGAACTGCGGACCTTCTTCAGCATCCTCGCTCCAGTTCGCCAAGGCGATGAGATTCGAGGAATTTTGGGAGTCAGTATCGATATCACTGAGCGCAAGCAAGCGGAGGAAGCTCTGCTGCAAGCGAAGCTGACCCAAGCGATTAATCAGCAATTAAAGCAAGAGATTGTTGACCGTGAACAAGCCGAGGAAGCCCTACGCCAGAGTGAAGCTCGCTATCGGGCCATTGTGGAAGATCAGAGTGAGCTGATCTGCCGTTACTTGCCTAACACCACGCTGACGTTTGTCAACGGATCTTACTGCCGTTACTTTGGTCAGCCTCGTGAGAGTTTGCTGGGACAGAGTTTCCTGCAATTTGTACCTGAGCAGGGGCGTGCGGGACTTTTGGCCTACATTGCCAGCTTCAATCCCCAACGGCCTGTATCAACCTATGAGCACGAGGTTCTGGGAGCAGATGGCAAGCTTTACTGCCAGCAGTGGATTGACCGGGCAATTTTTGACGAACAGGGGCACCTACTCGAAATTCAAAGTGTGGGGCGCGATATTAGTGCAGCAAAGCAGCTCGAAGCAGAGCGGCGGCAGGCGGCAGAGGCTCTGCGCCAGAGTGAAGCTCGCTATCGGGCCATTGTTGAAGAGCAGACTGAAATGATCTGTCGCTACTTGCCTGATACCACGCTGACCTTTGTCAATGAAGTCTACTGCCGTTACTTTGATCGGTCTTCTGAGAGTTTGCTCGGACAGAGTTTCTTGCAATTCATTCCCGAGCAGGAGCATGCTGCCGTCCGGGCTTATGTTGCAACGCTCAGTTCGGGGCAGCCTGCCTCAACCTACGAGCATTATGTTCTAGGAGCGGATGGCGAATTCCACTGGCAGCACTGGACGGACCGAGCAATTTTTGACGAACAGGGGCACCTGATCGAAGTTCAATGTGTGGGGCGTGATATCACTGCCGCCAAGCAGCTTGAAGCAGAACGCAAACGGACTGAGGAGCAGATGCGCTTGCTTCAAAGAGCGGTCGAGCAAAGCCTTGATGCGGTGCTGATTACTGAGGCTGAACCGCTCGATCCACCGGGTCCCCGCATTCTCTTCGTCAACTCAGCTTTTACCAAGATAACTGGCTACACGGCGGCGGAGGCATTGGGTCAGTCGCCCCGCTTCCTCCAAGGTTTGAGGACTGACCGGCGCGAACTGGACCGGCTGCGAGTGGCACTTGAAGCCTGGCAACCAGCAACGGTCGAGCTGCTCAACTATCGCAAAGATGGCAGTGAGTTCTGGGTCGAGTTGAACCTTGTTCCTATTGCTGATGCTGAGGGCTGGTATACCCACTGGTTGTCGATTCAGCGGGACATTACCGAGCGCAAGCGGACCGAAGCGCTGGAGCAAACCAACCGGGAGTTGCAGGTTACCAACGCTAATCTCAGCCGCTTGGAGAAGCTCAAGTCTCAATTGGTGGCGACGGTTAGTCACGAGATTCGCATGCCGATTACGACATTGCATACCGCTTTTGATGCGCTCAATCTGATGCTGCCGGAGCTGCCTGCCAAGGCTGAAACGGTAGTCAAACTGGCTCACGGGGAATCGCTGCGCCTGGTTCGTTTGGTCAATGACCTGCTTGATTTCTCGCAGCTCGATGCAGGCACTTATCGCTGGCAGGATGAACTGGTTGATTTGAATACGGTGTTGACCCGTTCGGTCTTGGCTACTCAAGCGCTTTATGAGCGGTTTGGTCTCAGCTTAGTCTGTTCGCTGCCGGAGCCTGGGTTGCAGATTTGGGGGGATGGCGAGCGCTTGGTCCAGGTGGTTGTGAACCTGCTAGACAATGCTGCCAAGTTCAGTCCACCTGCGGGACGAGTAGAGCTGACCCTTAGCAGTCAAGGTGCTTATGCGCTGGTAGCGGTGCGAGACCAGGGACCTGGGATTGCGCCTGAGCACCGAGAGGCTATTTTTGAGCTGTTTAACCAGTTGGGTCCCTCTAAGCAACGGCCTAAAGGGATTGGCTTGGGCCTGCACTTGTGCCGTCAAATTGTGCACCATCACGGCGGCAAGATTACGGTTGAGACTCAGCCGAATCAGGGCAGCACTTTTAAGGTTCTGCTGCCGTTGCAGAAGTATGCCAAGGGGACGGGACGGGCGTTTGATTAGCCCCCGAAATGATCTAAGGTGTATGGTACTGCTCATTTTCAGCCAATCTTTATGTCTTTCAGACCCCTTGTGAGCCTGGCTGTGGCCTTGGTGCTGGTGTTGGTGACTTGGAGCAAACCAGCGTTTGCAACGGTGCAGGTGCCTTTATCGGATATTTCTTACCATGAGTGCCCTGCGGAGGTTGCGGCGGGCACGGTGAGCAGTGGTACCTCGGTGGCTGCGAGTTGCTTCATCGTCACAGGTAAGACGACTAATAAAACTGGTAAGCCAATTACCAATGCCGATATCTTTGGCCGGATCTACGATGCCAATGGTGATTCGGTGATGCAGAACCGCACTCGCCTGGGTTCGATTGATGAGGTGCCTCCGGGCGAAGGTACGTTTGAGCTACGCATTACGGTTCCCAAGAACCAACCGACGCCTCTGCAATTGAAGCAGTTTAAGGCGGCTGGTTTTGTGGGTGCGGTGCGACGCTTGGATTACATGCAAGATGAATGAGCCATCATTAATTCACCCTAATTGACGCTGCAAATACAGCAAATCCCGGTAGGGGCGAGGTTTCCTCGCCCTTAGTTTTTTGAGGTTACGTCAATTCGCTTAATGGGTGGGATAGATGGCTCAAAGGGCGAGGAAATCTCGCCCCTACTGCGTTCGGCAGGCTGAATTAGGTAAGCGGAAGCTTGAATTGGAGGAGTGTTTTCTGATTTCGGATGAGCGTTCTTTGATTTCGCTGGTCCGTTTCAAGATTCCGGAGAAGTGTTTCAAGATTCCGGAGGAGTGTTTCAAGATTCCAGGACAGCGTTCTTTGATTTCGGAGGAGTCTTGTAAGATTTCGTTTAAAGATTTTGGGTGACTGAATCTGTAAATTCACGCACGATTTTAGGCTTGCTTGCAACTTGCTGGATCCACAATAGTAAGTAGTACCCGCAAGAGCCCGCCAGAGAAAGAGCAAGTGCCCCGACAGCCTAAATTTAGCTACACAAGCTAAGCTTTGTAATCTAGCTTAATAAGCTGCGAAAGCAAGTTTTGTTTGTATAGCCCTAACCTGTAGCTTGAAGGCGCTCTGGCTTGAGAATACTAAGGAACAACACTGATAGAACTAAATTGGCGAAAGTGTTGGTCAAAGGCAAAGGCTTCAGTCATATTGAGCTTCGTCATGACTACTTTGCTCGTGCAGTCTGTAAAACTCCATTCCTTATTTGAGAATTGACTGAAGACTTGCCAGGTTTGTTGTATGTCAGCCTCGCTCAGATAATAAATCTGAGCAAGCGTGCTTGCAAAAAACTCTTCTCCTAGAGCAAGTGCTCGTGGAGTTTGTCTTCGCGTCCTCAGCAACGTCAGTGTCTCATTCACAACGTAATCAGTAGTCAGGAGAGGTTGAGAGTTTTGACTGAGCCAGAGAGATGCGGCCTTATGGTTAGCGTCCGACTGCATGACACTGGCAAACCAGGCACTAGTGTCTACAAAAATCATGGTTCGCCATATTCACCATAGAGAACCTGGTCATGGTCTTGCCCTGAAAACTCAGTATCGTCGTTCTCAGAGGGTAGGGCTGCAATTGCTGCCAGAATTTGCGCAGGGCTCCTATCGTTTTCCTCTAGTTCTTTGACGATGACAATGACTTCAACTCTGGTTCCTTCCGCCAACTTAATTGGCTGAGTGGGACGAAGGACACCTTGTTCGTAGACTGCTTGAATCGTTGTCGTCATCGCTCGTCTCCCTGGGGTCTCAGTTTGAATATAAGGCAGCTCGGCAGGGAGTGGTATCTATGCTCCTTTGCCCTGAGCTGCCCTCTACTCATGCAATTGGATTAGTAGCCCAGGGGGTGGGCTAACTTTTCTCGCTTCTGGGTTTACTTCTGGCCTTACTTCTAGAGCAGTGTTTCAAGACTGTGTGTTTGGGGTCTTGTCTGCCTTCAGGATTCACTCAAGGTTCACTTTTTTTGTGCCATTCGCCGTCATCACCTTTTTCGTAGTCGCGCTTGACCGCACTCCAGGCCACGCGAAAGGCGCGTTCTTCTTCGGCGTATTCCTCCTCCGCGTGGTTGAACGTAGCTAGAAAGATTTCCTGCGCATGTTTGGGCAGGTGATCTTTCACAGCATCCGGCAAATCATCGAGTTCTTGATAAGGCATGGTGAATTCTCCAAGCAACGTTTGTTAATGGGTTTTCATTAGTCTTCATCGCGCTTCGACCTCTTATTCGGCCCCCTTAGAGGTCTGAGGTAATCAGCTTCTCAATCAGCTCCACAACCCCTGCACCACGAGCTGCCTCAGTCACCCAATCGCAGTGTTCTCTGAGCATGGGTAGGGCATTGGCAACTGCCACCGAGTAGCCACACAGATCTAGAAACGCCTGATCATTCTCGGCATCGCCCACGCCCACCACAGCATCAGCGGACAGCGCTAAATCCTTCAGGGCAACTTGCAAACCAGCGGCCTTGTCGAGCCCAGCAGGCAAAACCATCACTGCGTCTTTATTGAGAATTACCTGCCAGTCCAGACTCAACTCATTGAGGACTGCTTGCACAGTCGTTTCATGGGGATGCCAGGTAGCCACAATGACCCGCCCCAGCGACAGCGGCTCAACGCCTCGCTCTTGCAACTTCTGCACAAACACCTTGGGTGATGGCTCACTCAGCAGCTTCTCCTGGCGAGTCACTGGCGAGTAGAGCAGTGCCCCATTTTCAGCAATTACATAATCAAATAGATCGACTTGAGCAAAGACCCGCAACAGATCATCTAGTTGTCGCCCCGTCACCAGAATCAATTGACGTCCAGAATCACGCAGACGTCTTAGTGCTGCCAGGGTTGACTCCTCCACTTGGCCGTCAGTCGCAAGGGTGCCATCGTAATCAGAAGCCAGGGCAAGATAACGCATCAGAATTGATTTTTATCTGCCATAAGTTTGGCGTTTTTTCTGAAAATTCTGCAAAGCGCTCACGAATCTAAGGCTAAAGAAGCGCTTTAACCTCTGCCGCCTATCTTTAGAAGGATCACCTTAGCAATTGACGCCTTTTTTAAAATCAAAAAACGTAGTTGGCACGACATTCCGTAGTTGTACCCATAGGCAGACAAAGCAGGTGGGTCCCGTTAATAGGATAGGGACATAACAAGCCGTCACACTATTTGCGAGTTACTAACATGGCTACTAAATCTCCAACTCAACCTAAAACTTCTCCCGCAATCAGCAACGCTGATCAACTGACAACCACCTACGACCGCAATGCCGTTCGCTTTGGTTGGACCCCCCAAGCCGAGATCTGGAACAGCCGTTTTGCCATGCTGGGCTTCACGGCCTACCTGCTGTGGGACTTCGCAGGCTACAGCGTCGCCCGTGACATCCTGCAACTGACCGGCAATGCCCAAGCTATTCCTAGCTCCTTGGTGCTGGCTGTTGTCGTATTGTTGGGTGCGCTTGGCTTCATCATCCCCAGCATGACCCCTAATGCTGAAACCGCTGTTGACCCCTTGGATCCTGCCCACAGCCGTAACGCCTGGATTTTGGGTTGGAACTGTCAGCAAGAGCTTTGGAATGGCCGTTTCGCAATGATCGGTTTCGTTGCTTACCTCCTGTGGGATTTGGCTGGTTACAGCGTGGTCCGCGACCTGCTGCACTTGGCATAAGTCACTGCGCTTAACTTACGCAGTAAGTTAAGCGTTTAAGCCCTGCAAACCCTGTTTTGTCAGTCGCTATTTGGTAGCTAAATATACGATTGAGCTGGTAGCTCTGGGACATCCCGGAACTGCCAGCTCACCGAGTTTTAGGTGGTAAAAGTTTAGGTAGCAAAAAACGCTTCGAGAGAGACCCTCAATGCGTGACCTCGTTGAAGATCTCAAAACCAATATCGCTTCGTTTTTATTCGAGGACTCCCAGTCGCTGATCGATTCGACGGAATGGGCTTTAGATGCAGTCAAGTTCACCGCCTGGAGCCCAGAGCCAGAGGCCACGCTCACTGACCCAGCCGACATTCTGCAACTGCGGGCAGAGCTAAAACTGATTGCGGCTTTGGAAGAGATTTATGTCTATGTCTACTTCAGCCAACCGGAAAAAGGTTGCTTTGTCTGGCACTACTTAGAACTGCGACCCAGGCCTGACAGCAAGAAGATTATGGTGTTCCGGGGACAAGAGACTCAAATCTTTTGGGACGCCTCGATCCCAAAGAGCTACCGAGACCTGACTGAGTACCTGTGCAATCGGTTGGCTGGCCAGGAATTTGACTATTAGGGTTTGGCTTGAAGGTTTGGCTCGAAGGTTCGACTTGATTTGACTTGAAGTTTAGCTATGTCAAATCCGCTTCAAATTCGACCTTCATTCACTCCTGCATTCACTGAGCCAAGGCTGACGACTATGCTGGTCTGAGAGCTGTTTGAGAAAGGCTAGTAGAAAAGGCCAGTGTAGGGACGCAGGGAGCAGTGTGTGGCTGAGCGGCAGCAGGGCAAGAGACAGGGCGAGAGACAGGGCGGTTACAGGGGCCTAGCTCTGGGGTTGGTTTGGGTCGTCGCCAATGCTGTTGCAGGGGCGGTGGTTGGTGCCTTGGAAGGCGGAGGGCTCCAGTTTTTTGCAACGCTGGTCCTAACCGGCTTCGTGCTGGGTACTGCTCAGTGGTTGGTTCTGCAATTGCTTCTGCCCCGCTTGCTCCGACCGGCGATCTGGTGGATTGTGGCCACTGGCTTGGGCTGGTTTGTGGGCATTACCCTGTCGATTATGGTCAATGGTGTGCTCGACCCGCTAATCGACCGACTCACGGCGCTGGGGGGCTCGGGCGTGTTCTGGCTCAACGTGTTGACACGGCCCATCCCCACGGCATTACTAGGGGTTGGCCAATGGCTGATTCTGCGTCGTCACCTGCAACCGTCGGGCGAGTGGATCCTGGCCAGTGCGCTGGGCGGTGCAGTCCAGGGCGGCGTGGGGGCAACCGTTTGTGCTGTGGCCTGTCAACCGCTAGCGAGAGCGGCAGGCAGCAACCTAGCTGACGAACTGGCAACGGCTGTGGCTTATGGCTCAGGTTGGGCAGGCTACGGCCTAGTGACTGGGCTCTTTCTGGTCTGGCTGTGGCGCAATCACCGCTTCATTGGCTCTTAAGTACTTCTCTTACTGCTGAGTCTCACTGCTATCTCACGGCTAAGAGAAGGGCTTAGAGAAATTAGAAATCCGGGTCTAAGCAGGACGGGTTGCCTGCTTGACTGGGCGACCTTGCCAGACATTGAGGCCAAGCCCAGCCAGCACCAGAAGTGCGGCAATGCCTTTGATCGGGCTCAATTGCTCGTTGAGAACCAGTGCGGCGGAGAGTAAACCGAAGATGGGCACGAGCAGCGAGAACGGAGCCACGAGGTTGGCTTTGTAGCGCCTGAGCAACCGGCCCCAAATTGCAAAGCCGACCACAGTGGACAGGAAGGAAATATAAACTAGAGCACTGATGCCGCGCCAGCTGATGTGGGTGAGGGCACTAGAGATCTGGGCTGGCCCTTCAAAAAGCCAGGAAAGGGCAAACAGCGGCAGCGGCGGCACAATGCTGACCCAAACAATCAACCGGAAGACATCGGGTGGGTTGGCGCGTTTCATCAAAATATTCGAGACTCCCCAGAAGGCCGCGGCCAGCACAGTGAGACCGATGGCCTGGATGGGGCCACTCTGTCCAGCTTCCACTGCCAGCAACCCAATGCCAGTGAAGGCAACACCCATGCCAATCAGTTGCAACAGGCGGGGCCTCTCGCCCAACGTGACCGAAGCGAACAGAATCGTGAAAAAAGCTTGGGCCTGAAGCACCAGGGAGGCCAGACCTGCGGGCATGCCACCCCAAACCGGCAGAGCTGACATGCCAATGAACAGCAGCCCAAACTTGGCAACCCCCAAGGCGAGGCCAATGCCGATGATGTAGCGCCAAGCCACCCGTGGCGGACCGACAAAGAAAACCAGCGGTACAGCCGCCAGGGCAAAACGCAAGGCGGAAAACAGCAGTGGTGGAAAGCTGTCGAGACCGACCTTGATCACGACAAAGTTGAAGCCCCAAATGGCCATTGTCATGACCGCGAGGGCGACGTCTCTAGGCGACATAAGCAAGCGGGGAGAGAGAATTTGGGAGCAGGGGTTTACCCGTACAGAGGTTTCAGCCAGGAGGGTGCATGCAGCGATTTTGGGGTGCTTTGCTAGTGGCTGGGTCGGGGGTGGCCTTTGGCACAATGCCGATTCTGGCGCGTATAGCCTATGACGCAGGCGCCAACCCAACCACAGTCCTGTTCTTGCGCTTTGCCATTGCTGCGGTCTGCATGGTGCTGGTGATGGGGAGCCGCAATTTGGCTTGGCCGCGTGGTCGAGTGCTGCTGGGTTTAGTGCTGATGGGTGGGCTGGGCTTTGTCTTGCAATCTCTGGCTTACTTTACCGCATTGACTTTGGCATCAGCTGGCTTAGTAGCCCTGCTGCTCTACCTGTATCCAGCCATCGTGACCTTGCTCTCAGCGCTGCTGCTGAAGGAGCGCATGACCAAAACTAAAATCAGCGCCCTCACTCTGGCGTTGGTGGGTACGGCGCTGACCATTGGCCCCAATCAGGGCGGCAGCCCCTTGGGAATTGCTTTGGGAATTGCCTCTGCCCTAATCTATTCGGTCTACCTGCTAGCGGGAGACCGGCTGCTGAAACAGGTGGCTGCGGTGCCTGCTTCCAGCGTGATCATGGCCTCGGCTGCGGTCGTCTTTGGTGGCTTGGTGGCGGTGCAAGGCGCACAGTTTCCCGCTACGGCTGTGGGTTGGGCTGCAATCTTGGGAATTGCTCTGGTTTCAACTGTCCTGGCAATTGTGGCGCTTTTGGCTGGTCTGGAGCGGGTCGGGCCAACCAATGCCTCAATGCTCTCGACCTTAGAACCAGTGGTCACGGTGATGCTGGCAGCTTTGGTGCTGGCCGAGGCAATTACACCCTTGAGGTTGCTAGGTGGACTGCTGATTCTTCTGGCCGTTATGGTCCTAGCCCGAGGTGAACTTGGTGTTGAAACGGCTTAGAAGTTGCCTGCTTTGAGGATGATGTGACGCTTGGCGTCGAGACTGACCTTGCCCTGCTTCTGGAGTTTGGCCAGCACTCGGGTAATCGTGACTCGCGTGGTGCAGCAAGCGCTCGCTAGGTCCTCGTGGGTGAGGCGAACACTGAGCCGCGTGCCTTCAGCCACGGGTACACCGACTTCCCGCTTTAGCCAGATCAAAAGATGCTGCAAGCGCTCGGAGACGCGGATCTGCCCAGAGATTGCGAGCAGAGCTTCGGCTTGCTGTAGCCGCTGCTTCATCTGAGAGGCGAACCGACGCGATGCCTCGGGTGAGGCGTCGATTTCGGACTGGGACATGCTGACCAACTGCACAGAATCTGAAAGGGCAATCGCCTGATAGATCGGCAGGTAGGTCAAATCAGAGCCAAAGGGCATGCCGGGTCCGGCAAAGCCAACCAAGATTTCTTCGCCCTTGCTGGCCAGGGTGGTTAGCTTGACTAAACCTTGCTTGACCTGCCAAACCATCTGCGGCTTGATCGGGATCGCCTCGCCTTTGTGATAGGTCTGCGCCAGTTGCTCTTCGGCTTCCGGCTCCTGGATCGCTGGCGCTTGCCTGTCGTGCCAACTGGTGACATCGCGGACCAACCAGCGCAGGTCACCTGGCTGGCCCAAGGGGTTGCAGATCGCGGTTGCCGTGAGTGAGGCATTAAAGACGCGCCCATTGCCAGCGCGCAAACGGATCTGCCACACGCGTACCGGCTCGGTCCAGTCAGTGTGGAGCACTTGAGAGCGGAAGGTCCAGCTTTCGGTCTCCTGCACCAGGCTGAACAAGCGCTTGCCGACCAAGGACTGCTGCGGGATTGCTAGGATCGCGGCTGCGGCTCGGTTGGCGCTCTGGATCACGCCTTCGCTAGTTGTCTCTAAGTATCCATCCGAGGCAAATTCAAGCAGTTCTCGGTATTGCCGACGCTCGGCGTTTGCGGCTTGCCGAGCTGTTGCCAGTTCTTCGTTTTCCTTTAGCAGCTTCTCGTTCTGCTGGCACAGACCCTCGGCAACAACTTGCAATTTTTCTGAGGCAATCCCCAAGTTTCTAAAGACAAGGGGCAATCGACTGGGTTGCTGTATAGAGGTTTGGCTAGCCTGTTCGCACAGCTCAGCTAACTGTCCATGCATCAACTGAATTTGTCGATCAAAAGTTTCTAATCTCGTTCTAGCTGTCATTTGCTGATTTCCCTGACGCTTAAAAACTTTGACGCACAAAAAGGACACACAAATATGTGCCTGCCATTCTTTACCGGCAGGCTACGGACAACCTCGCACCTCAGGCCATGTTTGTTTTCGTTGACCTGTATTTCTGTATGCAGGGCGCTAAAACCCACTTTTCATCTTGGTCATGATTAAACCGTTTTTGTATGGTTAGCTTAAGGGATAGCACCCTACGCACTTAGCTGTAACTTTTTAGCTCTGTCTTTTGGCTAGTTACTGTGAACTGGGGTAGAGTTCACGCTCTCAAAACTGGCAGCTAAGTCTACAGCTAGATCGTTACTCTTCTAATTGTGTCTATAAACTCAAATTAAATCGGTACGTTAATGCACCTATGAAGCTTTTTATTAAAAAAGCTGGTTGTTTGTGTACGGTAACGTACGAATAGCAGAGCTTTTGATACCTTGTAGAGAACGTTAGCGTACATATGAGACGCTTCTAATCATGTATGGTTAGTATGTGATAATAGGGAAATGATGCCCTATTGATTGGCTGAAGTAGCTTGCTCTTTATAAGGCTTGCCTGTTGGTATTAGAATCGAATTTCCAAAACTCTCTTCGAAACAGTCAGGCCTCTTCTAAAGCCTAACTAATCGGGCAGAAATGTCTTTGTATTTTTTTAAGGTTTGTGTCCCAAACGTCTCTTTCTACTCAAAATCGCCTGCTCGCTGCTCTACCGGATGAAGACTATCAGCGACTTGCTGCTCACCTTGAGCCTACCTTGCTTCCCAGTGGTCGAATTCTCTACGAAATTGGCCAACCGATTGAGCAGGTCTACTTCTTAAATAAGGGGATGATCTCCCTGGTTCTAACCGCAGAAGATGGCTCCATGGTTGAAGCTGGGGTGGTTGGACGGGAAGGGATGGCAGGGACGCCGGTGATTTGGGAGAGTTCTACCAGTAACCATCGGGCTATCGTCCAACTTCCGGGCAACGCCTTGAGTTTGCCAACTGCCCTGCTCAAGAAGGAGTTTGAACGGGGCGAAGTTCTGCAAAACCTGCTGCTGCGCTATACGCAGGGGCTATTTACTCAAGCTTCGCAGTCGGCGGTTTGCAACGCTAAACACACGATCGAGAGACGGCTGGCCCGCTGGCTGTTGATGACCCAAGACCATGCCCAAGCGGATGTCTTTCCGCTCACGCAGGAATTCATCTCTCATATGCTTGGGGTGCGTCGCGCTGGGGTGACGGTAGCGGCAGGGGGCCTGCAACGGGCCGGGCTGATTCGCTACAGTCGGGGCAAAATCACAGTGCTAAACCGGGACAGCTTGCAAGACGCTTCTTGCGAATGTTATCGAGTTGTGAAAACTGAGTTTGAGCGCCTGTTCGGCCTTGAAGGGATTGGAGACTAAGCCGAACCCCACCGCCTACAGTTCTTCCCCTTAGCAAGGGGAGGTTAGGAGGGGTCAATGTTGAGAGCTACAAAACAGAACCCCACCGCCTGCGGCACCTCCCTTAGCAAGGGGAGGTTGGAAGGGTCGTGTAGCGATTAAAGAGTGGGTTGGGATTAGGCAGTGACCAGGACAGGAAGGAAGTGTTGAATCAATGCTTCTAGTGCCTCAAGCTGGTAGGGCTTACTGAGGTAGCCATCGAAGCCTGCCTCCAAAAGCTCTCTCCAACCGCCCATCAACTCGGTTGCAGTGACGGCAATGGTTGGGATGCTTGCTGTATAAGGGTTTTTCTTAAGCAGGGAAACCAGCTCAAAACCGCTGAGGTCGGGCAGGACAATCTCTGTAAGAATCAGCGCTGGCTGGTAAAGCCGACTCAGTTCGAAAGCGCTCCTGCCATCAGCAGCAGTGATATAAGAACAGCCCAATTGGCTCAGAACGAAGTTACAAAGAAAGCGGCTGTCTTCCTGAGAATCGACTGACAGGATCAGAGGTTGATCGCCGATGATGCACTGCTCACAGGTGGAGGTACGTTGTAGGTCCATGATCTTCTGACTAACCTCCTTGGCAATCAACGTTTTCTACAGGTTTGGAGAACGCTAACAATTCGATCAATCCGACAGTAGGGCTTTAAACTTTTGACCGGAATCTTTGAATGGGACCTCTAGTCAGAGCCTTTGACCAGTGGGTCGGGTTGAGCCTTGGAATCAAAGGCATATAAGAGCAATACTAATCAATGCAGACTATCATTTCAGTACGGCAGTGTACTCAGAAGCGCATCTTACACCTTGTCGGTTGATTCTGTACGTTCTCGCGAGAAAAGATTGGTCTGAATCACTTAGCACTACAGCAGCATAACGCAGACAAATTAGTTAAATCTGAATTGCGGGATACAGTACGGCTGCCTTGCCTATATTTTTTCTCTTACGGTTGGCTACACGACAAGTCAACTTAACAATCAAAATTGCTCTAGACATCTGTAGAAAATAATCTGCAAAAGACATTGTAAAAGCAGCTTGTGTTTAAGCGCACAGCTCAGCTTTATAGTCTGGGGATTGGGGTTTGCCTATTCACCGATTTAGCCTAGGTTCAGCGCTCCATACTGAGGCACTAACGTACCAATATCGAACTTTCTTGGTTGTTTCGCTCCGGTGCGTTAGCGTACCTTTTCATCGGTCTGCTGGGCTGTATTAAGTTGTTCAAACTTTGCTTCTCATTGAGCTTGCAACTGTTCTAGAAGCTCCCTTTTAGTTAACATTAAAATTCAGGCTTTGAAACCTCTTGCTGATTTTGTAAGTAGTCTCTTCTGACTCCGACGGACTTTCAAGAGATATCTCCTGATATCCGCTTAATCATGAGGGAGCCTTGTTATTAATACTCAAACTGGCCTTCAGAACCGTCTACTTGCTGCCTTGCCTGAGGAAGACTACCAACGTCTTGCCTCCCACTTTGAACGGGTCTCGCTCTCGCGGGGTGACGTCCTTCATGAAATTGGTAAGCCAATTGAGTATGTCTATTTTTTGCATCAGGGAGCCGTTTCTCTAGTCCTGATGCTAGAAGACGGTTCAATGGCCGAAGTCGGTTTGACTGGGCGGGAAGGGATGGTGGGTCTCTCGGTCACTTGGGGTGACCTACCCCCAAACAATCTCGCTCAAGTACAGTTGCCTGGGGACGCCTTTAGACTGAAGGCCGCGCTGCTCAAGGGGGAGTTCAATCGGGGCGGGGCTTTGCAAAGTTTGCTGCTGCGCTACACCAAAGGCCTGTTCATTCAAGTTTCGCAGTCGGCAATCTGCAACAGCAGGCACATGATCGAAGAGCGGTTAGCCCGTTGGTTGCTTATGGCTCAAGACCATGCCCAATCGTCTGAGTTTCAACTCACGCAGGAATTCATTTCACAAATGCTGGCGGTTCGTCGTGCTGGGGTGACAGTCGCGGCAGGTAACCTCCAGCAGGCCGGATTGATTCGCTACAGCCGAGGCAAAATCAACGTTCTGGATTGCGAGGGTTTAGCAGCAGCTTCTTGTGAGTGCTACCGGGTTGTCAAAACAGAATTTCAGCGCTTGTTTGCTGGGGGGGAAGCAGACTAATCGTAGTCAAGAAAGGGAGGACCGGTTGAAGCAAAGCGAATCAAAGTTTTTAGACCTTCAAAATTTAGCGCCTCAACTCTCAGCTCTCAAAATCTATAGGGTTGATTGAGGAGACAGCGAAGCTATTGACAAGATCTATCGCTAGGCTTGGATCAACCTGTAGTTGGCCTGGAGTCAGCAATTCAGCCTGGGAAATTAGTACACAAACAGCACACTTGAGCGATTGTTTCTAACTTAGTACGTTATCGTACTGTGTGCGCCGACGTACCTCACTACAATTGGAGTTATTAAACCTGCACATTTGACTCAAGTTCGCAATTTATTTCTCAGAAAATTCACCTTTTAACATCGAAGCCAGGCTCCACAACCTTCTCTTGATGTTGCCAGTTGTCTTTTTCAGCTCAACTGCATTTGGAAGGAAGGTTTTTCCTCATGTTTAGAACCGCGGAGCCTTACAAAATTAGCACCCAAAATGGTCTTCAAAACCAGATTCTCGCTGCTCTGCCAAGAGAGGAGTACGAGCGGCTTACGACCCACTTGCAACTCGTCTCGCTCATCCAAGGTCAGTCCCTCTATTCACTTAGCGAGCCAATCGAATATGTCTATTTTCCGAACCACGGCGTTATTTCGCTGGTTCTGACCCTAGCAGACGGCTCAATGGGTGAGGTTGGTTTGGTTGGACGAGAGGGAATGGTCGGTCTACCCGTCATCTGGGGGAACTTGCCTCCTACCAGCCAAGCTCAGGTCCAGCTGCCTGGGGATGCCTTCAGACTAAAGGCGTCGGTACTCAGGGCAGAGTTCGGTCGTGGCACTGCTTTGCAAGGCCTGCTGCTGCGCTACACCAAAGCGCTGTTCACCCAGATTTCTCAGTCAGTCGTCTGCAACGCTAAACACACGATTGAAGAGCGGCTGGCTCGTTGGTTGCTGATGAGCCGAGACCGGGTTCAATCGGATGAGTTTCCGCTCACGCAAGAATTCATCTCCTACATGCTGGGAGTGCGTCGCGCTGGGGTGACGGTGGCGGCGGGTAGCTTGCAACGGGCAGGGATAATTCGCTACAGCCGAGGCAAAATCGCAATCCAGGATCGTGAGAGCTTAGAGGCCGTTTCCTGCGAGTGTTACCGAACTATCAAAACAGAGTTTGAGCAGTTGTTTGAGGCTATGGAAGCGGATAGCCCGCTCTAGGTGCAAGGCGTCGTCTAGAAGACCATTGAGATCTAAACAGGTCTTTTATACTGTCTTGATCAAGATTGCTTGATCAAATTTGCCTTGACCGAATTGCCTTAAGCGATCAAAGGGTGTTCCATGCCTGATCTCGCTACGCTGATCGTGTTTTGCTTGGCTGTTCTGGCTCTGCTCGCCACTCCAGGCCCGGATATGCTCTATGTCATTGCTCGCAGTGCTGGACAGGGACGCATGGCGGGTATGGTTTCGGTGTTAGGGCTTTGTGCCGGTGACTTAGTGCATATTTTTGCGGCTGCCGTGGGTCTATCGACCTTGCTCATGACCTCCGCCCTGGCCTACAAAATCATCAAATATGTGGGAGCTGCTTATCTGGTTTACCTGGGCCTGCGCATGTTGATCAGCCGCGAAGAACGAGCTGAATTTCAGGCCTCAAGTGGCGACAACTTCCTCAAAATCTTTGCCCAAGGCGCCCTTTCCAGTATGCTCAATCCCAAAGTGGCGCTGTTCTTTTTGTCTTTTTTGCCCCAGTTTATTGACCCTGCCAAAGGCCAGGTGCTGGGGCAAATTATCGCCCTGAGTTTTGCCTGGTTGCTGATCAGTCTTCTAGCCTACACCTCGTTGGCAATGGTCGCCGGAACCTTCAGCCATTGGCTACGCGGTCGCTCTAGTTTTGCCCGCTTCCAAAAGTGGTTGACCGGCAGCATTTTGGTTGGCTTAGGCTTTCGTCTAGCCCTACCCGAACAACGTTAGACCCCTGCGAGTTAATTCCTGGCAAAAGCTTGACGTAATCCCTTCACTACCTGTAACCTTTTTGACCAAGTAGCTAAACACGGACGCCACCTAGAACCTTATCCAAGCTCTAGGTGACTGACCCCCGTAGTTGCTGTTCGCAACTCGGTGGCTAGTGGGCAGTTTATCACTGCTGCTGTCAACCCTTAGTCCGATGGGGTGGGTGGTTTGGTTACGGGACGGGGCAATTCCATGCACGTTGATGGGTTGCCCTGCTACTTCACCCAATTCCAAGTTTTCTGGAGACACTGGCCATGCGTTTAACGCAGGTACTTCAGCCGCAGCTTTGCATTTCTCTCGCGCAAATTGCCAAGTTTCTAGGCATTGCCGAAAACCTAATTTGCCGGTACGAACATTGGCCTCACCAACTGTTTGTGCATCGCAGCGACCGAGGCGGACAATTCGTGAGTTATCGTGCCTTTGGCGAATGGGTCGAAGCCTGCGCCCAAAGCATCCAAGCCTGCGCCAATTTGCACGTGCTCGATTGCTTAGGCGAAATCATTCGTCGAGAGTGTCAGCGCTTTACCTATCCCCAATCCGTCATCGAATATTGGCGTCAATTGTGGCGACAACAGCACTACCAATTGCGAATTGCCGCAGCTTCTTCACTACCCCATCGCCTACCGCATCTCCCCCTGCCAAGGGGAAGTTGAGATGGGTGAAATCTGTAGCGATAAATAAGCGAGTGGGTACAACGCCTCCAGCTAGACTGCTTGCAATTACAGATTGCGACTTGGGCAGAGATGCAAACGGTAGGATAGAGCAGCAATTGTTAAACTGCGCTTGAGACTCTCATGAGCCGCCGCCCGCTGGATATCGGTATGACCTTGCTGTACGTGGGCGTGTTTTGTCTCGCCCTGATGCTGGTGCTCTGGTTCCTGAGGGGCGTCGGTCTACTAACTATCCTGCCTGGAGGCATCTTGCTGTTGCTGCTGGTCCTGGGCTTGGGCACCGGCGTGACCGGAGCTGTCAAAGTTCTCAAGCGGTATTAGGTCGTGGCTCCTCTGACGCTGCAACGCCTGGTAATTGCGCCAGAGCAAATCCAGGGCAATTGCATTCGGCTCACCGCGCCCCAACAGCACTATTTGGGCAATGTGCTGCGCTTGGCAACCGGGGCTCAATTCATTGCTATGGATGGCCAGGGGCATTGGTGGCGGGCTCAGCTAGAGGCCAACGCCGCAATGGCTCAGTTGCTCGAAGCTCTGGCACAGCAGGCCGAGTTACCCGTGAAGGTCAGCGTCGCAGTTGCCTTGCCCAAGGGCAGTGGCTTCGATGAAGTCGTGCGGCAACTCACCGAGTTGGGTGCCAGCCAAATCTGGCCGCTGCGCTCAGAACGCACCTTGATGCAACCCGGCAGTGGACGTTTGGAGCGGTGGCGGCGCATTGCCCAGGAAGCCGCAGAGCAGGCCGAGCGCACCGTTGTCCCGGAGCTAGCGGAGCCGCTGTCGTTCTCAGAACTGCTCCAAGCCACCCAGCCCCTGGAGCAAAAATACATCTGCGTCACTCGCAGCCAGCCCCCGAGCCTCTGGAGCCAGCTCCAGTGGGGTGAAACTCTGCTGCTGACCGGCCCTGAAGGCGGCTGGACCGAATCCGAGCAGCAACAGGCTCTAGCCGCTGGTTTTCAACCCGTTTCGCTGGGTTCCCGCATTTTGCGAGCAGTGACGGCTCCCGTGGTGGCTCTGGGCCTGGTGGCTGCTTTCTTAGAGGAAGGCAGTCTTACAAGTTAAGAAGTATAAACTTAGGAAAGCCCACCCCCTCGCCCCACCGCGCGCTTCCGATGGCTGAACAAACCCAGACCCGCTACGCGCTGACTTGGACGAATCACGTCGCTGAAGTCCCCCGCGACCGCTGGAATGCCCTGGCTGAACCCCTCAAAACACCGTTTTTGGAGTGGGAATGGCTGTGGAACGCTGAGCAGTCCGGCAGTGCCACTGCTCGCAAAGGTTGGTTGCCCAATCACCTGTTGGTTTGGCGAGATGGCGCTCTAGTCGCTGCTGCTCCGCTGTATATCAAAGGCCACAGCTATGGCGAGTTCGTCTTTGACCACCAGTGGGCAGATCTAGCCCATCGTCTTGGCGTTCACTACTACCCCAAACTGCTGGGGATGTCTCCCTTTACGCCAGCTACCGGTTACCGTTTTCTGATCGATCCAGATGAAGACGAAACCGCACTCACTCACTTAATGCTGCGCGAAATCGACCGTTTTTGCGAACGCAATAGTCTATCGGGCTGCAACTTTTTGTTTGTAGATCCGGACTGGCGACCGATTGTTGAAGACTATGGCTATCTCGCCTGGCAACACCACAGCTATCAATGGCAAAACCGCGATTATCAAACCTTTGATGATTATTTAGGCGAGTTCAATGCCAACCAACGACGCAATATCAAGCGCGAACGTAAGGCAGTGACTCAGGCCGAACTGAATGTGAAAGTGTACGCCGGAGAGGAAATTCCTCACCGTCTGTTTCCCCTGATGTACAACTTTTACAGCAGCACCTGTGACAAGTTCATGTGGGGCAGCAAATATTTAACCAAGCGTTTCTTTGAACTGCTGCACGATAACTACCGCCATCGAGTAGTTTTCATTGCCGCAGAATCAGCAGGACGCGAAGACCATCCAATCGGTATGTCCTTCTGCATTCGCAAAGGCGATCAGCTTTATGGGCGCTATTGGGGTGCCGACCAGGATATCGATTGTTTACACTTCGAAGCCTGTTATTACTCGCCTATTGAATATGCTATTCAGCAAGGCATTCGTGATTTTGACCCCGGTGCAGGCGGACAACATAAAAAGCGTCGCGGTTTCCCCGCTGTCGGCAACACCAGTTTGCACCGCATCTACCATCCTCGCCTGGTGCAGATCTTGAAGCCCTACATCAAGGACGTCAATCAGATGGAAGCTCAGGAAATGGAAGCCATCAACGCAGAACTTCCTTTCAAGCAAAAGTGAGAGTTCTATAATAGCCTCAACAACATTTCTAGCCTGCGGGGAAACTGCTAGATGGCCGTTAAAGTGGGTCAAAAAGCGCCAGACTTTACTCTGCCCAGTGATCGGGGCGAGATTACCCTCAGCCGCTACGAAGGCAAAACCAACGTGCTGCTGGCCTTTTATCCCGGTGACTTCACACCCGTTTGCACCAGTGAGATGCAATGCTTTGGCACGGACTGGCGGCAGTTCCGCGAACTGGGCACTGAAATACTCGGTATCAGCAGTGACCCAATCGAAAAACACCAAGAATTTACCAAGCAACTCAAGCTGGAATTTCCTCTCTTAAGTGATCGCGATCAAAAAGTGAGCAAGCTCTACGGTGTGGCTGGTTTCCTTGGAACTAGTCGAGCCTATTTCATTCTCGATCGAGAAGGTATTGTGCAGTACGCCCATGCTGAAATTCTGCCAATCTTCAAGCGTGAAAATAGCGAGTTGTTGAGTATTTTGCGCCGCTTAAAGTAGAAGTGGATATTGCCTACTATCCCTGCCTACTATTTCTATCGCAAGCTATTTACAGCAGGCTATTCACAACGGGCTTAACCCCTGATCCAAAAGCCCCTACCTCAAATTAGAAGGTAGGGGCTTTTGGTAGAAGCTTAATCGCTATAGGCCAAACAAGCACTAAACAAGCAGACGCTACGGTCTGGGAGCTGCCGGTTGAGCTGGTTGGGCTGGTTGGGCTGGTTGAGCCGCCGGTTGAGCTGGCTGGGCTGGTCTAGCGGGCTGAGCTGGCTGCTGTTGAGCCGGTTGCTGCTGTTGTTGACGTTGCCGGAGTTGCTGCTCTAGCTGACGTTGCGAAGGTAGCCCCTGAATCGGTTGTTGTGGCTGACGTGCCTGTGGTGCCCGGAAGGGAGACTCCACAAACCCTAGTTCCAAAAGCTGTTGGTAAGCCTGCTGACCCAATTCGCGGGTCGGCTGTTGGCTGCGAATAATCTGAATCAGCAGCGGTACCGATAGCTCAGGACGGTTCTGGGCGCGGTGGACCAAAGCCAGTTGATAGGTCGCTTGGTCACGCTGTTGGGCTGTTTGCAGCGCTTTCTGGCGTAGGCCTTCGCTGATGCGATTGTCAATGCCAGCAAAGCTAGTGCCCAACTCTTGATAAAAGTTGGAGAGCTGATTGAAAACCTGACGAGCGTCTTGGAGCTTAGTCGCTGCCACTCCATAATTCTGAGAATTGATGGCAGAATCAGCGTCAGTCATCAAGCGCTCTGCACCTTGCAAGCTCAGAATGCTGTTTTGCTGAGTCAGCGTTCGCAGATCGCTCGGATCATCAAGTTGGTCAGGAGATTGTTGATTGGCCGGTCGGGAAGGGGGAGGCTGCTGAGCCCAAGCTGCGACAGGCAGCATGACACAGGCAGTAGCCGCAAGTGCGGGCAACAGAGTCAGTCGCAGGTGGCGCAGCATCCAAAAAGTTACCACAAGTGTAAAGGTCAGGGAGCAAACAGGCCATAGGCCTTAGGTATATTATCATTGCCTGACTGCTAGCCCTTTGCCCAGGTTCCCGTCCACAAGCCCTTAACTTAAGACATTGTTTTAAGACACCAGCCATCAACCAGACATCCATCAGAGACGCCAAACCTATGCCTTTTCGCTACCCAATCGGGCGCTCACCGGTCTACGCACGGCGAGGAATGGTCTGCTCTAGCCAGGTTCTAGCCTCAACTGCGGGGTTACAGATTTTGTGGCAGGGGGGCAATGCGGTTGATGCTGCGATTGCAACCGCTGCCGTGCAGACTGTGATTGAACCAGGGTCTACAGGGTTGGGCGGCGATGGTTTCGCTCTGGTCTGGTGGGCCAAGGACCAGCAGCTCTACGGGCTCAATGGCAGTGGTCGCGCCCCCGCCGGCCTAAGCATTGACCAGATCGGTGCAGACCAAATGCCAGAGCGAGGTCCACTCAGCGTCACTGTCCCAGGTGTGGTGGACTGCTGGTGGCAATTGCATCAGCGTTTTGGGCGGCTGAGCTGGGACCAAATTTTGCAACCTGCCATCGACTTTGCCGCCACAGGCTTTCCAGTTCAGCCCATCGCAGCGGCGGCTTGGAGAGCAGAAGCGCCACTGTTAGCCAAGGATCCAGATGCCGCAGCCTGCTACCTGCCCGCTCCCCAAGCCAGTGAAATTGCCGAACTGCCCCGGCTAGCTCAAACCTTGAGAGTCGTAGCGGCTCAAGGCCGGGATGGCTTTTATCAAGGGGCGGTGGCAGCAGAAATTGCCCGAGCCTGTGCTGTCGTCGGTTGTCCTTTAAATGAGTCCGATCTGGCAGCCCACACTAGCGACTGGATCGAGCCACTCTCAACCACCTACCGCGATGTCACCCTCTATGAGTTGCCGCCCAACGGTCATGGTTTGGTGGCCTTGCAAATGCTCAACTTCCTAGAAGGCGAGAACCTGAGCCGCTTCGAGCACAACAGTGCTGACTACCTGCACCGCTTAATCGAAGCGAAAAAGCTAGCCTATGCCGACCGTGACGCGTTCTATGGCGACTTGGACTTCAGCCAGGTTCCTTTGACCCAACTGGTCTCAAAAGCCTACGCTCAAGAGCGCTGGCGATTGTTTAAACCGGAACGCGCCCTCCCCGAACCGGTGCCACCGGGAACCCCCTCGCGCGGCGATACAGTTTACCTCTGTGCTGTTGATTCAGAAGGCAATGCAGTTTCCCTCATCAACAGCCTGTTCGATGATTTTGGCTCTGGATTAGTAGCAGGCGAAACAGGTGTCGTCCTGCAAAATCGCGGCTCCATGTTCTCGTTGGAGCCAGGGCATCCCAATAGTTTGGCGCCTCGCAAACGGCCTTTGCACACGATTATTCCAGCCATGGCGTTCCGAGATGGCAAACCCTGGCTAGTGTTTGGGGTGATGGGTGGCCATTTGCAACCCCACGGCCAAGTGCAAGTCTTGCTTAACCAATTGGAATTCGGCATGGACGCGCAGCAAGCTGGCGAAGCTCCACGCTTCTTCCATGAGATTCTGCCTGGGGGCAACCGAGTTTCCCTAGAACCCGGCATCGGTGCAACGGTTGCCGAGCAACTGGCAGCTTTGGGCCATGCAATCGGCAGCCGTGACCGCACCTTTGGCGGCTACCAAGCCATTGCCATCGACTCAGAAACCGGCGTGCTGACCGGAGGTTCTGATCCACGCAAAGACGGCTCTGCAGTTGGCTTCTAGAGGCTGGAGCTAGCGCCAACTACTATTCTCAACTGGCTTCAAACTAGTAGCTTGAAACTATTGACGCAAGCTCTCGTAATCTGCCGTTCCCAAGGGCAGAGGGTCAGTCTTCTTAAGACTGGCAAGTGACTTGCAAATGCGCTGCTCCAAACTGTCAAGGGACGAAACTTGGGCCATGGCAATCGCCATCGTCACTCTTTGCTCAAGGCGAAGCTCAGGGAACCTGGTTTTCAGCCATTGCTCGTGCCGCTCCACGTACAGGTGGGTGTTCTTAATCTCACTGAAATTCTCTTGGCTCACGAAGGAACTGCTCCTAGGGGCTGAAGGACTTCCGCGTCTAGTATGCCTGCTCAATTCAGCCGTGACCAGTTAACAATCAGGATAGCGATCATGAGCGGGTAGAAGTCTTGTGAAGAACCTGCTTCAAGAACTGATTGAAGTCAATTGGGGGGCGGGTTGCTACCGGGGCTGGGTAGGGCTCGCTCATACAAGTTGCGATCCTCGCCGCTTTCATAAACGCATTCAATGCGCGGGCTCTTATCTAAATCGCCGGTATAAGCAAACGTGTTCATGTTGGCTTTGCAGCGGCGCACGTCATCGTTATTGATTAGGTTGCGCTGCTGAATGATGTTCCAGTTTTCAGAACGGATTACACAACCGGGCTCCATCACAGCCTGAGCTACATAAACTGAGAACGGGTTCCAAGTGACATAAATGCGATTATTCATTACCATCGCACTACGCCCATACTGAATGCAAAACTCTTTATTGGGCGCGTTGTTATCGATGTAGTTACCATCGGCAACGTTCTTGTTGGGGCTAACCGTATTGAAGGCAATACCAATGCCAATCCCCAGAATTAGGATCGCGCCACCAGCTGCCAGGGTGGTGTAAGGGTTTTTGCCGCCACCGCCACCGCCGCCACTGCTGGGGCTACTGGTGCGGCTACGACGGTCGGCTGGCTCTCGAGCGGGGGATCTGCGCGTCATGGGAAGAAATCTGGGGAGCAAACTCTTCTCCAGTATGCCGTGAGACAGCTGGACTCGTAGTTCCTAGACAACCAAAGGCTTGACCAAGCGCTGTAATCCACCTGCCCCAGTTTGCCGCTCAAAGCGAGGCGTCGTGCTGCTTTGCACTACGCGATAGCCTAGCCCTTGGCAAAAGCGCAAGGCCTGTTGATTGTTCAAAGTGAGATCTAGGGCCACAGCACCACAACCCTCTAGTGCGGCCATAGTTTCTGCTTGGCTTAACAGGCAAGTGCCAATCCCCTGCCCCTGCAGCTCTGGTTTCACTGCTACGCACAGAACATAGTAATCCTGGACTGGCACTGGCTGCTTCACCCGGTTGAGGTCGGTGAGATTGAGCAGCATACCTGGCACCTTCCAGACCGGCACAATACCAGGCATCACCTGATGGACCCGGTTCTCTGCTTCGGTTTTGAGTGCGCCGCTGTAGCTCACCAGCAAGCCCACTACCTCACCCTCAACCTCTGCAACTTGAGCATGGCTGTAACTAAAGGCATGATCGGGCTTCGCAAAAGCTTTGGTCAAAATCTCCAGAGTTTTTTCTGCAGACGAAGCGAAGGTGTAGGTAAATAACTCAGGTCCCGCTGCAAATAAAAGTTGCGTTGCTGCGACAGCATCCGCAGCCGTACAGGGACGAACCTGAAGACTGGAACGGACGGATGAGGAAATCATAGTGAGACTAAACCTACTAAGGGCGCACAGAAGAACGCCATCAGTAGTCTAACGGATTTATTAGGCCAGACAGACAAAACCCTGCTTAAACCCCCATTATAAGGTGTAGAGGTTAAGAGGAAATTGGGTCAGAAATCAGCTTGGGCGGCAGAGTAGCTAGTCCCGTAAAAGTAGGCAGAACAGCGGTCGGCGCAGGCCCAGGAACACAGCCATTGGGGCAGGGCGGCGACAGCCAACCCAGCAAGAACGAGAGCAATTGCAGCAGATATTCGTTCCAGGCTCGGGTTGAGAGCGCTAGCGCATCAGCATCTGGCAAAAAGTCTCTAGGACTAAAGCGACGCTGGACCTCAGTTGTGTTGGGCTGGCTGACAAAGAAATCAACCGGAGCAGGATAGACCTGGAAGCCCACATTGCGGAAAGTCCCCGCCGCTCGGGGCATTTGCAGGGCCGTCGTTACCAGCAGAATGCGACTGCCTAAGCCTCGGTCCGTCAATAAACCTCGAATGCGCTCAGCCGTGCGCCGCAGGGTTGAGCTTTCGGCATCCTGGACAATGCGGTCAGCCGGAACGCCGAAGGTGCTCAAAAAGGTGGCCATATCTGTCGCCTCGGGGTCAACGCCCGGTGCCACCTGTCCCGTAATCTGAGCACAGCCTGGTGGGCAGCCCAAGCGCCCTTGCAAGCCAACGCGGGGGCCACTGCTAACCACTACGGCACCATCGCCTCGAACTTGCCCACCCTGGTAGAGCTGACTAGCGTAAATGAGCAGGTCGCCCGACTCTGTAACCTCAGGAATGCGCATGGGACGAGGCGGCAAGGGTGGTCGGGTCGGGTTGCCAACCACCACAATGGCATCGGCTGCCGCTCCACCGTTGAGAGGACTGGTGGGTTCTTGCAATAGTTGCCGCGCAGCTTCCTGCTCCAAGCTGCCCGCCATCCGCTCCGCCAGAATCGGATTACTAAATAGGTACAACAGCACCAGAGCAATTGGCAGCAGTGAGCCTAACTTGCCCTGACGCAGTGACGAGAGCAGCAACAGAAAAATCAGACCAATGGGCGTAAAGGGAAAGGCCAGAATTTCCCAAATGGCTCGTGCTGCTGGCGTCTCCACAAAGAAGAGACTCAAACCGGTCGCTGCTGCTGCAACCAGTAAGAGCGCCCCCAAAACCGTTAGAAAGAAGGGCGAGATAATCCCCGATAAGAATCGATAGGCTAGCCACAGCAGCAGAATCCATAACAAGATAAACAGCAGGAAATTTAAGAACATATCAATCCCTCACACTGCTGGCTGGCCCATGTCTCAGAGCAATTGTGTCACAGCCCCCCACAAGTGGCGGAAATTTTGCTAGTTTCCTGAGATCTCTGCACTAGTAACAGAGAAAAATAGGGCAATTGCAGGTCGGCGTGCTGACTTAGATCTGAGTACAAGACCTGCTCCTGACCGGTGGCCCACAGGACAATATGACTTTGGCGCAATAGGTCATGCTGCCGCAAGATCTGCCAAACCTGTGGGTAAACCGAACTCACTTTTAACAACACCACAACCTCAGCCCATCTCAAGGCTTGCTCAAGTTCGCTTAAGCTGTGCAGGGTTGGCAGAACCGCTAGTTTTTGCGTGCCAATAGTTAAGGGAAGTCCCAGTTCCGCTGCTGCTCCTAAGGGGGAACAAACTCCCGGCACTGCTTGAGCCAGCAAACCAGGACAACGTTCCCGCAAGGCGGCAACGAGATAGGTAAAGGTGCTGTAGAAGCTGACATCGCCTTCGGAAACGAACGCGACATCCTGACCCTGTTGCAGGTAAGGCTCTATCGTCGCCGCTGCCGCTGCCCAAGCGGCCTGCAACTTGGCTTCATCCTGGACCAGCGCAAAGAAGAGGGGCACCTGCTGCTGTTCCGGTCGCAGCCAGGGAGTCACAATGCGCTGGGCAATACCCGGTTGTCCCTGTCGCCCAGCCGGAAATGCAACCACCGGCACTTGCTGCAAGAGCTTGAGAGCTTTGACGGTAATTAAATCAGGATCGCCAGGACCAGCACTAATGCCATAGAGCTTTCCTGGCTTCCCAACCGCCATCGAAGGCGGAGAGTCAGACAATAAATTCATGAACTGTAACGTTGCGCGCCAATGCCCATACCGACTGTAATTCTTCCTGGCTATTTAGCAGGAGCAGAAGAATATCAAGCACTGGAGCAGGCAATCCGCGAACAGCACGGTCCTGCCGCTATCGTGCCCCTACGCTGGTGGGATTGGCTGGTCACCGTCGGGGGCAGACCGGTCACTCCAGTCTTAGAACTCCTAGAGCAGACCGTTGACCAAGCATTGGCGGTCAACCAGGCCCAGCAGGTGAACCTGGTGGCCCACTCGGCAGGCGGCTGGATCGCACGGATGTACTTGGGGGAGCAAGCCTATTGCGGTCGAGTTTGGGGACGACATCCCAAAGTGGCGACCTTGATCACGCTGGGCACGCCGCATCGTAGCCTGGAGCGCTGGACACGCACCAACCTAGATTTTGTCAATGACAACTATCCAGGTGCCTTTCACCCTCAGGTCCGCTATGTCTGCATTGCTGGCAAGGCAGTCGAAGGCAAACCTGGCTGGCACGATAATTGGCTGGCCTACCAGAGTTATAAACTCACAGCAGGCAAGGGCGAAACTTGGGGAGATGCAATTACTCCCATCGCAGCTGCCCACCTAGAAGGTGCGGAGAACATTACTTTGCCGGATGTTCTGCATTCTCCCCGAGGTGGACGCTACTGGTATGGCTCTCCTGATGCCCTCCAGCAGTGGTTGCCTTATTTGCAATAGCTGTCCACCCAAATTCGCTGGTTACTTCTAAGTTTGACTAGTCAGTTTGACTGGACCCGTTTGACTGGGCTTGCAAAGCTCAAAAGCTCAGTGAAGAACCTACAAAAAAACCAGTAACAAAAGTTACTGGTTTTTTACTGATGAGCAATGGCTTGAAGCCGCTCAAGTTCTACCGCTGCCCGCGTTAGGTGATGCATGATCGTGGCGACCCGAGGGCGATGCGCCGTATTGATCATGACTGCTAAATGCTCACGGATGGCTTGAATGCTCTGACGGTCTTCCTGAAGATGCTCGAAGCTCGGTGGTAACTGACGCTCGTTGTTAGACATGGTGCAGGTGTCTTCCTGATGCAGAGGTTGAAGCGGTCAAGAATACTACTCGTTCTTTCAAAGGCAGGACAGCTATTTCCGCACGCCTTGCGAACAAATCGTAGTTTTCTTCAAAACATTTGCCAAGGCGAAACAACCCTTTGTCCATAACGGGTAATGCCCCTTGCACCTTAATCATTTTTTAGGATTAGACGACCAACCTGCCCAAAGGTTGAACACTCAGCAGGGCCGTGCATGATAAGAAGAAAATCCCCCCGTCAATCCAGTCCTGCCTAAAGGTTATTCCCTTGCAAACTCAAACCCGTTCCCGCAACCAACCTCTTTGGTCTAAAGCGCTCGCTCAGCCAGCCATTGAGTTTGGTCCTACACAGTTAGCGCCACTAGCAGGTCAGATTCCGCCTGGCTTGCGGGGCAGCCTCTACCGTAATGGACCTGGTCGCTTAGAGCGGGGCGGTCAACGCGTGGCTCATTGGTTTGATGGCGACGGTGGTATTCTTGCGGTTCACTTTGGCGATACAGCAGCCACTGGTCTCTATCGCTATGTGCAAACCCAAGGTTATCGGGAGGAAGACCAAGCCGGGCATTACCTTTACGGTGGTTATGGACAACTGGCCTCTGGCCCCTTGTGGAACCGTTGGCTACGCCCACTGAAAAACGCGGCTAACACTTCAGTGCTGGCCCTGCCGGACCGGTTGCTAGCGTTATGGGAGGGCGGCAATCCCCACAGGCTTGATCTAGAAGACCTCAGCACGAAGGGTCTAGATGATCTAGAAGCCTCGCTTGAAGGTAACCAGGCCTACTCCGCTCACCCCAAACGTGATCCTCAGACTGGTGAATTCTGGAACTTCGGAGTTGCTTATCAGGGAGCTACTTCTACCCTCAATCTCTATCACAGCGATGCAACGGGCCGAGTCATTCACAAAGGCAAAGTTTCGATAGAAGGAGCACCTCTGATTCATGACTTCGCTCTATGTGGACGCTTTTTAGTGTTCTGCGTACCGCCAGTCATGATGCAATGGGCAGGGCTGCCTCTACTACTCGGCTTACAGAGTTACAGTCAGACCTTGCAGTGGCAAGCTGACCAACCAACGCGCATTCTGATCATTGACCGTGACACTCTGCAACTGGTGGCTCAGGCTGAGTCTGAACCCTGGTATCAATGGCACTTCAGCAATGGTTATGAGGCTGAAAATGGCACGCTAGTCGTCGATTTGTTGCGCTACCCCGATTTCAAAACTAACGAGCACTTGCGAGAAGTGGCTGAGGGCGAAACGCATACCGAAGCTACAGCTCAGCTTTGGCGACTGCATCTCGATCTACAAACAGGCAAAGTTTTGGACCGCTATGCGTTACTAGATCGTCCCTGCGAGTTTGCGGTTGTGCCTCCAGCTCAAGTGGGTCAGCAGGCAGAGTACACCTATCTCAATCTCCATCCAGCGGGTGCAAATCCTGCTCAAGAATTGTTTGGTGCCGTTGGCCGAGTTGACCTGAAAACTGGAGACTTACAGACTGCTGTTTGTGGGGCAGGTTTGTACCCAATGGAGCCAATTTATGCGCCCGATGCTCTCAATCCCAATCAAGGCTGGATCATCACCGTCGTCTTTGATGGCAATCAGAGCCAAAGTGAGGTTTGGATTTATGCAGCTGATGCCCTAGCTCAGGGGCCTGCCTGTCGCTTAGCCCTGCCGCAGATCATTCCTTTAGGTTTTCACGGCACTTGGCGACCTCGCTGAAAAACGGTTGAGACTTTATTAAGTCTCAGCCAGACATCGCCGAGAGTCTTGCCTAGGCGCTTGGCGATGTTTGCTTCTCGACAATATAGGAAAAGGGCAAGTTTTCATCATCGACTTTGCTATGAAGGCACAGCTAGATGGTAAAGCTGCAAAGCAATATTTAGATGTACAAAGCTAAGGAGTTCACGGCAACTTTTGACGTTAGCAAGCAAGGTGGTAATGTTGGTCAGTTCAAGGGCTAGTGAGGGTTAATCGTTGGCGAGGAAACAGCTTATACCTGTCAGCAAAGCTAGTAAAAGCCCTGGCTCAGTGCTTATTGCTGTTGCCAGGAGGACTGCTAAGGTGTTGCTGGGCCGAGCACCCATAATCCTTGCTTTCGCCTGTTAGTTACAGATTGGGGTCGGGCACTCTGGGGAGAAGAGCCTAGGCCGTTATAGGAGATTCTAATTCCCTAAGCCGAGGCTGTGAGCATTTAACGACTACTTATTATTGGGTTGCCCCATGAACGATTCCAAACCAGCTGCCAAACTTGCGCCTGTTGCCAAAGATGCTGTGGTCAAGCTCGCACAGGATGTGCCACTCGCTCATGGTACGACCCTTGCTTCAGGTCAATACCTGTTGATTGAGGAGTTTGTTAATTCAGTGACAGTGCGCCTTCGCGAATCTGTTTATCCTAAAGAGCTAATTCATCAAGGAATTCCAGTAACCGTTCTAGAACCGGGTAAGCTCTGGAAGCAGGGTTCCATTCGTCTTCGCCTTAGTTTGGCAGTTGAGTTTGTACCTGAGCAGTCAGAGAACTTGGCAGCCGCAGTTCCTGCCAGCCCTCCTAAAGCAGCTCCGAGTGCTAACGCTGCCAAAGCAGTTGCAAACCCCAAAACAACGAAACAAGAAAACGGCTCTTTTCTGGATGAAATTCAGAGCTTTGAGATGGAATTGGGAGGCTCAAAAAATAGCAGCCAAAGTCATAGTGCTCACCCTTAGAGCCCAATCTCTTAGTCAGCTTTGTTCTAGCCAATTTTGTTTGCAGAACTGAGCTTGGATAATCAAACTCGAATATTTTTGCACTAGCCGCAAGCACTATTGCCAATTTAGATGAAGCAGATAGCGAAGCCTACGGGCGCAAGTCTGTCAGATTCTGGCGCAATAGTGCTTGCTTCAGTAGGTGAAATTGCGTTCCCTCAATTCTGAAGAAGGACGGAACTTTCCTGCGATACACTGGAGACCCCTTTGAGAATAGGGAAACCCAGTGCAGCGCCCGGAGCTTAGGCATGATTGAGCATGACGTGGTAATCGTCGGTGGAGGCTTAGCGGGTTCGCGAGCGGCCCTGGAAATTGCCCGCTCCAACCCGAACTTGAGTATTGCCCTAGTTGCGAAAACTCATCCCATTCGCTCCCATTCGGTGGCTGCTCAAGGGGGGATTGCAGCCAGTCTAAAAAATGTGGATCCCGAAGATTCCTGGGAAGCCCACGCCTTTGACACGGTGAAAGGGTCCGATTATTTGGCGGACCAGGATGCTGTAGAGATTCTGGCGCAGCAGGCTCCAGAAGTGATTATCGATCTGGAGCATATGGGCGTGTTGTTCTCACGCCTGCCGGATGGACGGATTGCGCAGCGGGCATTTGGTGGACATTCCCACAATCGCACCTGTTATGCAGCTGACAAGACAGGGCATGCCATCTTGCATGAGCTGATCTGCAATCTCAGGCATTATGGCGTGAAGATCTACGACGAATGGTACGTCCTGCGCTTGATTGTGGAAGACAACGAAGCCAAGGGCGTGGTCATGTACCACTTCGAGGATGGACGCTTAGAGGTAGTGCGCACCAAAGCCGTGCTGTTTGCCACTGGTGGCTATGGACGTGTCTACAACACCACCTCAAACGATTACGCCTGCACAGGGGATGGCCTATCAATGACCGCATTGGCCGGTTTGCCATTGCAGGATATGGAATTTGTGCAGTTCCACCCGACTGGTCTCTATCCGGTTGGTGTCCTAATTTCGGAGGCGGTACGTGGAGAGGGCGCCTATCTTCTCAATGCCGAGGGCGAGCGTTTCATGGCGAAGTATGCGCCTAGCCGCATGGAACTGGCTCCTCGTGACATTACCTCGCGGGCGATTGTGACTGAGGTGCGTGAGGGCAGAGGCATTCATAGCGACGGCAGTGCTGGCGGACCTTTCGTGCATTTAGATGTGCGCCACCTGGGTCGCGAGAAGATTATGAACCGCATTCCCTTTGCTTGGGAGGAAGCGCATCGGTTGTGTGGCATTGATGCCGTAGAGCAGCCGATTCCGGTACGGCCCACGGTTCACTACTGCATGGGTGGCATTCCAGTCAACACTAACTGCCAGGTGCGGAATGGTCCTGACGGTTTGGTTGGTGGCTTTTATGCGGCTGGAGAAACCTCTTGCGTCTCGGTGCATGGAGCCAATCGGTTGGGGAGCAATGCTTTACTCGAATGCGTCGTCTACGGACGGCGAGCGGGAGCCACCATTGCCCGTGATATTCAAGAACGCAAACTCCCAGAGGTCGATGAGCGACGATATCTTGAGGAGGCTAGAAGCCAGATCCAGGCTCTCCTAGACCAGAAGGGCGAGTACCGCATCAACGAGATCCGCACTGAGTTTCAAGATTGCATGACTCAGTATTGTGGCGTATTCCGCAACGAAGCAGTAATGAGCGAGGGCTTAAGCAAGCTACGGGTCATCCAGGAGAAATACAAACAGATCCGCCTAGATGATCAAGGCACGCTCTGGAACACTGAGATTACGGAGGCTCTGGAGCTGCGCAACATCATGGTCGTCGGTGAGATTATTCTGGCAGGCGCACTGGCGCGTCGGGAAAGCCGGGGTGCTCACTCGCGGCAGGATTGTGCGGAGCGCGATGATAGTAATTTCCTGCAACACACCCTGGCTTATTTCTCACCCGCTGGAGTTGATATTCGCTATCGGCCTGTAACTATCACTCGCTTTCAACCCCAGGAGCGCAAATACTAGGCTCAGGCAGCTAGCCCTGGACGAGTGGTGCCAGGGCCTGGGCTAAGTCTTCAATCAGATCGTCGGCATGTTCGAGGCCGACCGACACTCGCAGCAGGTTCTGTGGTGTTTGGCTGGTTGGCCCTTCGATTGAGGCGCGGTGCTCAAGCAGGCTCTCAACGGCTCCTAGGCTGGTGGCGCGGGTGAATAGCTTCACTCGGGCTGCAACTGCGAAGGCTGGCTCCCGCCCACCTTGTACTTGAAAAGACAGCATGCCCCCAAACAGGCTCATCTGCTGACTGGCAACTTCATAGCCTGGATGAGACTGAAGTCCTGGGTAGTGAACGGCGGCTACGATTGGGTGCTGGCTCAAGAAAGTGGCGAGCTTGAGTGCATTTTCAGTATGGGCGCGCAGGCGTAAGGGCAGGGTCCGAACGCCTCGTAACACCAACCAGCAATCGAAAGGAGAGGGAACAGCTCCGCCGGTTTGCTGTACTTGCCGAATGCGCTGGAAAAACTCGTTGTCCTGTCGGGTGACCACAACGCCGCCCAAGACGTCACTGTGACCGCCCAAGTATTTGGTTGTGGAATGGACGATGAGGTCAGCCCCTAAATCGAAGGGCCGTTGGGCAATGGGGGCCCAGGTATTGTCGCAGGCGCACAAGGCACCAACTTGGTGAGCAAGCTCAGCCAACCTGGCAATGTCTGAAATCTTAAGCAACGGGTTGGAGGGAGTTTCGAGCCAAAGCAGTTTGGTGTTGGCCTGCACAGCTTGTTGCACAGCTTGCAAGTCGCTCATATCAACGAAAGTGATTTGCAAACCCCAACGCGCAAACGTGTTTTTCAAAAGATGAGCGGTGCCGTAATAGGCATCATTGGGCGCGAGCACATGGTCGCCAGGGGCAAGACTTTGAAAAATACTCATAGTGGCTGCCGAGCCTGAAGCAAAGGCTGCTGCTGCGCTACCCCCTTCGAGCGCGCTCAAGCAATCTTCTAGGGCCTGACGGTTGGGGTTATCACTGCGAGTGTAGTTGTAACCGTGGGGATAGCTGCCGTCAGCCTCCCGTTCGAAGGTGGTTGATAGGTAGATCGGTGAGGCCACAGCTCCAGTTGCTGGGTCGATCTGATGACCGGCATGTACAGCCAGGGTTTCGATTCTCATCAGGCTTGTTGCTCCACGGTTAGGGGTTCAGAACCTCCTGATTCTGCATCAATCCGTTTTCTGCTTCCAGGTTGAAGTTCTAGCGAGTGAAAGCTGTGTCGTTTTTATCGAGAAATTTTACCAGGTAAGATGCCGAATTCTCACTGCTTTAGCCTGAGCCTTTGAGCCTTAAATTCTTTGAAGTAGCCTCCGGATTGATGCTTGGTTTTTAGAATTTTGCAGTAGCTTCTGCTAACAACTCGATAGGCTATTTCTCCGTGCTCAGCAAAACACTCGCCCTAACCCAGCAATTTGAGGGTCGTTATTTACGCGATTCCGAGTTGGATAGTTTGGCTCGCTATGCGAGGGAGCTAGAGATTCGAACTCAGACTTATCAAAGACTCCAAGTAGTCGAGGCTGAGGTGATAGCTGTCCTGGAGTCAACGATACAAAAACGAGATCCGAGCTTGTTTCTATATGGTCGGGAAGATGCGACCCAGAAATGGAGACGAGATACACGTTTGACCTACCGGTTGATTGCTAAAGCAGTGCTACTCGACGATGCCGAAGGCCTTGAGAGTTTTCTCCTCTGGATGCAAACGGTGATGCGGGCCTTTCGAGCTCAGCGGTGCTGTGATGCAACCTATGCTCTGCTGGAGGCTGTTTTGCTCCAGCAGTTGCGTGAAACGGAGTTGGCATTGGTGGCACCCTTCGTCCGTTCGGTACGGCAGACCTTGGGGGCTGGTAGCTACGGCTTGGCCGTCTCAAACCAGGGCTTAGCTCAGATAGACGGGTCTGACACCCCTCAAAAGCAACTCATTCACAGCTAGCCTGCAAGCTGACCGTCACCTTCAGACTCATTCTGTATCCGAGCAACCGCAATTTGCCTACGCTAATTTGTTTAGGATGAGTTCAGATTTGACTGTGCAGTTGCAGAGTAGATCTGACGAAACTTGGCGATTAACGGCGGATTGATCCGGAGAGCTTCCCCGCTGCTTGTATTTGAGCCATCAGCCTCTGAAAAGGGCACACTGCTCTGAAGAATGTAATGAGCTCGGCTCTGTGCTCAGGCCAAAAGCCAAAACTTTAGTTAGGTGCGACCCTAAGCAAGAGATTGAGCCAATCGCCACCTGACGGAGGGAGTAGGTTCTGTCTGATGCTCAGTGATCTCCTGCTAGCTGCCAATTCATTTATTGCAATCTGCTACTTCACGATTGCATTGCTGATTTTCCGCGCCCTCCTGCATGGGCAACGGCATCTCCGCACCAACCCCCTGGTTTTGGCAACTGCGGCCATCTTTTTCACCTGTGCTCTGGGCCATGCGGGCCATGTTTTGATGATAGCGAGCAGTAGGCACTCGGGTTCTTCAACCCTGTTGGGTTTTCAGGCAGGGGTTGACCTACTGACGGCTATCGTGGCTGGAACCTATCTTGCTTTGCGCCGCAGCTACACGCTTCTCGTGGACGGGCCTCTGTTACTGGCTCAAACCCAGACTCAGCTGGGCAGAGCCAATACCCAACTCGCTCAATTAAATCTAGGCTTGGAGGCCTTGGTCGCAGAGCGGACCATCGCACTGTCGCAGACCAATCAGAAGTTAGAGCGTGAGGTTAGGGAGCACCAACTCACTGAGAAAAATCTGCGCTTGCTAGAGTCAGCAGTTGTCAACATCAACGACGCGATTCTGATTACAGAAGCTGAGCCTGTTGAGTTGCCTGGTCCTCGTATCCTCTACGCTAACCAGGCTTTCACTCGGATGACTGGCTATAGCCTTGAGGAGGTGATTGGCAAAACGCCACGTATCCTACAAGGCGTCAAGACAAATCGGGCTCAGCTCGATAGGGTTCGAACAGCCCTGGCAAATCAGGAACCGGTTCGGGTTGAGGTCATTAACTATTGCAAAGACGGCTCTGAATTCTGGGTAGAGCTTAACATCGTGCCTCTTGCTGACGAACAGGGCCGGTTCACGCGCTGGGTCTCTGTGCAACGGGACATCACTGAGCGTAAGCGGACCGAACAGTGCTTGAGCGTGGAGCATGCAGTGACGCGCATTCTGGCTGAAGCCACCACGCTAGAGCAAGCGCTATCCCTGATCCTACAAACTGTTGGTGAAGGTTTGGGCTGGGAGCTAGGCGAATTTTGGAGTCCTGAGCTGGGCAACGCTCAGGATCTCCCCACCCTACGCTGTAGGCAAGTCTGGCATGAGCCATCGGTTGCAATCACTGATCTGGCAACTGCAACGCAGCAGCTCTCCTTAGCTTCTGGAGATGGGCTACCCAGTCGGATCTGGCTTAGCGAAGAACTTGTTTGGCTAGCTCCGGGCACACAAGATATTGACTTCTTTCCCGGTGCTAGCGCGTCTGATGCAGGGGTACAGGTTGCTTTTGGCTTTCCTGTCTGCTGCTGCCATGAAAGGCTGGGTGTTCTAACCTTCTTTAGCTGTGCCAGCCGACAGCCTGACGAAGCCTTGCTCAAGATGGTGACGTCGATGAGTAGTCAGATTAGTCAGTTCATCCAGCGCAAGCAGGTGGAGACGGCCTTGAGGAAGTCAGAGCAAAGGCTTTCCCTCCACGTGCAGAACACGCCGATGGCAATGATTGAATGGAACTTTGATTTTGAAATCACGGAGTGGAACCCGGGCGCCGAAAAAATCTTTGGCTACAGCAGAAGTGAAGCAATTGGCCGCAATGCAGCTGAGCTGTTGGTGCCTGAACAGGCTAGGGAGTGTGTGGATAACGTCCGATCTGCCTTAATCACGCAAATGGGAGGAATCCACAGCACCAATGAGAATCTGACCAAAGATGGCCGCGTGATCATTTGCGAGTGGTATAACACGCCCCTGATGGATAGGGATGGCAACGTCATGAACGTGGCTTCACTGGCTCAGGACATTACGGAACGAGTGCGCGCTGAGCAAGAACTGCGAGAGAGCGAAGCCTCTATTCGGGCTTTGTATAAAGTAATTTCAGCTCACGAACTAACCTTTGACCAACGCCTCCAACATCTACTCGCAATGGGCTGTCGCCGGTTTGGTTTGACCACTGGTGTCATCGCTCGGGTTAAGGGCGAACGCTATGAGATTCTTGCTGCTCGTTCCCCAGGTAACAGAGTGGCTAAAGGCGATGCCTGCAATTTAAGGCAGACGTACTGCTGCGAAACGTTTCAGTCAAGGACCCCCATCTGCTTTGAGTCTGCTAGCAATACAGAATGGCGTGATCACCCTGCCTATGCTGGCTTTGACCTTGAGAGCTACATCGGCACCCGCGTAGTTGTCGCTGGTCAGACTTTTGGGGTTCTCTGCTTCTATAGCCCCACCCCACGCAGTCGGCGCTTCAAATCAGTGGATAAGGAGCTACTGCAACTGATGAGTCAGTGGATCGGCGGTGAGTTAGAACGAGCCGATGCCGCTCTTGATCTAGCTCAGGCTCGCGACCAAGCCCTCGCTGCTGCCCGTGCTAAAAGCGAATTTCTAGCCACGATGAGTCATGAAATCCGCACTCCTATGAATGGGGTGATTGGGATGACAGGACTGTTATTAGGGACTGGGCTCACCCCTCAACAGCGAGATTTTGTTGAGACAATTCGCAGTAGTGGCGATGCTTTGCTCACAATCATCAATGACATTCTCGACTTCTCCAAAATTGAGTCTGGCAAGCTGGACCTAGAAGAACAGCCTTTTGATCTGCGCGTTTGTGTTGAAGAGACCCTGGATCTATTAGCACCTAGAGCTGCAGAAAAGGGCTTGGAGCTGGTCTATTTCATCTCGCCGCAAACGCCTGATCCTGTGGTCGGCGATGTCACTCGGCTGCGCCAGATTCTAGTGAATTTATTGAGTAACGCAGTTAAATTCACCAGCACCGGGGAAGTCGTAATTTCAATTACTGCGCGGCAACTCATTGAAAGCACCCATGGTCTCGGACCTATTGTGGGACCTGTTGGGGGACCTGCGTCGTCTACTTACGAACTTTGCTTTGCGATCAAGGATACGGGGATTGGCATTCCTGCCGATCGGATGGACCGCTTATTCAAGTCTTTCAGCCAGGTAGATTCTTCTACTTCGCGTCAGTTTGGCGGTACAGGACTTGGGCTAGCCATTAGCAAACGCTTGAGTGAGTTGATGGGCGGTCGCATGTGGGTTGAAAGTCAGGTAGGGCAAGGCTCTACCTTTTACTTCACGGTACTGGTCGAATCGCCACTAGCTAGCTTGCAAAGTAACTCTTGCGCTGTTCAGCCGGACCTGTTCAGCAAGCGGCTACTGATTGTGGATGACAACGCGGCTAACCGGCAAATGCTGCTCCTGCAAAGCCAAGCTTGGGAAATGCTGCCAAAAGCAGTAGAGTCGGGTGCCGAAGCCCTAGCTCATCTCAGCCAGGGAGAGCAGTTCGATCTGGTCATTCTAGATCTGCAGATGCCAGCAATGGATGGGCTAAACCTAGCCGCACTGATTCGCAAGCAGCCTGGCTGTCAGCAGTTGCCCCTGGTGATGATGACCTCAATGGGGCGCTTGGAGACGAGTGCTGAAGCAGCACAGGCCCATTTTGCTGCTTTCCTCAACAAGCCAATCAAGCAGTCTCAGCTTTACAACGTTCTGGTTAGTGTGTTGGGGGGGCAGCTCAGCCAATCGTTGCAAGTTCGCCCAAGCTTGCTTGCAAGTCCAGTAGGCTTGGCAATGCAGCGGCCCCTGCGTATTCTTCTGGCCGAGGACAATGTAGTTAATCAGAAAGTCGCTCTACATCTGTTGCAGCAACTGGGATATCAGGCTGACATAGCTGGCAATGGGCTAGAAGTGCTCGAAGCCTTAAGCCGTCAACCCTATGATGTCGTACTGATGGACGTGCAGATGCCAGAAATGGATGGTCTGAGCGCTACCCGCCGGATTCACCAACTCTGGCTGCCAACTTTACGGCCCCGCATTATTGCAATGACGGCTAATGCCATGCAGGAGGACCGAACGGCCTGCCTTGAGGCAGGGATGGACGACTATATTAGTAAGCCCGTTCGCCTAAAAGACTTGGTTCAAGCCCTGAGCCGTTGCCAACCACCATCTGTGAAGGCTACCAATATGAACTTCATTCCACCGACGGTGCTGGCTGTTGAGGCCCTTGAAGCAATTCGTGAGATGGCAGGTGATAGCTGCACAGAGTTTCTGGTTGAGGTGATCGACTGCTACCTGGAGGATGCTCCTAAACTGCTTCAAGACATTCGTGCAGGGATTGCTCAGGAGAATGTCGCTGCCTTGAGATTAGCGGCTCACACCCTCAAGTCAACCAGTGCAGCTCTTGGCGCTACTGCTATGGCTCAGCTTTGCCAGAAACTTGAATCGATCGGAGATGGATCTATCTCAGCCGGAGCCATTGAGCAGGTGGGACAACTTGAAGCTGAGTATGTAAGAGTCAAGACAGCACTGCAACTAGAGCGTCAGCAAGCTCAGTTGGCCTAAGTAAGCCGAGCTCTGCTCACTCACGGAATTGAATTTGCTGGATGACTGGCAAAGCCCGTGTCTAAAACCTTGGTCTAAACATGGGAGGGAATTGTCTTCACGGGCTCTCAAATCAAGTGACCCAAGGTAGCGGAGATTGAGACGTAGGCCACGCCAATGAAAGAATTCGATAGCAAGCAGCCATACCAGTCCTAGCTTCCACAGATAGCAGTGCTCATGTGGAATAAAGCCGTTACTGGTCCAAAGCTTGGACAGTAGTCTCGGCCAAAACAACATGAGTGCTAGGGCAATGACCAGGACAGTAAAATCAAAGCCAAGGCCGTTTCAGCCTTCTGAATCATTGCTTCTCCTTACCTTTCCTGAACCGGGGATTTGCGCCTGCACCCCAAAACCACAGCGCAGAGCCTAGTGACCTAGGCATTAAATTTAGCTGCTCAGCCCCATTCAACTTCTAAAACCTAATAGTTCTAGAAGCGCTGCCAGAGTTTGTCGGCTTGCGGTTGTTAAGTTCTGCTACGCATCCTCTCAAGACTAGTCAAACTTAGGGCTGGCCGCGACTGCCTACTAATACTCAAGTTGGATCTATTTAGTTTTCATCTAGTTACCTAAAAGTATTTGTAACTAAAAGCTAAATCGTTGCGGTTTTAAACGCTAATTTTTGCAACCAATTGGACTGCTGCAAGCCAATTGTCTGGACAACTGCTTCAATAAGCGTAATCTTTGCTAGCAGTTCATAAGGCAGCATTCGTATCATGGACACCTGCATCTTTCTAAGATCTGTCTAACTCTTTAAAAGAAGGCGCATCTTGCAGGAGCTTCCGATGACGATGCCTTTAACTTGCTTGAACTATATAAACGGAGAGTGGCTTTCTGCCCACACAGAAGCCACGCTAGAAAGTCGTAATCCTGCGGATTGGCAGGAACTGGTGGCTACCTGCCCCCGTTCGGGAGCGCAGGAAGTTGAAGCCGCAGTAGCAGCAGCCCAACGCGCTTTTGCCTCCTGGCGGTTAGTGCCTGCACCCGCTCGGGCGGAGCTGATTTACCGCATTGGCGAACTCTTGCGTCAGCGCAAGGAAGAACTGGCTCAATTGATGAGCCGTGAAATGGGCAAACCGCTCACCGAAGCGCGAGGCGATGTGCAAGAGGGCATTGATTGCGCCTTCTACAGTGCAGGTGAGGGTCGGCGCTTGTTTGGGCAAACCACGCCTTCCGAAATGCCCAATAAGTTTGCGATGAGTGTCCGAGTGCCAGTGGGCGTCTGCGCGCTGATCACGCCCTGGAACTTTCCAGTAGCGATTCCCTGTTGGAAGGCATTTCCTGCACTTGTATGTGGCAACACGCTGGTCCTTAAGCCCGCTGAAGATACTCCCGCCTGTGCCACGCTGCTGGTCGAGATCCTCCAGGAAGCAGGCCTGCCCGCGGGTGTGATTAACCTGGTGCATGGTCTGGGCGAAGAGGCGGGTCGAGCGCTGGTTGAACATCCAGATGTGGCGCTGGTATCGTTCACAGGTTCCTCAGAAACCGGCGCAGAGGTTGGGGCTGTCTGCGGTCGCAGCTACAAACGGGTTTGCCTGGAATTAGGTGGCAAGAATGCCCAGGTCGTGATGGAGGATGCCGATTTAGAACTGGCGCTAGAAGGAGCGCTTTGGGGCGCGTTCGGCACGACGGGTCAGCGCTGCACTGCCACCAGCCGCCTGATCCTGCACCGAGCGATCAAAGATGAATTCACGCGGCGGCTGCTCGAACGCGCCCGTCGGTTGCGGCTTGGTCCCGGTACTGAGCCCGAGACTGAAATTGGTCCGTTGGTGAACGCGGCCCAACTACAACGCGTTTCTGGCTATATGGACGTGGCATATGGTGAGGGGGCCAGGGTTCTACTAGGCGGCGAGCGAGTCAGCGAAGGCAAGCTCAAGCAGGGTTACTTCTTTGCGCCTACCATCCTCGACGAGGTTAAGCCTGACATGCGGGTAGCCCAGGAAGAGATTTTTGGCCCGGTGGTGTCTCTGCTAACGGTCGATTCTTTTGAGGAAGCTATTCAAGTGCTCAATGGCACGCCCTACGGTCTGTCTTCCTCGGTCTATACCCAGGATATCAATCGGGCCTTTCAAGCAATGCGCGATATCGAGGCTGGAATCACCTACATTAACGGCCCCACAATTGGTGCTGAGGTGCATTTGCCCTTTGGTGGCGTGAAGCAGACCGGCAATGGCCACCGTGAAGTGGGCAGTGCAGCCCTTGATGTCTTTACTGAATGGAAGACTGTTTACGTCGACTTCTCTGGTCGGTTGCAACGCGCCCAGATCGATAATCGCCAAGAGTAGTCTTATGCTTAGCCTCTCAACAACCTCAGCTCTACCCCGATTGCCTCGTCTCCTGGGTGAGCTGCCTGGCCCTCGGGCTCAAGCTCTGATCGAGCGTGATCAGGCAGTGACTTCACCCTCTTACACAAGGGGCTACCCATTGGTCGCTGCTCGTGGTGAAGGCTGCATGCTCGAAGACGTAGATGGCAACGTGTTTCTGGATATGACCGCCGGTATTGCTGTGACTGCGACCGGCCACGCCCATCCTCAAGTCGTTGCTGCAGTTCAGGCGCAAGCGGCTCAGCTGCTACACATGTCCGGCACTGACTTCTACTACGCGCCGATGGTGGAACTGGCTGAAGCCTTGGCGGCTCGGGCACCCTTCCCGGCATCAGCCCGCGTGTTCTTCACGAACTCTGGGGCTGAATCAAACGAAGCAGCTCTCAAGCTGGCCCGCTACTACACCGGGCGCGACCGAGTGGTAGCCTTCCTGGGGGCCTTTCATGGTCGCACCTATGGTGCGATGTCGCTCACTGGTTCTAAAGCAGTGCAGCGGCGTGGCTTTGGTTCTCTAGTCCCTGGCATCACGCACATCGCCTACGGGACCCAGGCGGCTCTCGACCATCTAGAAGAAAAGCTATTTCCCTCGGTGTTGCCGCCTGATGAGATCGCGGCCATTCTGGTGGAGCCGATTCAGGGTGAGGGTGGCTATGTCGTGCCAGAGAACGGCTTCCTAGGGCGCATCCGCGAAATTTGCGACCACCATGGCATTTTAATGGTGGTAGATGAGGTGCAGGCAGGTATGGGTCGGACGGGTCGCCTGTTTGCCATTGAGCACTGGGACGTGCAGCCTGACATCATCAGCCTCGCCAAAGGCGTTGCCAGTGGTCTACCCTTGGGCGCGATTCTGGCCCGTCCTGAATTGATGACCTGGCCCCCTGGGGCTCATGCCACCACTTTTGGGGGCAATCCAGTGGCTTGTGCAGCGGCAATAGCAACCTTGCGGCTACTGGAGGCTGGACTGATGGAGAATGCCCTCCACATGGGTCGGCTGTTGCAAGCCAGCCTGACGCAATTGGCGCAGCAGGATTCCCGCGTTTCATTGCCGCGGGGCAAGGGCCTGATGGTCGCGGTGGATTTGTTGGATGCTCAAGGCAAGCCAGATCCAGCTCTACGTGACCAAATCGTAGACCGGGCATTCTATCGAGGGCTATTGCTGCTGGGTTGCGGCAAAGCTGCAATTCGATTTTGTCCGCCGCTAGTGATTGAGGCTGACCAGATTGAAACCTGTTTGCAAATTCTCACCCATGTATTGAGCGAGATTGGGTGAGCCAGTGCAAGGGGCCAGTGCAGGGAGCTAGTCGCCTCACTTGATTACTCAAAAGCCTTGGAAGGTACCCGGCTGGGTACTATCCAACCCCTGAGAGGCGCTGCGAGAATGCAGACACCTCTCAAGTTTTGCTCATCCCAAATTTTGCTCATCCCAGATTTGCTTAAGAGAATCTTGCTTAAAGCTTTAGTCGTTACAAAACGCAGTTACAAAACTAAGCTTCAAGCTAAAAAGATCTGGGCATTTTCTCAGTGGCTGAGAGAGATGGCGGCTCAATCCTAGCTAGATATTCAACCTAAGTATTCAAAAGGGTATTGTCCATGAGTTCTCTGGATCCCACTGTCGTACTAGCCAATGAGCTAGCAAATTCTGAACTGCTGGCTTCAGCAGGGCCATCGACCGAAACTATCCCCTCTGGCTTGCCATTTACTCGGCAGGAATGGAGTCTGGACGAAGTCGCTCAGCACCAGGCTGCTGGATCTAGTGCTAGGGCTGAGGTTGTTCCCACCGAATCCACGGTACCGCCAGCTGTACCGCCAGTTCTGCTGGACAAGCGGACTGTGAGCGGACGATACCGCAGCAGTGGCGGCTCCTATCAGTTAGAACTGCGGTTGGACGTTGACGGTCGCCGTCCGACTATGCGCATCAGCGGGGATTTCTTCCGAACATCTGGCGCTACAGTGGTCTATTTCGGCTCCTTCAATGTCGATAGCGTATCTGTGAGCACCACCGATAGCACCGCCACGCTTGAGGGTATGGGCGCTTACACTTGGTCCACCGCTGCCGCTAAGGTCCAGGTCATAATCCCGCGTACCACTATTTCTCAGTCTGCGGCGGCAGCCACATTGCAGTTTTTCACTAAGACCGGCGCGCCTGGTGCCAGTTACGCTTGTGACTTTGAGTCCGGCTATTTCCGCACGGTGCAGTACGAGCAGGACCATGTGAGCGGTGTGACGCCCTTTGACTCCTATGACACTGGTTCTTTGCCCTCGGGTGGTCCGGCTCGGGTGCTCTCGGTGGTTAAAGCCTTTGCTGAGGCGGGTGTGGAGCTGCAAACCACTGGTGGCTGGAGCGAAGTCTCGATGACCAGTATTGGCTCTGCTTGGAGCGACGCCGAACTTCACGCCAGCATGGAAACCCAGTTTAGCCAGTGGCAGGACGAGCCTCAGTGGAAGGTTTACCTGTTAGCTGCGAACTTGCATGACATCGGCACTGGCCTGCGCGGCATTATGTTCGATCAGCATGGCAGACAGCGCCAGGGCTGTGCGGTGTTCCACGATGTCATCGGTGGCAGCAGCCCCGACAGCTTACGCGCCCAACTGCGTACCTATGTCCATGAACTGGGCCACTGTTTCAATCTGCTGCACTCTTGGCAGAAATCTCTAGCTAATCCGCCCGCCCCCAACCGCCCAGATGCCCTGTCCTGGATGAACTACATTCAGTTCTATCCCGGTGGAGCTCCGGCCTATTGGGCTAATTTTCCCTTTCAATTTGACGACATAGAGCTCGTGCACCTGCGCCACGGTGCGCGTAACGACGTGATTATGGGCGGCAATGCTTTTGCGGCAGGAGCGGCGTTGCTCGAACCCCAGGCACTAGCAGAGGTAGTCGATGATCGTTCGGGGCTGCAACTGCGACTGGAAAGCCGCAAAACCTACGCGTTTGGTGAACCGGTCGTTCTAGAAATCAAACTGGCAACGACCGATTTACGGGCTAAGCAAGTGCATTCCCATTTGCATCCCAAGGGCGGTTTTGTGCAAGTGGCCATCTGTAAGCCCAATGGTCAGGTGGTCAACTACGAACCCGTCGTGGAGTATTGCATTGACGAGTCGATGGTAACCACGCTCGATCAAGAACGGCCCGCACTGTACGAAAGCGCTTACATCGGCTTTGGTCATGAGGGTTTCTATTTTGAGCAACCGGGTGCCTATGAAATTCGAGCGGTCTACTATGCGCTGGATGGCTCTTTGGTGATTTCCAATCCAATTGGCCTGAGGGTACGCAGTCCCTTAAGCGTTGCTGATGAAGAGGTTGCTGAGCTGTTCTTAGGTGACGAGCAGGGCATGCTGCTGAGTATGTTGGGCTCGGATTCAGAGCATTTGAGCTCAGGCAATGGGGCATTCGATCTGCTGCTGGACAAGTACAACGACCACCCATTAGCGGTGTATGCCAAGTTGCTGAAAGGCATTAACGCTGGACGGGAATTTAAGACCATTACCCCAGATAAAATTTTAGCGGTACGCCAGCCTAAAGCTGAGGCTAGTGTTAAGTGCCTCTCGGGAGTGGTCAACGCTGCGGGCACAGGGCGTTTGGACAACATCACGCTCAACCTGGCAATGCGCAAACTTGTTAGAGCTTACAAACTGGTAGGTGATGAAGAAAAAGTGCAGAGTGTTAAGCAAAAGATGCTCAACTTCTTCCGTCACAAGGCTCTCAAATCCCAGGTTCTGCGTCAGATTGAAGCTCAGGTGTCGGCTCTCTAATTGCAGCTCAGCTTGATTTTCTTGAATGTATCTAGGGGCGCGGTTGCTGCGCCCTTTCTGCTGTTTGCAGACTCTTATACTTAGAGATACTTAGGAAAATCAATGCGCTCTGCTCGCTTGGCCCAGTTGGTGCTCAGTTTAATCCTGATCTTGGCAGTATTTGCGGTGTTTGCCCATACAGAGCTTGGCTGGGCAGTTCCTAAGACAGTAAGGCTGCAGGAGGCTGAAATGTCATTGCTACGTCTAGATCTGCAAGATGGTTTTCAGCAGGATACAGTGGTCATTCAAGTAAATGGCAAAGAAGTATTTCGCCGCTCTCAAGTCGAAACCCGTTTGCAATTAGGCTATGCAGATAGCGTCGAAGTCAATGTGCCTGAGGGGCTCACCAAGATTGAGATTGCGGTGCCCTCTCGAAAGCTCTCAGACTCGCTCAAATTGCAGATTGCTGCTCCAACTCACTTGGGCATTTCTTTGACCTCTAAAGGCAAAATTGACTACCGAACTACCTCTGAACCGTTTACCTACGAGTAGCCATGTCTAGCCAAGCTGCTGCGCAACTGTGGGACAACCTCTGGCAGAACTATCGTCAGCGGGTGAACTATGCCCAAGTCTACGAGCAAATGATCACTGAAGCACGGGGTACGGTTGCCAATGATCACATCGCCTTTCGCTCGCTGCGGTTGACAGCGAATGGCACCAACCTAGGTATTCCTTACCTGGCTCGAATTGTTGAGAAATTAGGCTATGAAGTGGCAGGGGAATATCAGTTTCCCGATCAGCATCTTTACGCTCAGCATTTTCGCCATCCTGAGCAGGATCAACTGGACTTGCCCAAGCTATTTATCAGTGAATTGTTGGTCGAAGAACTGCCAGAAAATATTGCTGACCTGATTGCGCAAACAGTTACAACAGACGCTTGCTTTCCAGATGTTGCTTCTCTTGAACTAAATCAGCTTGCGCGTGTGTTTAGCCGTCCCTGGGATGCTCCTCGCCACTCTGTGATTGAAACTGTAAATTCTGTCAGTCAGTATGGAGCTTGGGTCCTGTTGCACGGTTATGCCGTCAATCACTTTACCGGCTACGTCAATCGCCAAAACACATCTCGCTACCCCGATATCGAGAGCACGATAGCGGGTTTGGTAGAACGGCAGGTGCCAATGAAAGCAGCAATCGAAGGCTCCTATGGCAGTGGTCTACGTCAAACGGCAACGCAAGCAGTCAAAGAACAGGTCACGGTTCGTGATGATGCCACTGGCGAACTGATTCAGATCCCCTGGACCTACGCCTACTACGAAATCGCTGAACGCAACTCGATAGAAGTCGCCCCAGGGCGAAAACAGCTCTTTGAAGCTTTCCTCGGCCCTCAAGCCAAGAATTTGTTTGAAATGACCCGTCGCCAATAATGTTGTCAGCAATGCAGAACACTAATAATTCCACTTGCCAAACGCTAAGGTGGCATTGTGACCCCCGAAACCAAAGGAGTTAGAAAGAGCAACTTGAATGGTTTGCTCTCGACTGAGATTAGGAACATAGTCCAAGTCACAATCAGCATCTAGATTGGTCAAATTGATCGTCGGCGGTATCCGGTTATTGGTAATGGCTAGAACTGTAGCTACTGCTTCAATGCCACCTGCAGCTCCGAGTAAATGGCCGGTCATAGACTTGGTAGAACTAATCGCAACCTGATAGGCATGCTCACCTAAGGCTTTCTTAATTGCCAAGGTTTCAATTGGGTCGCCAGTCGGTGTGCTTGTGGCGTGGGCGTTAATGTAATTCACCTGCTCTGGTTGCAAATGCGCGTCTTTGAGGGCTAGTTGCATGGCCCGAGCCATCTCTACCCCGCTTGGGTTAGGAGCCGTCATATGATAGGCATCGCAAGTCAGGCCATAGCCTACGACCTCAGCGTAGATTCTGGCTCCCCGGTTCAAAGCAGAATCGAGGTCTTCTACGAGCAGAACCCCTGCTCCTTCGCCTAAGACAAAACCATCTCGATCCCGATCAAAAGGGCGGCTGGCTTGCTCTGGCTGATCGTTCCGAATAGAAAGGCCCCGAGCTGCAGCAAAACCTGCCACCGTTAGAGGTGTGATCGCTGCCTCTGTTCCCCCACAAAGCATCGCTTGAGCGAACCCTTGCTGAATGAAACGCAAGGCATCACCAATGGCATTGGCGCCGGTAGCACAGGCCGTAACTGGACAAGAGTTGGGACCTTTCGCGCCGACCTGAATAGCCGTCAAACCCGAGGCCATATTGGCGAGCATCATCGGAATCATAAAAGGGCTGCAGCGCTCTGGACCTTGGCTGAGGTAAACCCTGTGCTGGTCTTCAAGTGACTTCAGACCCCCAATGCCTGTACCAATCACCACGCCCACTTGCTCAGCATTGAGCTCGTTAATTTCAAAGTTGGCATCGGTTAGAGCTTGCTTGCTGGCAGCAATGGCAAAGTGGGCGCAACGGTCCATGCGTTTGGCTTGCTTAGCAGTCATAAAATCTAGGGGATTGAAACCTTTGACCTCCGCTGCAATCCGGCAGGCGTAACGAGCCGTATCAAACTGAGTAATCGGACCTACACCACTGCGGCTTGCCATCAGTCCTGCCCAGAATTCTGCTGAAGTATTGCCTAATGGCGTAATGGCACCAACGCCTGTGACAACAACCCGTTTACGTTCAAGCTTTGCCATAGTTCAGCTAAACCTTTGTTTGAGATTGAAATGGGAATAGACAGATTTTTGGCCAATGTATTTAGAAACCCTTGACCGCTGAATCGAATTGGCTATTTGCGCTAATACGCTCAAAACTCTCTCTAAAAACTCTCTACTGAAAGCTTGATTTCTAAGCGATGTAAAATAGCAGTTCGGGCCCTAGCGATAGCTTGTGGGTCCTCGTGAAGTTGGAGCACCCAATTGGCTCCCCACATCAGGGCGTGAATTTCAAAGGCGAGTTGAGCAGCTTCAAGATTGGGGTTGAGTTCTCCAGCTTCCTGGGCCTCTTGAATCAGGCTCTCAAGCCAACTCAGCCAACCTTTCATTACCTGAGCGAGCTGGTCACGAACTGGACCAGGACGGCTGTCAAACTCAATCGATGTCGCTGCAAAAAAACAACCGCCTCGAAAGACCTTGCGTTCTACAAAAGAGAACCAAGCCTGACAAAGTGCTAACAGACGCGCCCTGCCTACTGGAGCAGTTAAGGCTGGCTGCCTAACCTCAGCGGCAAAGATGGCACAAGCCGTTTCAATAACTGCTAGTTGTAAATCCTGCTTAGAGCCAAAGTGAGCAAACAAACCGCTTTTGCTCATGCCTAGCTCTGCTGCCAAACGACCAATGGTGAGGCCTTCCAAGCCCTCCGCAGAAGCGATATCAACGGCAACCTGCAAGATAGCCTGACGTGTCTGCTGCCCAGGAGCCTTACGCCTCGATGAGCCTGGGGTCTGAGCTTGAGCCATTGAATCCTCACTCTCTGTGTAAAACGAACGTTCGTTCTGATTACACCTTCTCAGCAATCTAGAAAGCCGTCAAGGGGAGCGCCTCCTTCTATGTGAAACTGTTTACATACAAACATTGCTTGTGATAGTCTGTGTTTGTTGCCGCACAGTATGGGCACGAACCTTAGAGTGAATAGGTCAATATCATGAGTACCGTGAATCCGGAGCCGACCATTGTTTCCTTGGACAAAGGCACACACTACCTCTGTACCTGTGCTCGTAGTCAGAACTCCCCCTACTGCGATGGCTCTCACAAGGGCACTCAATTTCAGCCTTTGGTTCTGGAACTAGAGGCTCCTCAAACTGTAGAAGTGACGCCTTAAGATTTGTCCAGTTTGAGTAGCTAACCAGGGCTAAGCGCGCTCATTGCTTGCCTAGCTTACCGAAGGATTTGTCAATGCAAAGCTGGAAGTTTGCAAGGTTGCTGCTTCTGCTGAGGCATTGCTTTGGTGTGGCTAATTAGTGGCGAGTTATTACTTTGCCTTGTGCCAAAAGTAATGCTGTATATCCAATTAAACGAAGGAGCCAAGTCATGAAACTGAAAATTCTATCCTCCAACGCCAACTCGGCCCAAATTAGCAAAGCTGAACGCATTAATGGTCGCTATCTTCCTGGCAAACAGCCTTTTGTGGGAGCTAACCAGATTATTCCATTGCTAGCGCGGGTTTTGCTGGCAGCGATTTTTCTATGGTCGGGCGTCAACAAAATTCTGCATCCAGTTGCCACTCAGCAATACATGGCAGCTAATGGTATGACCTTTACCGGCTTTTTTCTAGTCGCTGCGATTGCCTTAGAGTTGGGCGGCGGTTTATCGCTAGTTCTAGGTTATAGGCCGCGTTGGGGAGCGCTGGTACTGATTTTATTTTTGGTTCCTGCCACACTGATTTTCCATACCAACTTTAGTGATCAAATCCAGGCCATCATGTTCATGAAAAATCTGGCAATGTTGGGTGGATTACTGATGGTTGTGCAGTACGGGGCAGGTTCTTTGGCTATTGATCCAGACGTCTAAATTCAATCTGCGTTTGTACCCTAGGGTTCGTTGTCTGGCATCAAACTAGGCAGCGGGCTCTTGTTAGCTTGGCAGGCCATACAGCAGGCTCAGAGGAGATTGCTAACCTAGTTGACAAGAAGCAAACCCTCATCGCAATGCTGTCCGAAGAATTGTTGAGCCGTTACGCCGCTGGTGAACGGAACTTTCGTAAAGCCTATCTGGTCTGGGCAGACCTGCTGGGGGCGTACCTGGCTGGCGCAGATTTGTTAGGGGCCTATTTAATGGGAGCCTACCTGAACGAGTCCAGCTTGGCCGGTGCTGACCTTCGACGGGCCGACTTGAGTCGCGCCTACTTATATCGAGCTGACCTCAGTGGGGCCTATCTGCGTGAGGCCGATCTCAACCACTCCGATCTCAGCCGCGCCAATCTGAGCGAAGCGAACCTTAACCGCGCCAACTTGAGTGAGGCGAACCTGACTGAAGCCAACTTGAGTCAGGCTAATCTCACTGGCGCAGACATGACCTTGGCTTACTTGAGACGGGCCAATCTCGAAGGAACCAATTTAAGCCAGGCCAATTTGACTGGAGCCGACTTGAGCCGTGCCTATCTTAACGACACCGATCTCAGAGGGGCCGACCTCAAGCGAGCCAGTTTGAAGGGTGCCAATCTCAAGGGAGCTAAGCTGAGCGGTGCCAGGATGCCGGATGGCAGCTTTCACAGTTGAGGCGGGATGGAGAATAAAATACTTGGTCTAAGAACTTGAGTCTGGAATTACCTGAGACTCAACACTTGCCCAACTCTTTTCGTGCGATCTATGCCACTCAATCCTCCCCGGTTTCATCTGGCTTTTCCGGTCTCTGATTTAGCAAAAACTCGCGCCTTTTATAGTGGCTTGTTAGGTTGCCCAGAAGGACGCAGTACTGATACCTGGATTGATTTTGATTTATTCGGTCATCAGCTCAGCGCCCATCTCAAGCCGCAAGCCTGTAGCGATGTTGCAGCTAACGCCGTCGATGGCGATCAGGTGCCTGTTCGCCACTTTGGTCTGATTCTCGATTGGGAGGCGTGGCACCAACTAGCCGCGCGACTGAAAACCGAGGCTGTCGATTTCATTATTGAGCCTCGAATTCGCTTTCAGGGGGAAGTGGGTGAGCAAGCGACTTTGTTCATTCAAGATCCGAGTGGCAATGCTCTGGAGTTCAAATCGTTTAAGAGCCAGGACCAGATTTTTGCTCATTAAGCTGACCCTTTAAACCTAACTAAGGTTTCTGGAAACTCACCACCCGAACCTCCGCCTCAGTCGGTTCCTGGCTGAAGATTAGGACCCCTTCCGCCTGCGAATTGCCTGGTACAAAGTCGAACGTTGTACTGGCTGTTTCCTCCTGACCTGCAACTGTCAGCTTGCCTTCTAGCATGACTTCACTGGCGGTTGCGTCGCCGTCATTTGTGATTGTGACCGGCAAATAAAACTGATCTAGTTCCTGACGGGTTTCGCCTCGTTCAACCTTGAAACGGGCTGGAGCTTGCGGCGGTTTTGCCCATAGAAAAATCACAGTACCAATGACGCCGGTTAACAACAACAGAGAGATAACTAAGGAAATCCACTCTGCGGTGTTGCGTGGTTTGGCATGGCGTTCGGATTGGAACTGGTTCATATGGCTAGCCTGCCTGCTGCACCGCCGATGGTGGCGGGAAAGCCTAAGACAATCGTGTAACTAACCCATTGCATCAATGGATCACCCGGACGCAGTAACTGAAAGAGCCACAGCATAATGACGGCTGTTAACAACGAGAGTAGATAGGAAAGAACCGTTTCACCTAAAGGAGTTTGTAGAATCCCTTCCTGCGTCATCCGAACCGTTTGTGAACCGAATTTCGCCTGGAACACAATGACGTACGACACCATAAGAGAGGCTGCAATTAGCGCCAATAACCAAGGCGGCGATAGAGCGCTGGCAATCATTGGCACTTCATCTGTGGGCGCAATCGAAAAGGCAACGATAATTGCCCCCATCATGGTTGCCCCAGCATCAGCTAATGTTTGCTGCCAACCAGGCTTTTTAGGACGATTGGTTTGCTCTTGTTTTGAGCCTGGGTCTTTTGAATCTGTTTCTTGGTTTTCACTGTCGTCCGATTGCAACCAGCCGTTGGCAATGCCAACGCCAAGGCCAAATGGAATGCCTTCCAAAACGATGCGGCCCATCGTAGCTTCCAGGGCAACTTCAGCCGTGACGCGGCGCAACAGAATCAGGCTGAGGGCTGCCATCAAAAGACCAATGGCCAATGATTCAGCGCTGTCGGTTAACGTGCGTAGCCAAGTCATATGTTGCTGCTTGCGAAAGCCAGTAGTGCGATTGACCGCAAGCAGAACCACGTAGGTAAGACCTAGAACAAACAATAGCCGAGGAGGGCGAGTGAAGTTGCCTTTCCACCAAACTTCCATGGTGTAGAGCAGAGGAACGCCAAACAAAAATGCGCCAGCAATTCCCCTCAACAAGTCATCTAATTCACGCCGCCAAGCAGACGGCTGCTTTCGTTTTTTGGATGGCATTTAGCCTATTCGTGTTCCCAACTTTCTCAGCGCCCATTCCTCAGCGCCTAGTTTTCCCCGCGCCCAATTTCTCAGCATAGGTCACCTGTTTCTAGCCCTAGCTGTGGTGATGGGATTCTTTACAGAGCAAGCTTCAAGGACAATCTTTACAGGACAGCCCCTGCACAGGACAGGCTCTGCAGGTTTTAGCGGCGACGCAAGAACATCTGAGTGAAGTAATACTCACCTCGGCTGTTGCGGCTAACGCCAACACCCGTCAAATCATAGGAGCCAGTCAAGTTGGCGTAGTGTCCAGGGCTGTCAATCCAACCCTGCACGGCTTGGCGGACTGGGTCGGCAACGCCTCGATTGAAAGCCACATTCTCGGCTGTTTGGCGGTAAGGGATAGCGCGGCCAACTGTGCGCACACGTTGGTCAAACCCTTGGTGGCTAAAGGGTACTCTGCGGCTGGCCATGTTTTGACTGTGGGCCCGAGCTTGGGCGCTCAGCCTTGAGTCTAGGGTGAGTGGCGGCAGGTTACGCGAGGTGCGGTACTCGTTGATTTGAGCGTGAACAGCTTGCTCCAAAGCACTGGTCGAAGCCGTGGAGGACTGGTTAGGAAAGACTGGAAGACGGTAGGTCTGTTTGAGGAGTGTCTGATTTAGGTCTATTGGAGACTGTGTCTGAGGCTGTAATGAGCTTTGTGTGGTCAGTGTGTGAGCGGGCGGCGTTTGGGCTCGACTTTCTAAAAAGCCAGCGCTAAGGACCAAGGCGCCACAAGCAAGGCCAAGGCAAACGGGTCGAATCACGGGTTTCAAGGAAAAGCAAAAACGTCTGGTGTTGAGGCGTTTAAGCCTACAGGGAGATTGACTGCAAGAGCATTCTTGGGGTTCCCAGGCGATTCGAGCCGTTGTTGCAAGATCAATTGCCAGACAAGATCAATTGCAGGACAAGATCAATTGCAAGATCAGGAGAAGGGGGATGCAGGGGACTTAAGCTTTCCTAATGTATGGGTAGGCACTGTCGCAAACTGTCCTTAATTGACATTTTGGGCAACCCTCCTAGAGCATAATGCCGAGTAATTTGCACGCCAGTCAGGAGCTAGTAATGTCCTTTTTAAGAATGAGACGGCGACAGTTCATTCAACGCTCCAGCTTTTTCTTAATGGGAGCGGGCTTGTCAGCCTGTGGTTTTGCAGGTGGCTCTGCTTCTCAAAATGCTGAGAGCACGCCAGCCGCAACTGCAGCCAGCCCAACGACCGCCGCAACTGGCACGCTCAACCTCTATACCTGGGCGGACTATGTCAACCCCGAAGTTGCTCAAGCATTCACGCAAGAGACTGGCGTCAAGATCACTGCTGACACTTACGACGCCAACGAGACCATGCTGGCTAAGGTACAGGCGGGCGGCGGCACCGGCTACAGCCTGGTTTATCCCAGTGACTACATGGTTGCTCAGATGGTCGAGCTGAATCTGCTGGAGCCCTTAGACCAGAGTCGGTTGGAAGCAGTATACGGAGACCTGGGTGACAACTTCAAAAATCTCTACTACGACCCCGAGAACAAGTACAGCATCCCCTACACCTGGGGCACGACTGGCATTGCCTACAACTCTAAGGAGCTTAAGAAAGCGCCAACTGACTTCAACTCCTTGTGGGAAATGAGAGACCAGATCAAGGGCCGTCTGACCCTGCTTGATGACGTGCGCGAAGTCATGGGCATGTCGCTGAAGTCGCTGGGCTACTCGCTGAACTCCAAAGACAAAGCACAACTGCAAGAAGCCTACGATAAGCTGCGCGAACTCAAGCCTGCGGTGGCCACTTTCACCTCCTACGACTGGCGCGACCGCATGATTTCTGGTGACATTGTTGTCTCTCACGCTTACTCTGGCGACGGCTTGCAGGTTGGCAAGGAAAACCCAGATGTCAAGTATGTGGTCCCGGCTAGCGGCTGTACGCTGTGGAACGACACTATAGCCATGCTCAAGACAGCCCCCAACAAAGACGCTGCCTACGAGTGGATTAAGTACAGCATGGAGCCGAAGAACAGCGCCGTGATTACGGAAGCGATTCTATTCGGCAACCCGCTGAAAGCGGTGCCAGCTCTACTGCCTGAAAGTATCAAGAGCAACCCAGGCTGGGCTGTTGCGCCCGATCTGCTGGCGAAGACCGAGAAGATCGAGCCGCTCGATGACACGACGCAGGCAATCTACGACGATTACTGGACCAAGCTCAAGAGCGTATGAGTGCTTCCTCTGCTTCGCCGCCTGAAGCGGTTGACTACATTGCACCCAAGCGTCGCTGGCTGCGCTGGCTAGAACCTACCGCCCTACTCGGACCCGGTGGCCTATGGCTAGTGGCGTTTCTGGTGGCCCCGGTTGGGCTGATTTTGCTGCTGAGCCTGGTGCCTAACATCAAGCCGGACAACTTCAGCCGTATCGCCCAAATTGGCTTCAATCCTGCCAATTACCTGCGGGTTCTCGACCCAATCTACCTGCTGGTGATCTGGCGTTCGCTGTTGTTGGCCTTCAATGGGGCGCTGTTCTGCCTGTTGCTGGGCTTTCCGGTGGCCTACTGGATTGCTCTGTATGTGCCGAAGCGCTGGCAAAACATAGTGTTGCTAGCGTTTGTGCTGCCGCTGTGGACTTCTTCGCTGCTGCGCACCTACGCCTGGATTACGATTCTGCGGCCAACTGGGGTGCTCAATGGCTTCTTAAGCGCTGTGGGCTTGCCGACGGTGCAACTGCTCAACTCTTACCCCGCGATGCTGATTGGGGTGACCTACAGCTTCCTGCCCTACATGGTGCTGGTGCTGTATGCCTCGCTAGAGAAGCTGGACCGGCGGTTATTAGAGGCGGCAGCAGATTTGGGAGCCAATGCCTTTCAGACGTTCTGGAAGGTGACGGTGCCGCAGACTTTGCCGGGGATTGCGGCGGGTAGCCTGTTGGTGTTTATCACCTCGCTGGGCGACTTTATCAACCCAGACTTGCTGGGCGGCACTTCGGGGCTAACTGTGGCTCGCCTGATTCAAAACCAGTTCTTGGGTGCAACTCGTAACTGGGGTTTTGGCTCAGCGCTGAGCATGGTGCTGATTATGGGCGTTGCTATTAGCATTGCCCTGCTGTTGAAGTATGGCGACCGCAGCGCTGCTGATGTGTAGATGTGTAATGCACATATATAGGCCGCAGATGTGTAGACCCGTCAAAGCTGGAAGGGGTTAGTCATGGCAGTGAGCTTGGGCAGGAAGCCCCCCGCCTGGGAGGGGTTGTTCAGCGGGCTGATGTTCGTGTTCATGTACCTGCCGATCTTGGTTCTGGCAGTTTTCAGCTTCAATACCTCGCGCTTTAGTGCCCGCTGGGAAGGCTTCACGCTCAACTGGTATGGCCGCTTTTTGCAGAACGAGGCGCTGTTGGGTGCCTTGCGCAATAGCTTGGTGGTTGCCCTGAGCGCAGTGGCGGTGTCGATTGTGATTGGCACCTTGATGGCGGTAGGACTGGCCCGCTTTCGCTTCCCCGGCAAGGGGCTGTATCGGGGGGTGAGCTACTTGCCATTGATTGTGCCGGATATCTCAATTGCGGTGGCAACCCTAGTGTTTTTTGCCGCCGTTGCCTTTCCCTTGAGCATCATCACGGTGATTATCGCTCACACGGTCTTTTGCCTGTCCTACATTGCGCTGGTGGTTTCTAGCCGTCTGTCTGGCTTGAATCCACACCTGGAGGAAGCGGCGTTGGACCTGGGGGCTACGCCGGTGCAGGCGTTTATCAAGGTGTTGCTGCCGCAACTGGTGCCGGGGATTCTGTCGGGGGCATTGCTGGCGTTTGTGTTGAGCATGGACGACTTTTTGATTGCCAGCTTCACGGCAGGGGTGGGTTCTGCCACGCTGCCAATGGCTATCTACGCCTCGATTCGCTCTGGAGTCACGCCGGAGATCAATGCGCTCAGTGTGATCTTGATTCTGGCCTCAGCGTTGGTGGCAGGTTTAGCAGAGTTTGTGCGTCACATGGGTGACCAGAGACAGGTTCGCTAGAGCTAGACGGCCTTGGGAAGAGGGATAAGAACACTAGGATGCCTGTTGTGGCCAGCAGACAGGCGTTTCTGGCTGCGCGTAGGCGCAGTCATCAGGTTTGTTTAAGCGTTACTCGATTTTGTATAAGCGTTTATCGAAGATCGATGTCCTGTTAAGCTTCCAGACTTTACTGATTGGCTTGCAGCCAGGTCTGGATCAGCTTCCAGAGTTCGTTGATTAGCTTTCAGAGTTCATTGATCAGCTTCCAGCCTGAGCTGATTGGCCTCCAGAGGTTAGTGATCGTCTTCCAGAGTTGCCAGTCAGGCTTGCAGAACTCATGGGTCGGCTTCCAGAGTTCGCGTTTCGCCTAGCAGCCAACTCTGGAAACCTCAATGCTGAGCTGGGTAGCCCAACCAGCGAGACGTATCAAAGCAGCCATCTTCAGTCCAGATGTGTTTGATGCCCTGCATCTTGACGATCAGTTTGCCAGCGTGAAAAACCAATAGCCGACCGCCTGTGGCCGGTTTAATGGTGACTTCGTGAGACAGGATTCCCTGCAACCGCAGAACGTCGGGCCCGGCTTCGTTCTCGATCACGTCAGTGCCATCGCCCGGTGCGTAAACGTAGAGGTCGCTGCCTAAGCCGCCTGAGAGACGGTCGTTGCCCGGACCACCGATCAGGGCATCATCGCCGTCCCTGCCATAGAGGTGATCGTTACCTGGACCGCCATCCAAATAGTCATCGCCATCATCGCCAGACACCGAATCATCACCCTCACTGCCTTCAGCGCAGTCATGCCCAACCCCGCTGTTGATCAGGTCATTGCCTTCTCGGCCAATGAGGATGTCATTGCCTGCGTAGCCCAGGATGATGTCGTCATCCTGGGTTGCTTTGATGTGGTCGTTGCCAGGAGTGCCGTGAATCTCTGCCATGATGCAGTTTCCTCCAGGCTGGGATAGCCATTGTTGCAATCAGAGTTTCAGTGGGCTGGCAAGCAGCCTGCAATCTGAATTACAGCTCAGCTTAATGTTACGGCTTAAGCCATGACGCGACACGCTCTAATTCCTGACTCTCCCCTTTAAGCCAATTCCAGTTTCAACCTCCGGCCCCCTTCTCCGCGTCGGGAAGAGGCTGGGGGAGGGATCCTGGCCCAAAGTGATCCGGCAACTCCTCTGGCGTGATCTGCAACAGCCTCAAAAGCGCTTTGTATTGAATAGGTGTCAGCTTCGCTTCCGTTTCCCCAAGAACCCAGCGCTGATAGGTTCGTAGCGGCACACCACAATGCACCGCAAACTCAACCTGCGATAAGTCGGTTCGCTCCAGCCTTAGACGCTCTACTGGTGAGCTATTTTCCTCCGGCCTTTTGTCTTTCCTCATCGCGCAGTCTGACACGTCAGATTGACGTATTTGCGTTTGACATGTCAAAATGACGTATCTAAAGAGCAAGCGTAGCTATCGAAAGGAGCCAGCGAAGACGGGCTTCTAACGGTTCTGCTTGTTCTTCAGTCTCTCATCTCAATGTCTGTGCTCTGATTTTCGTGCCCTGATTCCCGTGCCGAAAGCACGGCAGCTTTCCTATGGAGATTTATGGCTCTCAACGATGATGCTCAGCAAGCCCGACTTTATCCCTGGCTAATCGTGCGCCTCTTGCCCAAAATGCAACGCGTCAGCATTGGCCGCTTTCGCAAACGCGTCTACGCCGAAGGACACCTGCGCTTGCTGCGGCAGGCAGTGCCTCAAGCTAGCTTCGCCATCGTCTTTGACTGTGAGCCCTTCGATTGTGGGCCCTTCGACTGTGAACCGCAGAAGCCAGCAAACACACCAGATTCAGGTTCTTAGGTCAAACCCTGGCGATCAAACTCCAAATCTGTCTTGCGGCAGAGGGTGCTGTGTGACCCTCTACACAAACTCAGAATTGATTCAGCACAATTTCCCCTAGCTGATTGCGTCCCGGCATCTACCCAGCCTGCCAACCAGCCATCTACCAACCAGCTTTGCGGAGAAACCCGGGAGACGAACTTGAAGGTCCCTCAACAGTTAATACCCTCATGTTTTGCTATAACTCAAACCCTTGGAAAGACGAGGAAACGCTGCGCCTAATTGCCCGTGGCGTCATTACTTACAGCAACAACTTAGACCGAGGCAATCCCCCCAACGCCTACCCCCCCAGCCTGGTGAAGGGGCTGAGGTATCTCCGGCTTGCCTGTAAGCAACACAAGATTGAAGAGCCGATGGGCTCCGCTGAGCTGCTGCGTTGGTGTCAAGAAAAACCTTTAAGAACCTGGCCCCTGAGTCTATATCCCAACTCGGTCGGTTGGGGCTCAGATTTGCTGATTGACCCCGATACCCGGCAACCGACACCGATCTGTGAGAGCTGGGCCTATCTAGAGCAAGTAGAGCAATAGAGGGCGCAATAAACTGCTGCCCACTTCCCATGCCCGATTCCAGCGTAGTCGGAGATAACCCCCGATAGGTAACAACAGCTCCCCAGAAAGACCTACTAAAGTGGTCAAGAGTGAGAGTTGGGAAAGAGCTTGTGAGTTATCCGATTGTTCTCGCCAGTGCAGAAGCTGCTGAAGGCCCACTAGTTCTAGCCGCAGTTCTGCTCAGTTTGGTCGTCACTTACCTGGCTAGCAAAATCGGGGGTGAAATCTGCGCTCGCATCAACCTGCCCTCAGTTTTAGGAGAGTTGGTATTCGGAGTTCTTGTTGGTGTCTCAGCCCTCCATCTGGTGATGCTTCCTGCCGATGGCATTACAGGCTCAGACTCGATGCTATTGAAACTGCTCAACCAGAGCACACCAATGGCGTCAGAAACCTTGAACTCCGTCTTCCGCTCCCAAGGCGAGGTAATCAGCGTCCTCTCTGAGCTAGGGGTGATCATCCTGCTCTTTGAGATTGGCTTAGAGTCTCAACTCAAAGAACTGCTGCGGGTCGGGCCACAGGCGGCTGTGGTCGCCTGCGTTGGTGTTGCTGCCCCTTTCATTGCCGGTACTGCTGGTCTGATCGCGATCTTCCATGTGGCAACGGTGCCTGCCATTTTTGCGGGTGCTGCCCTGACCGCCACCAGCATCGGCATCACCGCCCGCGTGCTGGCCGAATTGAACCGACTAAGCTCCAGTGAAGGCCAAATCATCATTGGCGCTGCCGTACTCGACGACGTGCTAGGCATCATCGTCCTGGCCATTGTGGCTAGCCTTGCCAAAACCGGCGAAGTCGAACTCAGCAAAGTCGCCATCCTGATTGTCAGCGCTGGGGTCTTTCTGGTAGGCGCAATTGTACTGGGGCGCTGGCTCAGTCCGCTCCTGATGAAACTTGTCTCCGAGATGCGCACGCGGGGCCAGGTGCTAATCACCGCTCTGATTTTCGCCTTCCTTCTGTCCTACGTCGCTAACGTGATCCAACTCGAAGCGATTCTGGGCGCGTTTGCCGCCGGTTTGATTTTGGCCGAAACCGAACGCCAGGAAGAGCTGATTGAGCAGATCAAGCCCATTGCTGACATGCTGGTGCCGATTTTCTTCATCACCGTGGGCGCCCGGACCGATGTATCCGTGCTCAATCCCTTTAACCCGGCTAACCGCGAAGGATTAATCATCTCAGCCTTCTTGATCGTCGTCGCCATTCTCGGCAAAGTGATCACCGGGTGGACCGTATTCGGCAAAGAGAAGCTGAACCGCTTAGCGATTGGCGTTGGCATGATTCCCCGAGGTGAAGTCGGCTTGGTGTTTGCCAGTGTCGGCACCGCCAGCGGCGTACTCAGCGATGCCCTCAATGCCGCGATCGTCGTGATGGTCATTCTCACCACCTTTTTGGCTCCGCCCCTGTTGCGCTTGGTGTTCCAAAACCCCAACGAAGTCGCCGCAGGTCTGCCCAGCCCTGTTGGCCTTGCAGCTGGTGGCGGTGCTGAGCTGAGCCTGCTCGACGGCCAAGCCGTAGAAGCCGAGCCAGCCAAGAAACCAGAAGAGGTGTGACCGGCTGGGCGATGCGCAAGCTAGAGCAAATCTGAGCCGTAATCAGGCTCAAACCCTAGGCCAAAACCTTAGGCTAGAACCTCAGGTCAAAACCTCAGGCTGAAACTTTACTGCCAGTGCTGGCGTCCGGGTCTACAAATTCCCCCAGCACTGGCGTTGTCCTGTATTGGCGTTGATCTATATTGATGAGGTTTTAGTGGGTGTGAGGAGAAGCAACGCTTGAGGCGACCCTGGCTGCTAAAGGCACCGCCGGTTTGCTTCGCAATCAGTATTCTGAGCACCTTGGTTTGGCTCCCCAAAGCCTGGGCTGGTCAGCTCCAGAGTTGGCAATTTGACCCGAACCAGAGCCGTCTGGAGGTGGTCACCGATACCAACGTCCAGCCTCAGGTCGTCCTGATCGCGAACCCAACCCGTATTGTCATGGATCTGCCCGGCACGATCCTGCCGTCCTCAGCAATCACGCGGGCTGTGGGCGGTGCTGTGCGCGAAATTCGTGTGGCTCAATTCGATGGCAGCACCACGCGCTTAGTCATTGAACTCGACCCCAGAATCAACCTGGCGCCGACCCAGATCCAAGTGCAGGCCGCTGCCGCCAATCGCTGGATCATTCAACTTCCCCGCTTTGGTGGGCAGGCCCCGGCGCAGAATGTCGGCTCTATCCCAGCTACCGATGTCGATGCTGGGGCTGACTTTCCCAGTGCCGAACTGCAAGGCATTCAGGCAACCAACGAAGGCTTTTTCCTGCGCGTCAGGGGACAGCCCCAAGTGAGTGTCCGTCGCATCACCAGTCCCGATCGGGTAGTTGTCGATCTGGTGGGAGCCGTTGTCAGCGACAACTTTAGTCAACGCGAATTAGCCGTTAACCGCTACGGTGTGGTTCGAGTGCGAGTAGGGCAATACCAAGCTTCGCCCCCCATTGCCCGCGTTGTCTTGGATGTGGATCCGACCAGCAGCGATTGGGAGGGTTCCTACAACGCTGCACGGGGTGGGGTGAGTCTCGCGCCTGCCGGTGGCGTTGCCGATGCAACCCTCAATCCTCAAGTGCCTCAGGGGGCGGCACCCGCCCAAATCCAGGCGATTACACTCGACTCACGCACCGGCCAACTGCTGATTCAAGCTGACCGCCCCTTGTACTACGCCAGTGGTTGGGATCCGCAGACTGGTGCCTACCGTTTGAGTGTATCCCCCGCTCAGCTACCCGCCCGAGTTCAAGGTCCCCGGCTCACTGCCGATAGCCCTCTAGAGCGGATCCGCTTGCGTCAGGACGGTCCGCGCACAGTGACAGTCTTGGTGCAACCTGCGGCTGGCTTTCAGGTGCGGGAGACCACAAGACCAGGACCGCAGGCAGTCGCTCTGCAATTTCAGCAAGCGGTCGCCGCCTCGCCACCTTTACAGTCTGGAATTGGCAATCGCCGTCCGGTGGTGATTATTGACCCCGGTCACGGTGGCCCCGATCCCGGTGCCGTCGGCATTGCTGGTCAAGAAAAAGACATTGTGCTCAGCATTGGTTTGCAAGTGGGCCGTCTCCTGCAAGCTGCTGGCGTTCAGGCGGTGATGACCCGTAACAGCGACATCGACCTGGATCTGGCTCCCCGGGTTCAACTGGCTCAGCAGGTCAATGCGACGCTATTTGTCAGCATCCACGCCAACGCTCTAGATGCCAGTCGCTCCGAGGTCCAGGGGGTTGAGACTTACTATCTGCGCCCAGATAGCGAACGGCTCGCTAGCGTCATCCACTCCAATGTCATCCAAGCCACTAGGGCAGTAGACCGGGGCGTGCTGCGTGCCCGTTTTTACGTCGTTCGCGAGACCACAATGCCCTCGGTGCTAGTGGAAACTGGCTTTGTCACTAGTTCGGCAGAAGGTCCTCGCTTGGCATCGCCCGCCTATCAAACCCTCATGGCGAGGGCAATTGCGCGTGGAATCTTGCAGTATCTCCAAGAAGGCAGACGTTAAGTGCAATCCGTGATCCGCTCCTCCGATCCCCCTCAACTGAGTGCCGATGCTCCGATCGGCCTGTTTGATAGTGGTGCGGGTGGTCTGACCGTCCTGCGCGAGGTTCAGCGCCAGCTCCCCAACGAATCTGTGATTTATCTGGGAGACACGGCTCGCCTACCCTACGGCAATCGATCAGCCGCCGAGATTATCCGCTTTACTCAGGAAATCCTGGCCTGGATGCGCTTGCAGCGGGTCAAGATGGTGCTGATGGCCTGTAACACCAGCTCAGCCCTGGCACTAGAGGTGGTCCGGCAGGAAGCAGGACTGCCCGTCTTGGGAGTGATCTTGCCTGGAGCCCGCGCTGCAGTGGCCACTTCTAGCCAGCGAGGACGACGGATTGGCGTGATTGCAACCCTGGCCACAGTTACAAGCCACGCCTATCAGCGTGCAATCCAGGAAGTTGATGCTCAGGTGCAAGTGGCAGAGGTTGCCTGCCCGGAATTGGTGCCTCTAATTGAACAAAACCGAGTCTCTGATCCGCAGACTCGCTCAGTTCTTCAAGCTTATTTGCAGCCCTTGCTCGATTGGGGCTTGGACACTCTGGTCTACGGCTGCACTCACTATCCCCACTTGGCTCCGGTGCTGAGGCAGCTCTTACCCACTGCTGTTGAGCTAGTCGATCCAGCAACACACCTAGTTGCGGCGGCAGCGCAAGAACTCGACCTCATGAATCTGCGTAGCTCTCAACCTGCTGGTGCGCCTCGCTTCTACGTCACTGGTAGCCCAACCCAGTTTGCTCGGCTCTCAGTGCAGTGGCTTGGCTACCAACCTGCGACAGAGCGCATTGTTCTGCCCCCGGTGCAATCACAGGCGCAATCGCAAGTGCAATCAGCTGTAGTCCCATCAAGCCATGGAGCTTGAAGTGAGGCCCTAAGTTGGTCCTAAGTTGGCTCTGAATTGACTCTAAATTCAGAGGTTTTAGTTTTAGGGGCTCGATCCATAAACTCGACCTATAAAGAAGGACCCCTAGTTTTCCGTAGGTTCCACTCTAGAGGGAACAGAAGCCTCAACGGTTGAGACCAAATCCCGCTGCCAAATCCACCAATTTTGGTGACAGTTAAGACATTGAGAGTAGACCCGCCACAGAACACCAACCTCGCAGTAGAGCACAGAACTCATATCTTCCCATTGCCTACCAACCGTTGGGCAGTCGCAGAAGGGACAAGCTGGGTAATCGCTGAACTCTGCTTTCTGAGTCCAGGCAGGAGGGCGTTGGCGCCAACCATCAAGTAGGGAATTGAGAACCAAGAACCCCCTCCAACCAGCAATAGCATGGCGAGATTGTCTACAGTTCTGATCGTCCCCCCAAGGGTAGATTTGGCCCTGCGCCAAATCGCTTAAGTCATCTTGCTATTTCGCGCAAGCTTTTTGAGTGAGTGAACTGAAGTAGCCAAGTCCTATCTCAAGACGGAACCAGCGCCTTTCTGCAGACGGATAGGGGATCGCGGTCGCCCCCATACAGTGAAGGAGCAGGAGAGATTACTTACCAAATTCTCCTGGTTACCTTCTGTAAATTGTTGGGAGTTCGAGGAATTTTACATGAACCGCTCTAAATTGCCTTTGTTGCTTGCGACTGGTGCTCTGGGTGCTTTTGCCCTGTTAAGCAGCCCCGCCCAAGCTCAGAACCAAAGTGATCCGATAGACAACCGCCCGCAAACTTCGGCGGACGCCAACAATACTGAGCATACTCGGGACTTCAACAATCTAGGTTGGCTCGGTGCCCTCGGCTTGCTGGGTCTGATTCCCCGGAAGCGTCATCACTCGGTTGATGAGGATCGTGAGCCAGTGAGCACAACCACTAGCGACCGCTACTAAGGCATTTAGCGGGCCCATTCAGCGGGCTAATCATCACTGAGGATCTTGCTACAACCAAAAGGGTTGTAGCTTTTTTAGTCATTAAATTCAGTCATTAATATTGAAGACTCTTTTCAGTCGTGGGGTGAAAACTGTTATAATTCGGTTCGCGCCTGGAGAGGTGGCTGAGTGGTCGAAAGCGGCAGATTGCTAATCTGTTGAGGTCTGTATGGATCTCCGAGGGTTCGAATCCCTCCCTCTCCGTTCCAAAGTGCCCTTGCAAGCTAAGGTTCTGCAAGTAGTTCTATCGGTCTGTAGCCGCGGCCGTCAGCAGCAAAGATTGCTGTAATAATGAGAGGGTTTCGATTCCAGCCTTTCTCCCATGCGAACTTACTACTGCGGCGACCTGCGTGCTGAGCACATCGGCCAGACTGTGACTTTGTTCGGCTGGGTAGATCGCAGACGAGATCACGGCGGTGTGATTTTCTTAGATGTGCGTGACCGCTTGGGTGTAGTGCAGATTGTGAGCGACCCAGTGCGCACCCCAAACTCCTACGGTGTAGCGGGAGAGATGCGCAGTGAGTACGTGGTACGAGTGACAGGCAAAGTCACTCAGCGTCCTGCTGACTCCTTAAACCCCCGGCTGCCCACCGGTGAGGTCGAGATCTACGCCGACGAAATCGAACTGCTCAACCCAGTCCGTAAACAACTGCCGTTCCAGGTTTCAGGTAGTGAAGCAGAAGATGTGCGCGAGGAACTGCGCCTGCGCTACCGCTACCTTGATCTGCGCCGTCCCCGCCTGAACCAGATTTTGCTGTTGCGGAGCCGGGTGGTGCAGTTTTTCCGGCGCTACCTCGAAGACCGAGCAGGGTTTGTCGAAATTGAAACGCCAATTTTGACCCGTTCAACCCCAGAAGGGGCGCGGGACTATCTGGTGCCTAGCCGGGTGAACCCTGGTCAGTGGTTCGCACTGCCGCAGTCGCCCCAACTCTTCAAGCAGCTGCTGATGGTGTCTGGCTTCGACCGCTACTATCAAATCGCCCGTTGCTTCCGAGACGAAGATCTGCGTGCTAACCGACAACCCGAGTTCACGCAGTTGGACATGGAGATGAGCTTCATGGACCAGGAAGAGGTCTTGCAACTCAACGAGACGATGATCTGTGAGCTATTCAAGCAGACTATTAATGTTGAACTGCCACGTCCATTTCCGCGTCTGACCTTCGCTGAGGCGATGGCTCGCTACGGCTCCGACAAGCCGGATACGCGCTTCGGTCTAGAACTGGTGGACGTGTCCGATCTGTTTGCCCAGTCTGGCTTTAAGGTTTTTTCTAGTGCCATTGCTGGAGGCGGTTTGGTCAAAGCCCTGCCCGTTCCTGGTGGCTCTGACTTGGTCTCCAACACGCGGATCAAGCCCGGTGGTGATCTGTTCAACATTGTGGTTGAAGCGGGAGCCAAGGGACTGGCCTTCGTGCGGGTGCGCGAGGGTGGCGAGATTGACACGATTGGCGCGCTTAAAGACAGCCTGAGCGAAGAGCAGAAAACTGAGCTGTTGCGGCGCACAGGGGCAGAAGCTGGCACGATTCTGCTATTCGGCGCTGGACCTACCAACATTGTCAATGAGTCACTGAACAGGTTACGTCTGCGGTTGGGGGCTGAACTGAAGCTGATTCCGGAAGGCACGTTCAATCTGCTGTGGCTGATTGAGCCGCCCATGTTTGAGTGGAACGCTGAGGAAAAGCGTCTGGAAGCGCTGCATCATCCCTTCACTCGCCCGAATCCTGAAGATCTCAATGACCTCAAAACTGCCCGTGCTCTAGCCTATGACTTGGTCTGTAACGGTGAAGAGATTGGCGGTGGCAGCCTGCGCATCTATCAGCGTGAGATCCAGGAGCAGGTGTTTGAGGCCATAGGCTTAACTCCAGAAGCGGCTCGCGAGAAATTTGGCTTTTTACTCGAAGCCTTTGAATACGGGGCACCACCGCACGGTGGTATTGCCTATGGCTTGGACCGACTGGTCATGATCCTGGCTGGCACTGAATCGATTCGGGATGTGATTGCCTTCCCCAAAACGCAGCAAGCTCGCGACTTAATGAGCGAAGCTCCCTCCGGCGTGGACGACAAGCAACTGCGGGATCTGTATGTCAAATCGACCTATGTCCCACCAGAGACTAAGTCCTAGTCACATAATCTCAGGCACACCCAGTCTCAAATTCTCAGCCTCATAACCTAAATCACAGCAGCCCTGCCATAGCCCTACCCTTGTGTTGGGGTATTGTGTTGGGGCTCTGTGACAGAGTGCGTCATCCTGCTCTACGCAGGGAATAGATTCTACTGATACAGTGCTTGCAAGGGGCCGTGGGGGTACCAGACCTAGGTGGCCCTGGGTTTTTATTTGGGTTTTGAAGCAGGCAAACGCGAAGGGCGGAGCAAATGGTTAATACAGTCAGTACAAATGGCGCTACGGAAAATTCTGGTAGTGCCCTGCCCCAGGCATCAAATCAATCGGCATCGAGTCAACAGGCGAGCACTAAAAACATTGGTTTGCGGGGGATTCCCGTTGCCGATACCCGCATTTGCGACATTGATGGTGAGCAGGGCATCCTCATCTATCGAGGCTATAACGTTGTGCCTCTAGCGGAGCAGTCCACATATGAAGAAGTGGTTTACCTGCTGAGCTACGGTAACTTACCTAGCGCTGAGGAACTGGCTCAATGCCGAGCCATGCTTGCTGGGCTGCGTCCCATTCCTGAATCGGTGTTGCAGATGCTCAAAACCCGCCCAGCCAAGGCCCATCCGATGGATGTCTTGCAGTCGGCGGTGCCAATGCTGGTTGACCATGAGCCAGACTTGCGCGATGACTCCCGCGAAGCTAATCTGTGGCGAGCACTAGCCCTGACGGCTAAATTCGCGACGATTGTGGCAGCTTGGAGCCGGGTGCGGCAGGGGCTGGAGCCAATCAGCCCGGACCCTGAGTTGGGTCATGCAGCGAACTTCCTCTACATGGTGACGGGCGAAGTGCCGGGTCCTCAGGCCGAGCGCACCTTTGATGCCTGTTTGGTTTTGCACGCTGAGCACTCCTTCAATGCCTCCACCTTCACAGCTCGGCAGGTTGCTTCAACCCGTGCACATATGTACGCGGCAGTCACTGCGGCGATTGGGGCTCTGGGTGGAGCCCTACATGGTGGTGCCAATGAAAGGGTGATGGAAATGATGCAGGCAATTGGCAGCGTGGAGCAAGTCAAGCCCTGGATTACCAGCCGCTTTGAACGTAAAGAACGGGTTATGGGCATGGGTCATGCCGTCTACAAAACTGAAGACCCCCGCGCGCGCGTATTACGTCAGCTAGCAACTACCCTAGCAGTCGAAACCGGACGTGAAGAACTGCTAGCTTTGGCAACCGAAATCGAGCAGGTGACCCGGGAGGAGTTCCGCCGCCGTAAGGGGAGCGAACTTTATCCGAACGTCGATTTCTATGGGGCACCGGTCTATGCCATGTTGGGCATCGACACTGACCTGTTTACAGCAATCTTTGCGGTGTCGCGGGTCATTGGTTGGTGTTCTCATGTGATCGAAGAGAAGTTTGCCGAGGCGCAACCTACGCCTGCACTTTACCGGCCTTTGGCTGAATATATTGGCAGCTACTGTGGTCCAGCCGGTTGTCAGTATGTTCCTTTAGCAAAGCGTAGCGCTGGCTAGAATTAAATGCTGAGATTGGTCTAGAAGCTTAGGGGCGGTGTCGGTTCACCGATACAATAGGTCGCACAAGCTTTTGTCATGAGACTCACCGGGAGGATATTGTGGACTTTCTAAGCAACATCAACTTTGAAGTCATCGCCCAGCTCACGATGGTGATGCTGATTCTGGTTGCTGGACCTGCAGTGATCTTTCTGCTGTTTTTACGCGGCGGCGATCTGTAGTTCTGATCTATCCCGGAACCGTCCTGACATAACAGGTTTTCAACGGCTCTGGATGTGGGGGCTCAGTGTAGCTGATCTGGGCTGAGCCTCCTAAAATTGCCAAAGCTACGTTCGAGGATTGGCCATGATCGTGCTTTGCATTGATATCGGTGGCAGTGGTCTCAAAGGTGCTTTGGTTAACGAGCAATGCGAAATGGTGAGCGAACGGCTGCGCTGTGAAACCCCACAACCAGCTAGCCCTGAGCCAGTCCTAGCGGCTCTCACGACCCTGCTCAAGCCAATGAAGGGCTACGAGCGCATTGCCGTAGGTTTCCCTGGGGTTGTGACGGAGGGCATTACTCGCACAGCTCATAATCTTCACCCTGAGTGGCAAGACTTTCCCTTAGCTGAGCGACTGTCTCAAGTGTTTGATGTGCCAACGCGAGTAGCTAACGACGCGGATGTCCAGGGCTATGGCGCTGTTGCTGGTAAGGGGGTTGAATTAGTGATCACCTTGGGCACGGGCTGCGGTTCAGCCCTGTTCACTGAGGGGCAACTAGTTCCTAATCTGGAGATGGGGCACCATCCCTTCCGTAAGGACAAAACCTACGAAGAATTGCTGGGTGACGCTGCCCGACAGGAGTCCAAAAAAGACTGGAACCGCAACTTGGAATTGGCGATTGAGCAATGGCGTAAGTTGTTCTCTTTCACTCGGCTCTACCTCGGCGGGGGAAACGCCTCGAAGATCAAGTTTGACCTGCCAGTGGATGTTGAGGTCGTCAGCAATCAAGCTGGAATTTATGGGGGTGTTGCCCTTTGGCTAGGCCCTAGGTTCAAGTCCTAAAACTTCAAGCTCTAAAATCTAAGCTCTAAAAAAATCAAGCTCTGAAAAACCGCTGCCAGACTTGCAAGCCAGTAAAGGCTAGAGCCAGCAAATCTAAGCCATGCTCAAAGAGGAAAAACCAGCGAGCGCCATACTGAGGCTCCCAATAAGAAACCGGGCCTCGCACAATCCAGGGTGCAATTGGCCAAAGTAGGGGACGTGCATCGGAGACATGGGTGAGCGTATCTACAATGGCATGGCCACCAAGGCCTAACACTAAGCCCAGCCCAATAGGATGCGGCCATAACCAAATTGCTAAGGCTAAGAGGGAAACCACAAACCAGGAATGCAGAAGATTAGTTGGCACCGCTAGAACGGGCCGTTCATAGTATTCCTCAAACAGTTGCCAGCTCCAATCGGGCCTAGATTTTAAAATCACAAAGGCAACAATCATCGGGACATCTGGCAGAACCGCGCCAACAACGGCAGCAATTCGGGTTGCCGGTGGCAAGGCTGCGGTCGCGGCCCAAGTCAGGATGGCGTGGGAGTAAGTTTGCACCTTTATACTGAACCGCCAGAGTTTGGCTTTGAGTGGAGCGGGAGCTTGGCTGCGAAACTCCTAACTGCTTGTACCGCTCACAAGCATAAAGCTCCCAGTCCCACAGTAGCTCTAAAGTTTTGAGCCCCAATGGTTCCGAGAACGAATGCAAGACGGCAGATACAACCTGGGATAAGGGCCAGATTGGTCTCATTAAGCTTGTTTGAAATGTTGCTCCTGCACTAGCGGCAGCTTGTTGCTAGTGCAGGGGCTGACCCTCAAAATTCAACAACAAGTGTGAATTAGTTAGTACCGAAATACGGCTGCGACTGGCGCTTTGTCTGGCACTTGTCCAGGTTCAACTGCATAAACTGTGCCGCCATTTAATAAGGTGTGAATAGCAGCGAAATCGAGCAGATCCTCGTCGTTTGGCTCTGCCTCTCGATGCAGCTGTACGGTGTAGGTTTCTGGATCAAATTCACCCCATTGCTGCTGTCCCACAGCCACAAACAGCGAGTCGATGCGCTGATAATAAGCAGCTGGAATAATGTCCTCCAGCTTTGTAGAGGTTTGCTCGGTTGCCGATAGTTCCTGGTAGCGTTCAATCGCTTGCTGTTGTACTTGTTGAAATAAAGGTTCAACAATAGCCCAGACTTGATCTCGCAGCTCCTCTGGCTTAACGTCCTCCGGATTCCCCTTAATACCCTCTTCGATCAGGTGCGGATAGTTGTTGGCGTCTTGGTACAGAGGTAGCAGATACTCGACTCCAGCCAAGACTAAAGGTGCTTTCTCATCTTTGATCTGCTCATACAAGCTGTGGTCGATTTGACGAAAGAATTGCACAATATCCTCTCGAACACCATCAGTTTCTGGGCTACCCTGGCCGTGAAAAGTGCCTGCGTGCTGGAACGGATTTGACGTGCCACCTTTAGAGGTACTGATGCGGTTTTGTAGCTGTTTGCCAGTGCTATCGTAATTCAGCGCTTCATCCATGCTCTTAGGCACACCCTCCAGTTCAATTTCCTGGATATCGTATGGGCTAGCCTTAAAGAATTTGAACTGATTTTGACTGAGCGCCAGAATATAAAAATGTTCGTCCTGTGTAAACAAAGGCAACAAAGGTTTGAGGTGAAAACGCCCATTGACGACCACTAATTCAGCCAACTCAACAGGCAGTTGGTAGTAGTGGAGGACACTGGGCGCGATGAACATTGCTAACCCTTGATCTTGATGCTGCCAAAAGTCTCCCGTATCGAGATCGTGAGCTGGCTTAAGTAGATCTAGAACTTCAGTGTGGCGCATGCCTGTAGCGGTGAGACGTTCTTCTGCTTCTCTAATTAAATTCTTAAAGCGAATAGGATTTTGGCGTGTCTCTGGCCCTGCTTTTTGCGTGGGCATATACAGAGAAACGCATAACCCCTCAGGTTGCTCAATCAGAGTCTTTAGTTCATCTCTAGACAATAATGCCATCTGTTTAACTCCTTTTTGCTAGGGGTATCGTGTCAATAAATAAATTGGAATAAAAAAATAGGCTTACTGTCAGTAACTCAGAGCCTATCTTGCCCATTTCGATGAAGAGGCTTTGATCCCAATAAACTGGCCTTGCTCTGCCCTGACCTCTCCCTTGAGAAATATCCTGTTGAACGTATTCAGGCTGCTAAATTTCTAAAAATAATCATGCTCGATTACTCAATTAAATGATTCTAGTCTTGTCTTTCGCTCAAGCCAGCCAGCCAATCGTAAACAAACACAAGTGATTGGTATTTTTTGTTGCGAATTCTCCTGACTCTGGACTCGCAGATCCAGTATGGAGATGAGCCTTTAATCCGGGTTCAATTCTGAAAACAAGGCTCAACCCACTCTGAACAAGGGAGAAACGAGGGAGAGCAGTATGTTTCACAAAATTTTAGTGGCGCTAGATGCAGCTAAGAGCAGCCAACGTGTCTTCAGTGAAGCTTTAGCAATGGCGCAAGCGATGGGTGCCCAGCTCATGCTGCTTCACGTCTTGTCCCCAGACGAAGAAGGCAGCCCAGACATCTCAACATTCTCCAGTTTGGTCTATTATCCCGGCCTGCGTGATGACAATCTCAAGGGCTACCTAGAGCAGTGGGAAGCTTTTGAGCAGAGGAACCTTGAGCTATTGCGCTCCCGAGCCACAGAGGCCGCAGCAGTTGGCGTTACGGCTGAGTTTAGTCAAAATACTGGTAGCCCGAGCCGGACGATCTGTGACTTAGCTCGCATTTGGGGTGCTGACTTAATCATCATGGGGCGTCGAGGCCGTTCTGGTTGGAGCGAGGCGCTCTTAGGTAGCGTCAGTAACTATGTGAATCACCACGCACCCTGCTCAGTTCTGACCATCCAGGGCGCAAGCGGCAAGGATATTGCTACCGCGGATTCTCTGGAAGTGCAGGTACCCAGAGGGTTTGACCGCTAGAACCTGGCTGCTAGGCTTTGGCAGCTAGAACTCGGCAGCCAAGACTCGGCAGCCAAGACCAGTGCCTAGGATTTCTCTAGCCGACTTGTTCAAGTGCGGTTCAAGCGCAGTTCAAGCTCAACTCAAGTCCAGCTCAGTTCTGGAAGCTATTGACAATTGTTTTCAATAAGCTACAGTGATTGCAGTGTTCTCCTCTCAGAGGATCGGCAAGGGGGCCATTTCAGCAATGCTGAGTGGTTCCCTGTTTTTGTCTCTCAGGCTTGTCAGCCCAAGCCGGAACCAGTCACAATTGGGGAACTTCCCACCCGGTGCTCGCTTCTCAAAGAATGCAGGCACGAAGATAAGAAAGTGCTCTGGTTGGCATGTGCAGGAGCTTGGCAATGTTTTCGACCCGTTGGTCTTCCCGTTCTGTTTTGGCTCTGGCTGTGTTGTTGGCCAGTGGTCTGATCGGTCTACCCGCCTCGGCCCAGACAGCCACTGAAGTGCTGCAGGCTCCTCCGGTGGATGGGCAGCAAGGTATTGATGGCAGCAATTTCAATGTGCTCGATTTTGTGAATCAGGCGGTTCTGCGCGGTAATGGTCCGAGCCCTGCTCAGTTTGAGGCCGAGCAGCAGCGCAGCCTCAACCGCGAGTACACCAATTACCGGCAGCAACGGCAGCAGCTACAGATTGGCCCGACTATCAATTCTTCCCCGTCCCAAGCGCCGACTGGCCAACCCAACCAACCTGCTGTAGTGCCAACTACCACTCCGTGAACTCCAAGCCACAAGTCGCTGTGCTCGGGCTAGGGGCATGGGGTTCCACTCTAGCGCTGTTGATCAAACGTTCTGGCTATGAAGTCCGAGGCTGGAGCCGTTCTTGCCAAGTTTCTTTAACAGAAACTATCGCTCCAGCTCAAGTAATTGTCTCGGCTCTGCCGATGCGCAGCTTGAGCGAGATTGCGCAGCGCGTGGCTGACTTCGAGCTGTCTGCTGAAACTATTCTGGTTAGCGCCAGTAAAGGTTTGGAGCCAGATAGTAAGCAGGGCCGACCTCGCACGCCTTCACAAATCTGGCAGACCTGTTTGCCTCACAACCCAGTCGTGATTCTGTCTGGGCCCAATCTCTCTGAGGAGATTTGTCAAGGATTACCTGCCGCTAGTGTGGTTGCCAGCCGGGATGAAGAGGCAGCGGAACAGGTACGCAACCTGTTCGCGGCTCCCAAGTTTCGGGTCTACACCAACCCTGACCCTGTGGGTGTAGAACTGGGCGGTGTGCTCAAAAACATCATGGCGATCGCCTGTGGGGTGAATGATGGGCTGTCTTTAGGCACCAATGCCCGTTCAGCCTTGATCACCCGCGGCTTGGTCGAAATTGTCCGAGTGGGTGTCCACTGGGGCGGACAGCCTGAAACCTTCTACGGTCTCTCCGGTCTAGGCGATTTGCTGGCGACCTGTACCTCATCCCTATCCCGCAACTATCAGGTGGGTTGGGCTTTAGCTCAAGGTAAGCCCCTAGCAACTGTGCTGAGCACTCTGGTCGGCACTGCTGAGGGCGTCAATGCTGCGCCTGTACTGGCTGCCTATGCCCAATCCCGCGATCTAGAGGTGCCCATCACTGAGGCTGTTTGCTCGGTTCTGTCGGGTCAATGCGCGCCTGAAGCCGCAATTGCTGATCTAATCAATCGCCCTCCCAAAGCCGAACGGCTTTGACCACTCAACCTGAGCACTAAACCTAAAGGATCAAATAAGGATCAAATCTAAGAGTAGAAAAGATCACTGAACACAAAAATAAGCGCACGCTTGAAGTTTGCGGTGCGCTTAATATTCCTAACCCTTTCGGTGCAACGTACCCGTTTGTCCTTAGAGCAATAAGTTATAGCCTGCTCTCATATAAGGTGAGAAAGGTTAATCTATTTTTTAGGTTTTCGTGTAGATTTGTATTCTCTGAGCAGCAACCTCACCGCTTCTGCACGCTCTCAAACGCCTTATAACTTCAAGTTGACCCCAATCAGCCAGCAAAATGAGCAGAGCATCATGGCTATCTCTATCCGATTTTTGCCAGACGATGTCACTGTAGAAGCCCAAGCGGGGGAGTCTTTTCTAACAGTTGCGGCACGGGCAGGCATTCGCATCCCCACTGGTTGCCTGATGGGGTCCTGTCACGCCTGCGAGGTTGAGGTTGAGGGCTTGGGCGAAATCTGCACCTGTATTTCGGCGGTGCCCTCCGGCCAGTCTTCGCTGACTGTCAATCTCTACAGCGACCCCAGTTGGTGACATTCATGCTCAATCCCAAGCTCAACCTACGCAGACAGTGATCTGGCTAGTAGCGGCAGCGACATTGGCAGTAAGCGCTACCGTCCTAGGACAGGCCGCCGCTCAAGCCCCAGCGACGCAACGGCAGCCGCTGCTGGAGGCTGCGAGGATTCAACGGCTCCTTCTAGGCGGATCGCTGCTCGGGCTGCTCCTATCGATGCTAATAATGGGGCGATAGAGGCCAGCGCAAAGAGGTCGGGATGGGATTAGACGCCTTCCAGGTATGCGAGGACGATTTGAGTGAACAAGCGCTTGTTCACTACGCCCAAGAGCAGGCTATTGCTGTCGATACCGAAACTATGGGCCTTAAGCCTCAGCGCGATCGCCTCTGCTTGGTTCAGATTGCTGATGCATCGGGTCGAGCGACATTAGTGCGTTTAGCCAAAGGCATTACTCAGGCTCCTAGGCTCAAACAACTGCTTGAAAATCCTCAAGTCGAAAAGGTTTTTCACTACGCCCGTTTCGATATAGCGATGTTGCGTTATCACTTGGGCATTGACACAGCACCGATTTTCTGTACCAAGATTGGCAGCAAGTTAGCGCGGACTTATACCCCCCATCACGGCCTCAAAGATCTGGTGCGAGATTTGACTCAAGTTGAACTTGACAAAACGGCGCAGAGCTCAGACTGGGGCAACGTTCAAGCTCTTTCCGAAAAGCAGCTCCGCTACGCAGCGAATGATGTCTTGCATTTACTGAAAGTTCGGAGCGTATTGCAAATGATGCTGGAGCGTGAGGGTCGCTGGCAACTAGCTCAACATTGCTTTCACTGCTTACCAACTGTTGTTCAGCTAGATCTGTTGGGGTACGAAGATATCTTTAATCATTGAGCTGTACGAAATGTTGTACGAGAGCAAATGTATCAAAATCGCAAAATTCAGACTCTAGAGGGAGAAACTTTTCCAACCTAAGTGACACGCTAGATCCAGCCTTTGACTAACTGAATCTAGATAGGTTCTGGAACTGCTGGTTAGTTGCGGCTAGCCCATCCTTCGTCAGTTGACAGAGATGGACTTGAGGATACTTCCGATGGCTTCGTAACCCGCCTGCTTGAAGGGAACTCAGCCTACTTCCAGAGTAGGTGAGAACCTAATGGGCAGCCGTGCAAGGCCGGGAGCTGGTGTGATTGTCTAGTTTTCTGCCTGTGTCGTCTTGAGTTCCTATGAACTTTCCTAAGTCCGCCAAACCTGAACGACCGAGTCGCATCCTGGTGGTTGATGATCTACCCGACAACCAGTTTCTGATTCAGAACATTCTGCAGGACGACAATGAGGATTATGAGATCTGGGTTGAAGACAACGGTGTTAAAGCGTTAGATCGAGTCTTCAAAACTCCCCCCGATCTGATTCTTCTAGACGTCATGATGCCGGAGATGGACGGTTACGAGGTGACTCGTCGCATCCGAGCTTCAGATCTGCCCTACATCCCTATCCTGCTAATCACCGCCTACAGTGGTCCGAGCGTGGTTAAAGGCTTAGATTTAGGCGCCGATGACTTTATCCGCAAGCCGGTAGACCCTGACGAGATTATTGCTCGGGTTGACTGCTTGCTGCGCCTGAAGCACCTCATGGATGAGCAACTACGTCTGGCTCGTCAACGCGAAGACTTCGTCTCTCGCCTGACTCATGACCTCCGCACGCCGCTAGTTGCCGCTGACCGGATGCTGACCCTGATCAGTCAGGGGGTGTTGGGGGAGCTATCGGAGCCTATGCATGAAGCTCTGACCACCATGGCTCGCAGCAACCAGAATTTGCTGAGCATGGTCAACAAACTGCTGGAGGTCTACCGCTACGAAGCAGGCCGTAAGACCCTAAACTTTAACGCTATCAACATCGGCTCTCTGTCCCGTGAGGTTATTCAAGAACTGCAACCTCTGGCTGATGAGAAGAATCTACACCTGAATCTAGTGGTGGACGAAGGTTTACCAGCCTTGCAAGGGGACAACTTGGAACTGCGTCGCGTACTCACGAATTTGGTGGGTAATGCGATCAAGTTTACCGACCAGGGTGAAGTTCAGGTCAGCTTACGGGCGCCTTCTAATGGACTGCTAGAAATCCAAATCCGCGACACTGGACCCGGTATTCCAGCGGATGATCAGGTTCATTTGTTTGAGAGCTTCTATCAAGGTCGCCACCACAAAGGTGGTAGCGGCTTAGGTCTAGATTTGTGCCGCCGCATTGTGGCTGCCCACCAAGGCAAGATCAGGCTTGACTCAGTGGTGGGTGAGGGAACGACCTTTACTGTCTGTTTGCCTCTGCAACCCCAGCAACAGCGTGTGGCAAGCTGATTCAAGCGCCTCAAGCTGCAAACCCCAACTAGCTGATCTCCTTATCTCTTCGGTATCGGTAGTCTCATAAATGAACTGTCTCGCCAGTTTCTGCAGCACGACGGGCAGCATCCGCCACCTGCAGAGCATACAGACTTTGCTGCGGCGAGACGTAAAGGGGCTCACCTTCGAAGAGATGTGCCAGTACCGCTGCACTATCACGGGCAAACAGGCCACGACGACTGCCCAGTTCTAGCGGCGTTTCGCCTTGAGCATCTCGCCGTACGCCGGTCTCGCCATCGATCAGCAAGGCACCAGCCTTGCAATGGATTTCTAAAACTCGTTCGGATCGCCACAGCGCCTCACCTTTGCCATAGACCACCTCTGCTACAGAACCCTGAGCAAATTGGAGGTGGGCACTGGTCAGGCAGGTATTGAAGAACTCTCCATCTCCCCAAACACGACTTTGACAGCTGACTGATTGAACCGGCCCGAACAGGTCAGTGAGCCGATGGATTCGAGACACAGCCCCCATCAAGGGAAAGCCGAACAGCTCTGACGCATAGCTCCAGCGTTGCGGTGCTGGTCGCTTCTCGGTCAGGTCACTGTAGCGGATGTAGAGCACTTGGCCTAGCTTAGGTAGCCCTTGGCGCAGGGCCGTATGAATGCCACTGAGTAATTCGATGTGCTCAACATGTAGCAGCCGCTGCTGAGCTGTGGCCAGTTCGAGGAGCTGCTGTCCTTCTGCCAGATTAAGGGCCAGTGGATATTCCAGGACCACATGCTTGTTCGCCTGCAGGGCCGCTCTAGCAATGCGAGCATGGTCCCGATTGACGGTGCTGATCACCACCAAGTCTAAATCGGGCCGCTGTACCAGCTGCGTCCAGTCGTCCACTGCCACCAAACCAAAACTTTCAGCGAACTCGGCGGTGCGCTGATGACCACTGACTGCGAGCAGTTTGACCCGGGAATCACTACCCAGGGTTTCGGCTCGTACCTTAGCGGCGTAGCCGGTGCCCACCAGACCTACCCGCAGAGGGTTGTTAAGTTCCATGACAAAAGCCCGAGAGCCTCATAATATAAACTTTGCGCTAAAGTTCAGGCTATAGCGATTTGCGCTCCTCAAGGCCATCCGCGATGTCCCAATCGTCCTCTGTCGTCTGTCCCGTCCCTCTAGAGCAACGTCCGCTCAATGAGTATGAAGAACTCAGGGAGTCCTGGTTTTTCAGTTGGGCCACACTAGATATTCCAACTTTTGTCAAGCGCTTGGCTGTCGTTTGGCTAGTGGGCTGGTCTGTGAGTGCGCCTGTTGCGGCCTACAGCTTCTCGCCTTCGCGCGCGACGCTGCAGTTTCTCCTGTTTGCAGCGGCAGGAGCCAGTTTGCCCTTGGGTCTGGTGCTATTGCGGCTTTATCTCGGCTGGAATTACATTCGTAGTCGACTACTCAACGCCACGATTCCCTACGAGGAATCGGGCTGGTATGACGGTCAGTATTGGACCAAACCGACTGAGGAGCTGACCAAAGACCGCTTGGTATTTACCTATCAGGTCCAGCCACTACTACGCCGCCTGGAACGGACCTTCATGGTTTTAGGAGTGCTGCTGGTTTTGGGCGTGTTGGCTTGGAGTTTGACTTAGAGAGGAGTCGAGTATGCAGCGGCTCACTGGCTTATTGACTAACTTACTGACTGGTCTGGTAATGGGAGTGCTCCTCTTGAGCCTGGTAGTGCTTCCAGCCAAGGCTGACCTTAACCTGAACCCTCAAACTGCTGTGTCTGTAAGTGTAGAACTGGGCAAAGCGGATGGGGCCTTGCGGTTTAGCCCTGATACCCTAACCTTTCAAGCGGGGCAACTCTACAAGCTGGCGCTGAGCAATCCCAGTAATCAGAAGCACTACTTCACTGCTAAAGACTTTGCCGATGCAGTCTGGACCCGAAACATCAAAGCAGGTGGTGTGGAAATCAAGGGAGCCATTCACGACTTGGAGCTAAAGCCGGGAGCCCAAGCCGAGTGGTCATTTGTGCCCCTTCGTTCTGGTACCTATACTCTGCGCTGCACGGTTCCGGGTCACACTGAAGCCGGGATGGTTGGTATACTGACGGTCCGCTCTTAGTTGTCTGGTGGGCTGTTTTGAACGCCTGGCTCGCTCTCTTGCGTAAGCATCGCGCCATTGCTGTAATTCGCAGCCGAAACTCTAGCTGTGCCCATCGGTTGGCCTTAGCAGCGGCGGCTGGGGATCTCCGCTTACTGGAGATTACTTGGGATACGCCGGGAGTTGAAAGGCTCGTGCCCCGATTGCGGCAAGAACTGCCCGACTGCGTGATCGGCGTCGGTACTTTACTCAACCGGGGGATGCTGGAGCAAGCGCTTGCCTGTGGTGCTCAGTTCTGCTTCAGTCCTCACACCGACCTAGAACTCATTGCTATCGCTAATGCTGCTGGTATTCCTTTAGTACCCGGAGCATTAACGCCCACAGAGATTGTGAGAGCTTGGCAGGGAGGAGCAAGTAGCGTCAAAGTCTTTCCAGCTGGTAGCGTTGGTGGGCCTGCCTATGTCCAAAGTTTGCAGGGGCCACTAGGTTCTATCCCCTTAGTGCCAACGGGTGGCATTACCATGGAAAATGCCGCTGCTTTCTTGCAGGCCGGAGCCATTGCAGTGGGCTTGGCAGGCAGCCTGTTCCCGAAATCCCTGGTTGCCGCCCAAGATTGGCATCGCATTGCCGAACGCTGCCGCTGTCTAGCACAGAGTCTGCAGAACAAAAATAGAGCCTAACTGCCTAGAAACACCCACTTTTGGTGGTTGCGCTACACTAGAGGAGCAGTGTGTCGCTGCCAGTCCTACTGGCTGGGATGCCAAGTGCCAGATTTCGTGAGATGGAGCATTTCATGGAAGGTGGGTCAAGCCCACTTTTTTTATTGTCAGTTGTAGCTGAAAGCTTATGAGTCATCCTGTCATTCCCCAGGTTCTGAGTTTGGCAACTCCCATTGCCGAGCAGTTGGGTCTTGAACTGGTCGGAGCAGTGTTTCATACCAATCAGAATCCACCAGTCCTTCGGGTTGACATTCGCAATCTAGAGCGGGACACCGGCTTGGATGATTGTGAGCGGATGAGCCAGGCATTGGAACCAGCTCTAGACGAGGCTGATCTACTACCAGGCGCTTACGTTTTAGAAGTATCCAGCCCAGGCGCTTCCCGCACGCTGAGCAGTGACCGTGAATTTACAGCCTTCAAGGGCTTTGCAGTTCTGGTAAGTACCCATGACCCTCTTGAGGGCAGCAAGGAATGGTCAGGGCAATTGATTAAACGAGATGAAACTGCTGTTTACATCAACCAGAAGGGTCGTACTGTCGTCTTGCCACGAGATGCAGTGGCAAAAGTTCAGCTCCAAGACCCCCGCTAGCCCTTCACCTGCCCCTTGCCCCTAAGACGCACAACCGAAGAGTTCAGGAGAACAAGCAATGTCGATGGTCAGTTTGCACGGGCTTGGCGAGATGATTGAAGTCATCAGCCGTGAACGCAATTTGCCCAAGCATGCCGTCCAAACGGCCCTGCGTAAAGCTCTGCTCAAGGGCTACGAGCGTTACCGCAAGACCTATAAAGCTGAAGCTATAAGCTTTGAAGATGAGTATTTCGACAACTTCGACGTGGAGTTGGATGTTGAGGAGGAGGGCTTCCGGGTCCTTGCCACCAAGACCATTGTCGAAGAGGTCAACGACTCTGATCACCAGATCTCGCTATCCGAGGTGCAGGAAGTTGCGCCGGAAGCTCAATCTGGTCAAGAAGTTGTGGTAGATGTTACGCCGGACCAGACCGAGTTCGGGCGCATGGCAGCTATTCAGACCAAGCAGGTACTGGCCCAAGAACTGCGTGACCAACAACGCCGCATGATCCAGGAAGAATTCCAGGATCTAGAAGGCACAGTCCTGCAAGCGCGGGTGCTCCGCTTTGAGCGTCGCTCTGTGATCATGGCGGTTAGCAGTGGCTTTGGCAGACCTGAAGTAGAAGCCGAATTGCTTCACCGCGATCAACTACCCAACGAACGGCCCTATCGAGCCAACGCTACCTACAAGGTTTATCTCAAGAAAGTGTGTGAGGGTTCGCGCCGTGGCCCACAACTGCTAGTTTCACGAGCTGATGCTGGCTTGGTGGTCTACCTGTTTGCCAACGAAGTGCCCGAGATCGAAGATGAGATCGTACGCATTGTGGCTGTCGCTCGCGAAGCTAACCCCCCTACCCGTTCCGTCGGTCCCCGGACTAAAATAGCAGTAGACACTCTCGAACGCGATGTTGATCCGGTCGGAGCCTGCATTGGTTCACGGGGATCTCGCATCCAAGCCGTTGTCTCTGAGTTGCGGGGCGAAAAGATTGATGTCATCCGTTGGTCGCCCGATCCGGCCATTTACATCGCTAATGCCCTTTCCCCGGCTCGTGTGGACGAAGTCCGCCTGATGAACCCGGAGGAGCGCCAAGCGCATGTCCTAGTGCGTGAAGATCAGCTGAGCTTGGCTATCGGTAAGGAAGGGCAAAATGTGCGTCTGGCTGCTCGCCTAACAGGTTGGAAAATTGACATTAAGGATTCTGCCAAGTACGACTACGAAGCTGAAGACCGAAAGGCTGAGGAGTTAGCCGCCCAGATTGCAGCTCGCCGCGCTGAAGAAGAGGCTGCCTACGCAGAGGCTTACGGGTACGACGATGACGACGATTATGAGTATGCTGAAGAGGACGAAGAGGTTAACGGTAGCGCTTCCCTTTCCCATGACGAGGATGCCTCTGATCACCCCTCCACAGCAGAGCCCGTCTATGACGAGGAGGAATAGCTCCCCTGAGATCGAAGCCTAACTATCGTCGCTGTCTGAGCTGCCGTCGGATCGATCATCGGTCAAGTTTTTGGCGGATTGTGCGGTCATATCCGTCGCGAAAAGTACAATTGGAAGGAACGGGTCGCTCCGCTTATCTTTGCCCCCAAGCAGAGTGCTTAGCAGTAGCCCGCCGCAAAGATCGCCTAGGACGAGCCCTCAAAGTTCCTGTTCCTGATGAGATTTATCAGATTCTTCAGCAACGGCTCGGTACGCTGCCAAGCACAGCCAAGCCGGGCTTTCATCAGGTAGACCAAGGGAGAACTGGAGAGGGACTGTTGTAGGTCGAGATTACTGGTTTCGTGCCCCTGTCTACCCAGTGAGTTCAGTTTGTTACCCGTCATGGCAGAGCAAACCACCATGTAGCAACCAATCGCGTTCGAAGAGGGAAGTGTGGATGAGTAGCGGCAAAGTGAGAATTTACGAGCTATCTAAAGAGTTGGATTTGGACAACAGAGATATCCTTGCAGTTTGTGAGCAATTAAAGATTCCAGTCAAAAGTCATAGCAGCACGATCAGTGACGCTGAAGCCGAGCGCATCCGCACCGCCGCTGAAAAGTACAGTCGATCCCCAAGCAGCACTCCATCCCATTCGTCCTCATCGATGACAGATCGCCCCACTCCCTCTGCCCAAAACCTGGTGCAAAAGCCCAAGAAGCAGCAGATTTTGGAGGTCCGTAAGCCTGCTGTCCGTTTGGTTCCCCCACCGGAGAAACCCGCTAGCAATGGCGCGGAGGCTCCAGATTTGGGTGACTCATCTCCGGCCCCAGCACCCCCTCGTCCCACAGCTCCTGTAACTCCGCGTGCTGCTGGTGCTGGCGCCGCGAATCCTCCGGTGCGCCCGGTGCGCCCAGGGGGGACAGACCGATCACTACCCGAGCGCCCAGTTCCCACACCTGAGCGTGCAGCTGGGGAACGCAGCATTGCCCCAAAAAGGGCTCCTGAACCAGCTCGCTCGGAAGAATTGCCAGCACGATCTATACCGGCAGCAGATGCTGGTAGCCCAGCAGATGTTGCGCCTAGTGTTGCTCCCAGCGTTGAAGTGCCAGCCCGTGCACCTTTACGCAGCGCCCCAGTTCGGCCTCAAACCAATGGCGATGCTAACCGACGGGTTGCTGCCGAGTTGGCCGCTCCGGAGGGAACAGCCTCTCAAGACTTCGCCACCCGTGAGCCCCGCAGCCTCACCAATCGCCCATTAATTAAGCGCCCAGCAGCTCGTGGCGAGCAGGATGGGCAGACGGCAGCGCCTGCTCCAGTTGTTGGACGTCGTGAAGGAACTGAGGGCATTCGCCGTCCTGAGCGTCCCAATCTGGACTTACAGCGTCCACGGCCTGCTCAGCCTGGTAGCCCACAAGCACCCTCCACGCTGCCTCGCCCAGTTCGCAATCCCGGTGGTTCTGCTCCCGGCTCGGTAGCGACTGATCCTAATGACAGTGTGTCGTTGCTCAATCGGCCTACACCGCCACGCCCGCCGAAGCAGCGCAGCAAGGCTGAGGAAGCTGAGGATGAAGCCAATGAAATGGCGAAGCTCAAGGCGGCGGGCAAAACCAAACGCCGTCCCGTCTACATTGTGGACGAAGATGAGGAGCTGCTCGAAGATGCCAGCGGTACGGCATCAACTGCCATTGAAGTCAGCCTATCTCTGGCCCGACCAGCAGCTCGACCCAAGCAGAAGACAGCTCAGCCCCGACAGGTAACAGCAAAGGTTACACCTGCATCTGGTGGACGCCGTCATACAGCTCGTGACCGTCGTGAACAACGTCGTAACCAAGAGCAAGAGCAGGAGAAACCAACAACCCTGGTGCTGACTGGCGATCTCACAGTGCAGGAGCTCGCTCAGAAACTGCATATTCCCGAGACTGACATCATCAAGGCCATGTTCCTCAAAGGTTCCATGGTCAATATCAACCAGAGCTTGGATATCGAGACTGCCTCAGCAGTTGCCAAAGATCTGGGCTTTGAAGTCGAGACTCAGGAACTAGCTGCTCCGGCCCGTAAGGTCACGGAGATGCTGGATGCAAAAGATCTGGAGTACTTGATCCGCCGTCCGCCGGTGGTCACGATCATGGGTCACGTCGACCACGGTAAGACAACCCTTCTAGACTCGATCCGTAAGACTAAAGTGGCTCAGGGCGAGGCTGGGGGCATTACTCAGCACATTGGGGCCTACCACGTAGAGGTGGAGCACAATGGCGAGCCAGAGCAGATTGTCTTCCTAGACACGCCGGGTCACGAAGCCTTTACCGCTATGCGGGCACGCGGTGCTCGGGTCACGGACATTGCGATTCTGGTTGTAGCCGCAGACGATGGGGTTCGGCCGCAGACGATTGAGGCGATCAGCCACGCTCGGGCTGCAGAAGTGCCAATCGTGGTTGCTATCAACAAGATCGACAAAGCCGATGCACAGCCCGATCGGGTGAAGCAAGAGCTGAGTGAGCACGGTCTAGTCCCCGAAGAGTGGGGCGGTGACACGATTATGGTCCCGGTCAGTGCTATTGCCGGTGACAACCTGGATACCCTGCTGGAGATGCTCTTGCTGGTATCTGAGGTAGAAGATCTGCAAGCCAATCCAGGTCGGGAGGCCAAAGGTACAGTTATTGAGGCTCACCTGGATAAGGCCCGAGGCCCAGTGGCTACCTTGTTGGTTCAGAACGGTACCCTGCATGTAGGCGATATCCTCCTAGCGGGCCCGGTCTTTGGTAAGGTCCGTGCCCTGGTCGATGACCGAGGCAAGCGAGTTGACGTGGCTACTCCTTCCTTTGCGGTAGAGGTGCTGGGTCTGAGCGATGTACCTGCAGCAGGTGATGAGTTTGAAGTCTTCACGGACGAAAGACTCGCTCGCGCTACAGCGGGCAACCGGGCCGATGCCCAGCGCACCAGCCGACTGCAGCAGTCGATGTTCTCGCGCCGTGTCACCCTGGGCACCCTATCGGCTCAAGCTCAGGAAGGCGAGCTAAAGGAACTCAACCTGATTCTCAAAGCCGACGTACAAGGTTCAGTCGAGGCTATCCTCGGTGCTCTGGGACAACTGCCTCAAAACGAAGTGCAGGTTCGGGTGCTGCTGTCTGCTCCAGGTGAGATCAGTGAAACTGACGTTGACCTAGCCGCAGCCAGTAACGCCGTTATCGTGGGCTTCAACACCACCCTTGCCCCAGGCGCAAGGCAAGCGGCTGACCGCTTGGGTGTGGACGTACGGGATTACAACATCATCTACAAGCTCCTGGAGGATATCCAGGGTGCGATGGAAGGTTTGCTGGATCCCGAAACGGTCGAAGAAGCGTTGGGCCAGGCAGAGGTTCGAGCTGTTTTCCCAGTCGGTCGCGGTACGGTCGCCGGTTGTTATGTCAAGGAAGGCAAACTGGTCCGCAACTCTCGCATGCGTGTGCGGCGGGGTGGTGAAGTGGTCTTCGAGGGCAACCTGGATTCGCTCAAGCGCATGAAGGAAGATACTCGCGAAGTGGCCTCCGGCTATGAGTGCGGCGTTGGCTCTGACAACTTCCAGCTCTGGCAAGAAGGGGACATTATCGAAGGCTTCCGCATGGTGTCTAAGCGACGGACTCTATCAGCCTCGTAGTGCCTAGCTAACTGCATCTCATTAGAGTGGCTGCCTCCTACTGGAAGGCAGCCACTTTGTTTTAGGCCGATCTGTCTTAGACTGAACTTGGTTTTCTTAGCTGAGCTTGTTAGGTGATGTCATGACCGTTGCCGCCGCTCGCAAAGGGCTGCCCCCCTTCTGGGATGAGCCTTTCCTGTGGATCCATTTAGCAGGTCTGGCGGCTGTGCCTCTGGCGCTATGGGTTTGCACGTTAGGCTTAGCCGTTGGCAATCCAGCCTTGCCGGTAGAACTGGAGCTTTTGCTGGTTGCTGCGATTGGCATTGGCCCAATCCTGTGGATGCAGTGGTATAAGCCTTTCGATATTTTCAGCATCATAGCGGTCTGCCTGCAACCGACCGTTCTCACTGATAATCAGCGGCGTGTGCTGCGCCTGTTCAAAACTCCTCTAACTCGGGTTGTAACAGTGGTGGGGGCGGTCCTGATGGTCCTCCTGCTGCGACGCCTCTACGATTTATCTCCGTTGCTTGCTGACATTGCGCCTTTACCAGCAAGCTGGCGGTTGCTCGGTCTACTACTTGCTGGTGCAGGTTTTCTGGCAGCCAACCTGTTTTTGCAAGTGCCCCTCAGCGTGTTGCGGGTTCTGACTGTTAGTCAACTCAGCTTTGAGTCTTTAGAGCCTTACCCAACTGAACAAGTCGACGTTGATTTCACGCTCTTGGGCTGGCAAGTTCAGCAAATTCTACCGAAATCAGAACCACTCATGGCTGAAACCCCTGTGGTGACTCCCCCTGTTGTTACTGGGTCTTCTGTCACTGAACTGCCTGCGATTGACCCTTCTGCTACGGAACCTGCGTCAGCAGGGGCTGTTGTCGCTTCAACCTTGGCGGAGGCAGCAGACGATGTTTGGGCAGACTCAGAGCTACTAGAGGAGACGACTGAGTCAAGGACAGATGAAATACCTACCGCCACCATTGAGGATCCCCCCGCTACTGACAGCCCTGAGAATGCTGGTTAGGCGCTGGAAAGTGTTTGCAGTGACAAACTCAGCTTGAGGAGTCGGGCTATCCTGAAGGAGTGAGCCGCGTCTAACCAGGTTCGCTCTCGAATCCTCACTTGCTTCCCGTGCTGCTATGAGTCGTCCGCTCTCTCCTCAGTGTTCTGATTCCCTGTCTGATCCCGAGACCTGGGAGAGCCTGAAGCGCGTTATTTTCTCTAGCTCAGGCTTCAGCCGTTGGCATCAAGAACGCCTAGGTCATCAGGGCATCGACCCCAACACTCTGCCCGATGAACTAGTGCGTTCCTATCTACGCGAAACTCTAGAGACGCTGGCTTACTAGAGGACATGGCTCCCTCCTGTGGCATTGGAGCTAGGTTAAGTCCTGTAACGACTCCTGCTCAGCGCTGGTGATTTCCTACAATAAGCACAGTCCAGCGCTGCCGTGAGGCCTGTTCCTGAGCTTATGACCAAAACAGTTGCTGACATCATGACCCGAGACCTGGTTGTGGTGCGGCCTGAAACCCCTTTGAAGGAAGCCATTCAAATCCTGGCAGAACGTCGGATTAGTGGCTTTCCTGTTGTGGCTGAAGATGGCAAGTTAGTGGGGGTGCTGTCAGAAACAGATTTAATGCGGCAGGAAGCTGGAGCGGTACCGCCAGCCTATATTCTGTTTCTAGACAGTGTGATCTACCTCGAAAGCCCCAATCGCTATGAGCGAGACCTACAAAAGGCTTTGGGGCAAACTGTCGGCGAGGTCATGACTCGTAAACCGATCACGATCACTGCTGCAGCCAGTTTACGGGAAGCTGCACGAGTGATGGCTGACCGCAAGATCAACCGCTTGCCCGTAGTAGACAGTGCTGATCGGGTAATCGGCATCGTGACTCGCGGTGACATTGTGCGAGCCATGGCTGCTGAGTAGAGCCCCTAAACACCCCTAAAAAACTGACCTGATGCCCCTTTCTAGGCTTGTTGCCTGACCTTATTCTTGTTGCATCTCAACCTATGACCATTACGCCGGAGTCTGTACGCGAGCTACTCAGCTCTGAAGATTATGGAGACCGCCTGCGGGCAGTCAACCAAATACGCCAGCTAGAGTTAGCTCCTGCCTTCGAGCTGGCTTACACGGCTAGCCAGGACACAAATACTCGGGTGCGCTATGCCGCCTTGAGCCAAATGGATACTTTGGGCCCGCAAGATTTGCCACGGGCTCTCGAACTCCTACGCGACCGTCTGCTCAATGATCCAGAGGCTGATGTTCGCGCTGCTGCTGCTGACTGCTTAGGCGCGCTCAAGCAGCCAGAGGTTCTGGACGAGTTATGCCAGGTCTACGAGCGGGAAAACGAGTGGCTGGTCCAGGTGAGCTTGATTGCTGCTTTGGGTGAATTGGGAGATCCAAAAGCAATCCACCTACTCACTAAAGCTCTAGCTTCGGACACTGACTTAGTGCGTACCGCCGCAGTTGGCGCTTTGGGAGAACTTGGCAACCCTGAAGCCGTGCCCCTGCTAGTGCCTTTTGCCCAAGATCCAGATTGGCAAATGCGTTATCGAGTTGTGCAGGCACTCGGGCGCTTAGGCGGTCCGGAAGCGCTAAGCGTGCTGCAACAAATGCAAAACGATGAATCGGAACTGGTCTCCCGCGAGGCGAAGGCCCACCTGTAATAGCCCACCTGTAATAAAGGTAAGTTGCGCGTGGCGTTAGCAGTGACCTGCCGGATCCACTGCTACAGCTTGCAGAAGCGTGACTTCCCACACCAGGCGAGGCTGGACATAGCTGACCAGTTGGCTACGTACTTCCTCTAAAGTCTTGAGAAAGCCCAGATCAGGGCGGGTCGAGATGCGCCAATAGCGCTGTTGCAGATAACTGGCTAACCATAACTGCACCTCAGGCTCCAGGCTGCTGATTTGCTTGGCGAGAGTCAGCGCTTCGCGAGGCGTTGCTGGTAATAGTTCGCAAAGTTGCAGGATTGCTGTAGGAATTTGAGTGAGCTGTTGAGCGCTTTCAATGGCGGCCCCAGGGCTACCCTGAGCCATCAACAGGACCTCAGGCTGCTCCAGAATGGCGGCATGTCCACAGCGCTCTAGCACCAAGGCCATATCCTGAGTAGACAGTCGGTGAAAAGGCACGCGAGCACACCGAGACACCAGAGTTGGTAGTAAGGCTTCTGTGCTAGGAGCGAGTAGGATCAGCGTCGCCTGACCGGGCTCCTCTAGAGTTTTCAGCAGCGCATTGGCTGCCGCCTCAGCCATAGTCTCTGCTCCCTCTAAAACCACCACTGAATGAGTGCTTTCTAGGGGGGGGTGGCTGACAAAGCGACCGACTTCGCGCACTTGTTCTAGACGAATTTGCGGCGGGGCTCGTCGTTTGAGACCGCTGGCTTCTGCCTCGGCAGCGCTGAGGAGCTTGCCTTGGTGCTGATAGGTTGGCTGTACCCAGAGCACGTCCGGATGGTTTCCCTGGCGTAGTCGTGCCACTAGCTCTAACTGCTGGCTCGGTTGCAAATCAGGCGGTGAGACTAAGCCTGCAATGAAACAGCGAGCTGCCTCAGCTCGTCCAACTCCCTCCGGTCCAGCGAACAGGTAGGCTGGAGCGATGCGTTGCTGTCGTAAGGCAGCCGCCAAGATACTAATTGCCGCAGTCTGGCCCACAACCGGGCTAAATAGAGCATTGCTAAAGCTCACCATAGGCCCAGACGTTCTTGTAGAGCGGTCTGCACTGCCTGCTGAACTTGCTCTGGTGACTGGCTGGCATCGACACGCACGATGCGTTCCGGATAAGTTCGAGCCAGGGCTGTAAAACCCTGCTGCACTGAAGTATGAAAGCTCAAGGCAGCGCGCTCTAGCCGATCGGCTTGGCTCTGTCGCTGCTGAATGCGGCTAAGCCCGTGGGCGGCGTCTAGATCAAGCCAGAGTGTCAAATCAGGTTGCAGACCTGCGGTGGCAATTTGGTTGATCGTGGCAATTAGGTCGTGGGGTAAGCCCCGACCGTAGCCCTGGTAGGCCAGGGTGGAGTCAGTGTAGCGATCGCAGAGCACTATATATTCCGCTTGTAATGCAGGACGTAGCACAGTGTCTACATGGTGAGCTCGATCGGCGGCATACAGCAGCAACTCTGCTCGTTCAGAGACCGTATCGCTATGCAGCAGCAAGGAGCGGATCTGAACCCCCAGGGCTGTCCCCCCTGGTTCCCGCGTCACTTGGACCTTGTAACCTTCTGCTACTAGCCAGGTTTGGAGTCGTTCTAACTGAGTGGTTTTGCCTGCCCCTTCCACGCCCTCGAATGTGATTAGCTTTCCACCCATTCTCAAAACCTTCTGCGATAAGTCTCCGGATGGCTAAGGGTCCAGAAGCGCATAGTACAGTGGGGAAGAAACGGAGGCAATTGAGGTCTCCAATAAGTTTCGCCACTGGCACCACACATCGAGAGTCTACGTCTCCTTCTGGAAGAGGGCACTGCCTCAGATTGCATTCCAGGGTTACGCCTTTAGAATCTGTGTAAGTGCTGTAACATTTTCCTGACGACCGCGCTCCTTTTCACTCCGTCTGCACTGCGCTATGGCTCGCTACACCCAGTACTTTACCGTTGCAGTCCCTCCAGATCGCTTCCGCCAAACCCTGGTGGATACGCTATCCTCCTGTAACCTCGATATCATCTACGACACCCAAGACTATTTAATGGCGCGTGAAATTCCAGGGGGAGTTCCCTTTGCGAAACTAGTGACCATCGAAGTCTTGATCGACCAGACTCCGGAGTCCAAGATTCGCCTCACCTGTGTTGCCAAGAACGAGGAGCTACCGCTCCAGCGCAACAACCACTGCTATCAGATGTTTGACCAGGTCAACCAAGCTGTTAGCCAAAACCAAACTTGGCAACTTCTGGAGAGCATCACTGGTTAATCTAGCTCATGGCTGACCTTTCTCCAGAAGACCGAACTCGACTCAGAGCTGAAGTGGCAGCGCCCTATCGGGGGCTGCGTAAGTTGGTTTATGGAGCCTGTGCCGCTTCCGGTCTGATCGGGGCGCTGGTGTTTGGGGTGAAACTTTTAGCTGGACGTGAGTTGGAGAGTAGCCTGCCTAGCTTTGCCTTGCAGACTGGTGTCGTGGCCTTGATGATTTGGTTGTTTCGGCTAGAGCAACGAGCGGATGCCCGGTTGCAGGAGCGCATGCGCAAGCGGGAGGCGAAACGTTAGGCTTGTTTGTCCCCTGCTCTTTGATTACTTTGCTCAAGACTTCAGCTGTCTGTGAAGGTTCCTGAGCTAAAAGTACCGTCCCCTTGTCTCAGCAGTCGTCTCTGAATCATTTGAGAGGCCTGGTTCGTCGGTAAACTGCTTTTCCCATTAATTTGTAAAACTATTTGAGCTGGGCAGTCCTACGCTGCCAGCTCGCTCAACCCTCAATCTTTAGCCCATAACTAAGCTTGAGCCTGGTTTGGCTCTGGTTTAGGCCATCCCGCTCTCAATCGCCCAACGAGCCAATTCTGTACGGTTGTGTAGGCCAGTCTTGCCTAACATGTTGCTGACGTGGCTCTCAATCGTACGTTGACTAACGTTGAGCTCCTCCGCGATCTCGCGGTTTGCCATCCCTCGAGCCACAAACTGAATTACCTTAAGTTCCGTCGGTGTGAGTTCAACGTCAAAGGCGACCTGAATCTTCGGCTGACCATCACCCGTGCGTGTATTGTGCTGAATTAAGCGTGAGGCGGCCTTAAGTGAGGACTCGACTTGAGCGACTAACTCTTCGGGTTCGAAGGGCTTGACCATGTAGACATCGGCTCCAGTGTTGAGCCCTTTAACCCGGTCTGCGCTCTGACCCTTTGCAGACAGAAACAAGACTGGAATCCAATTAGTGCGGGAGTCGCCCCGTACCTTTTGAACAAAAGCGTAGCCGTCCATTTCCGGCATCATGATGTCGCAGATGATCATATCTGGCAAATTACGCTCTAGTACCTCAAGCGCCTCGCGCCCATTGCCAGCCGTGATGACTTCGTATCCGCGAAATTCAAGATAGTCCTTGACCAGCAGAATCAAATTCGGGTCATCATCGATCAGCAGAAGCTGCCTGTGATCGCCTGAGCTGGTGTCCTTCATGCTGCCCTATCCATTTATCTATTTGAAGTCGTCTGGTGAAAGTTACCCTACTCGCCTGACCCTGCTCATTTGCCTTGGGAGCTGGGGGATGCTTGCCAGCACACTGACAGCTTTCAGTCTGCCCTACATTCTACTGAACGTATCTCGATCTGTCGGAACCTTCTAGACAAGATTACATAGTGTTCCTGTAGAGACGACCGCAATTTTGCGGGTGAAGAAGGTCACTCTGGTAAAGTGAAGCAGTCTCCAAGGTGGAAATTACAACAGTTTGTAATGGTAATCACTGGTTAAGACGCAGCCTCGAATTCGTCATCGTTAACAATCATGGATTTACTGGAATACCAGGCGAAGCTGCTATTTCGGGAGGCCGGCATTCCGGTATTGCTCTCCCAACGAATTGACCGTCCTGAAGATTTAAAAGGGCTCAAGGTACCCTATCCAGTTGTGCTGAAGTCTCAAGTCCGCTCTGGCGGTCGGGGCAAAGCCGGAGGGATCAAATTTGTTGAAAATACGATTGATGCTGTAGCTGCTGCCCAAACAATATTTGGTTTGCCAATTAATGGGGAATACCCAGATGTTTTGCTGGCAGAAGCCAAATTTGCCGCCCGGCAGGAGTTCTATCTGGCAGTGATGCTAGACCGTCAGGTGCGGCGGCCGGTGCTGCTGGGCTCGCAGGCCGGCGGAATTGAAATCGAATCTCTTTCAGATCAAATTCAGCAAGTAGTCGTGGAGGATGAGTTTTCCTCCTTCTACGCTCGACGGCTGGCGTTGCGCATGGGCTTAACTGGCGACCAGATTCAGTCGGTGAGCCTGATTTTAGAGAAAATGTATGGTCTTTTTGCCAGCGAAGACCTGGATCTGATCGAGATTAATCCTTTGGGTGTCAGCGAAAGCGGTCAGATCATGGCCTTGGATGGCAAAGTTAGCGTCAACGATGATGCTCTCAACCGCCATCCCGATTTGCTTTGTCTTAAACCTGCAGCCCGTGCAGGAGACCGTGAAGATGAAGCCCGATCTCTGGGCTTACAACTGGTTACCCTGAACGGCAATGTGGGGGTGCTCTGCAATGGTGCTGGTCTCACGATGGCCACGATGGATCTAATCAATCTGCAAGGCGGCAAACCCGCCAACTTCTTGGACGTTGGCGGTGGTGCTGGCCGTGAGCGCATTGAACGGGGCCTGGAACTGGTGGCTCAAGACAAAAATGTGCGGGTACTGCTGGTCAATATTTTGGGAGGTATTACCTCTTGTGATGAAGTAGCCGCAGCGGTAGAAGCTTATCGTAGTCGGCTGATGCGCGAGCAGGTGAAAGACGCACCGCAATTGATCGTGCGCCTCCAGGGTAACGACATGGATAAAGCGCGGGAGCGCATGGCGGCATCGGGACTACCCTTGCTAGAAACTCTAGATGAGGCGGTAGACATAGCCGTGGCCGCAACTGCCTCAGCCCGCCCCTTGAAGAAGTGATGCTTGCGCTAGCTTATAAACCCCTATGAAAGACATTAACTTTAGCGCCAAGAGCCGCATTCTCGTTCAAGGTATGACTGGGCGGATGGGGGCAACCCATACCCAGCTCATGCTGGCCTATGGAACTCCAATCGTGGCCGGAGTGACACCAGGGCGAGGTGGGCAAGAGTTTAGTGGGATTCCTGTTTTTGACTTAGTCGAACAAGCTCAAGAAGCAGTAGGCAACATCGACACCAGCGTGATTTTTGTGCCTGCCTACTATGCGGTTGATGCTGCTCTAGAAGCGATTGAGTCTGGCATTCGCCAGATTGTGATCATCACTGAAGGTATCCCGCCGTTGGATATGGTGCGCTTGGTCCGCAAAGCCGAGGCGACAGAAACCCTGGTGATTGGACCCAACTGTCCTGGGGTGATTGTGCCTCATCAAAAACTTCTGATCGGCATCCATCCCGGCTCGATCTACACTCCCGGCTGTGTGGGGCTAATCAGTCGCAGTGGCACCCTTACTTACGAGATCGCCTCCGAGTTGAGCCGCGCTGGCCTGGGTCAATCGATTGGGGTAGGTATTGGCGGCGACACGATCATTGGCTCTTCATTACCACAGTGGTTGCAAACTCTAGATGAGGATGAGCCAACTGAAGTGATTGTGCTGGTGGGTGAAATCGGCGGCAGCACTGAAGAGGAAGCCGCGCAGTATATCTCCGAGACGATTGAGAAGCCCGTAATCGCTTATATTGCGGGCCGCAGTGCACCTCTAGGCAAAAGGATGGGCCATGCGGGGGCAATCACCGCAGGAGGAACCGGTACTGCTGATTCTAAGATTGCCGCATTCAAAGCTGTGGGTATTCCCGTGGCAGAGCGCCCTTCCCAAATTCCAGAACTGGTGGCAAAGGCGCTCAAGAAGTCCAAAGACTGATGTGCTTGTATTACTGATCGTGTCTGCGGTCTTGTAAGCCAGAAATTACGGTTCAGGTGCTAGAGCCGGTCGTCCTGCTAATAAAGCTTTAGTTGCTGACTCTCCGGCCTGTCGGAGTTGTCGGTGCAGTCTCAAGCTAAGAGCCACGAACACGCTCCACTGACCCAGGAGGGCGAAGCCAGTGCTCATGGCCGAGGCTTGACTCAAGGCAACCACAGGAAAGGCTGTGAGCAGCCATAGGTCAGCTGCCTCCTTAGGAGTGAGAGACAGCATGAGCAGCACTATAGGGGGCAATACAATGACCGCGCCCAGGGTTCCTAAAGCCCACAAAACGCGCTTTGGCGTTTTCATAAGTAGGAGAAGCTGAACAAGCACTGCGCAAACCAGGATTAGGCCACAACCCAGCTCGAGACTGAGCAGGGCTTGCAAACGTAGAGACCCTGAAGGACACAGCAAAATCCAGGGTACAAGAACAGTTGCTGCAATCACTGTGTTAACTGCAATCGCAACCAAGGCAGGGCTTCTTTCTCCCCATAGCAAATCTTGAATGAGGCGTTGATTGCTGGTGTTACCAGTATTGCCATTGCGTTTGACGACATGATTGGCTGTTGCCCTGTTCTGATGCTGGTAGCGTGCCCAGTCCTGAAGGGTTTGACGGTGTGGTGAGAGCGCCGCAATGAGTCCGAGGAAAGCCAACAGATTGAAAACGGACAGAAAGAAAAGAGACTCTAGAAGACGGCTACCGAATGGTGCTTCAGCTTGCCAAGCGCCTTTGTCTAAGTTGTGCCAGAAGAATCCTATGAGCAGAACCTCAAAACAGGCAGTTAGTAAATAACTCTGCTGTTTGCTTAAGGGCGTTGCTCCTGGGTTATTAAAGCGCCGATCCAGTGCTTGCCAAATCCAATAAGTCCAGAAAACGCAGGTAAGCACCAAAAGGCCTTGGGCAAGTGACAAGTTACGACCGATAGGAATTGAGAACCACTGCAAATCTCCGGGAGCGCCATACCCTAAAGAGGCTTCTACATTTTTAAACAAAAAGAGCGTGATGAAGACGAGCAGAGCGCCTAGCCAGGCTTGAAGACCACCTAATAATGCATAGAGCAAGGAAGCGCTATAAAACAAACAGCAACTAGCCAAGAGAGTAGCGTAGAAGCTTAAGATCGAGCCTAATGTTGCCCCACCTGTCAGGCCAGACCATATATGCAAGGGAACTACTAGAGCAGTTCCTAGATATAGCAGAATGGGTGTACCCAATAGTTTGCCAAGCAAAATGTTCTGACTAGCCCTTGGGCTTAAACGAATAAAATTAAAGGTGCCGCGACGTTCTTCTTTGGCAATATCACTAATCAGAATATAAGCGCCAACTACTAGCAATACAAAAGGCAGAACTAAGCTGATGGCCTTGAAAACCTCCAGCCACCACACTTGCCAGTTAATAATTAGATCGCCAGATGCATTCTGTAAACAAGTCACGGTATAGTGCGCGTAGTAGTCATTGCGATCACCCGTGTAGTAACCTGTGCAGTAACGGCTGTAGAGCGTGCCAGCATTAGGGATATTACTTGGAAGGTCAGCGTAGAATTTCAAAAGGACTAGAATCTGGCTAAGCACAGACACAGACCCGGAGACGATTAGAGTCTGGGGTTTTAGACGGCCTTTGAGCTCGCGCAGGAGTTGCGGATTCCAATCACCTAAATAATCGAGTCTAATCACAAAAGATTCTCCATCAGAAGGACTTGAACGAAAGACCAGAACCCCTAGTTGAAAACGCCCTTACTCGAAACAATTGAAAACTTGAAAAACTTTGGATTTAGGAAACTTGTTGATGACCCAATTTAAGAAAGATAGTCTCCAAATCTTCTTGAACACAATGGAACTCAGTTAACGGAATGCCTGCCTCGATTAGATTGCGAAGCAGCGCTGCACTCTCTTCCGGGGTTCCTGAAAATTGAGCTCGCACCGTCTGCTGCCCTGGCAGCACTTCTACTGCATTGATCGAAGCGTGATTACGCAATTCAGACTTGAGTGCATCGAGATCGCCCAAGGTTGATAACACGATTTGCTGACGGCTGAGACGCTGGTAGAGTTTTCGCAACGAAGTGCTTTCAACCAAAAAACCCAGCTCCATAATGCCAACCGAGGTGCACAGTTCGGCCAAGTCACTCAGCACGTGCGACGAGATCAGAATGGTCATCCCGGCTTCTTGAAGCACCTTGATGATTTCCCGAAACTGCATCCGGGCGATCGGATCCAGGCCAGAGACAGGCTCATCGAGCAGCAGCACAATTGGCTCATGAATAATGGTTCGGGCCAGACTGAGCCGTTGCTTCATGCCACGGGATAGGGCCGCAATCGGACTGTTGCGTTTGCTGGACAAGTTCACGAGTTCTAGAACTTCACTCAAGCGCCGGCTGCGGCGTGGTTCCTGTAATTGATAGAGCCGTGCGAAGTAGTCGAGATAATCCCAAACCGTTAAGTCGTCGTAGAGCGGAAAGTCATCGGGCAGATAGCCCAGACGACGTTTGAGAATGGGAGCATTCAGCTCGCGAGACAGCCGTTCGCCATGAATGTAAATCTCACCTGTGGTCGGTTCTTCGGCAGCCGCCAGCATCCGGATCAGGGTCGTTTTGCCTGCCCCATTGGGGCCAATCAGCCCGTAAACTTCCCCCACTTCGATCTGCAAATCCAGATCATTGACGGCTATGTGGCGGTCAAATTGCTTGGTAAGACCGCGTGTACAGATCGCTAATTCTTTCGCCAATTCTTGGGTCATGGCAGAGGCTCTAGCCTTTTGTGGGCTGTCTTCTAAGCTGCCTAAAGCTTTGGCGCTAGCCTAGCCCGTCCCTTCTGCCACTGCCTCCCCTGTTTGTGCCAGTTCTTGACTCTATTCCTTGCCCAACGACTAAATTCGTTTGAAATTCATTTGCGTTAACTCGCTCAGGCTGCCTGAATACTCCCTGCCGTGTGAAGCTTTTATTGTTTAAGGGTTTCTGAGACATCTATCGGCCAGTGCGAGAGGTCGAGCTTGCTAAGCAGCCCTGCAAAAACGCTCCGGGAGACAGGGATGAGTCTATCTAGTAGTGATCAACAGCGTCCAATCAGCAGCAGATTGGATGCCTTAATGGTCGATTTGAATAGCTATTCGCAGGTTTGGGGACAACTCGCTCAAGGCCAGCAGTCCTTGATGCAAACGTTAGAGGCGATTACTGAGCGTTTAAGCCAGATAGAATTGCCGTCGCCCACTGACAGCAATCCCGAGTTCTCTAACTTGCACCAGGAGGTTGCTGGTCTGCGCAGTTTATTGCAGGAGCCTGCTTCTCCGGTGGCGAGTCTTCCCCCTGACCTGCTCCAGAACTTACAAAGCCTGAGCCAGGATTGCAGAACCCTAACTGAGCAACTGCAAGAGCCAGTAACGCCTCAGGTTGCCTCTGACTTGGGGGCGCTCTTGCAATCCCACTCCCAAGCTCTGCATGGGCTAGCGCAAGGGCAACACAATTTGAGAGATAGTTTAGTGATTCTGCTGGATCAAATCACTGAGCTTAGAGATTCTCCAGAAATTAACCAGCGCTTGAGCCAGCTAGAAGAGCGGATAGCAGGCTTAGCCACTGGACTAGGAGCCTTGCCCAAAGCAACACAGGCAGAACCAAAAGGAGCGCTTACCGATCTGAAGTATGGCTTAGAGGAGCGCCTCAATAGCATCGAACAACAGCTTAAGACCGTCTTGAAATGGCAGGTGGTTCCTCGCAAAGAAGACCGCAGAAATCTAGCGGGCGCCTCCCTGTTGCTAATCTTGGCAATTGGCGCCATGTGGTTATGGATGCATCTGACCATCTCGCCCCTGCTGACCAAGATCAATAGTCGGCTCAACAGTGTAGAGATTCGCTTGAATAAACTGGGTGACCAGTTGGGACGTTGATGTATTGCTGTCAGCATTTATCCCAATCGGGTCGAGAACTATCCCACAGTTATGCAGGAGTCATCCCAAATCTGTCGGGAACTGTCCCAGAGCTTGACATCACCCAGGCTAAGCTTGGCCCCATTCATCCCAAGTCTGTCGGCAACTATCCCACGGTCTGACGCCGTTCGGCCTAAAGTTGTCGGCAACTATCCCACGCCTCGGCCCACGCCTCAGCCCACGTCTCAGTAATCTGGAGCTAAAGCTTGAAGAGTTAACCCAGTAACTGAACAACTGCTGGGAGAACTTGCCCTTGGCTTGAGCGCAAGCCTGCGGAGCAGCAGAGCTAAGATTCGCGTAGAAGCTTACTAGTCACAAGCCATTTCATAAAAACGGGCTCTGTCCTTCGGATCCGCTTCCTGGGTATGATGGACTGCCTGCAAACCCTTCTTAGCTTTTCCTATGGCTGCACAGACCTACCGCATTACCTTACTCTCCGGCGATGGTATCGGTCCTGAGATTATGACCGTTGCTGTGGCAGTGCTTAAAGCGGTCGGTCAACAGTTCGACTTGAACTTTGAGTTTCAGGAAGCCCTGATGGGGGGAGCAGCCATTGATGCTGCCGGTGAACCTCTGCCTGCTGAAACTCTAGAAGCTTGCCGCAATAGTGATGCAGTCCTACTGGCTGCTATTGGCGGTTACAAGTGGGATGCTCTGCCGCGTCATTTGCGTCCAGAGACCGGTTTGCTGGGTCTTCGTGCCGGGCTGGGGCTATTTGCCAATCTGCGTCCTGCCAAGATTTTGCCTCAACTAATCGATGCTTCCAGCCTCAAGCGCGAAGTCGTAGAAGGGGTAGACATCATGGTCGTGCGCGAATTAACTGGGGGGGTTTACTTCGGGCAGCCCAAAGGCATCTTCACCACCGAAACTGGTGAAAAACGCGGCGTCAACACGATGGCTTATACCGAGTCAGAAATTGACCGGATTGGTCGAGTGGCCTTTGAGGCAGCACGTAAGCGTGGTAGTCGGTTGTGCTCGGTGGATAAGGCGAATGTGCTAGAGGTTTCGCAACTCTGGCGCGACCGCATCACTCAATTGGCTACAGAATATGCCGATGTCGAGCTGAGCCATCTTTACGTCGATAATGCTGCCATGCAACTGGTGCGGGCTCCTAAGCAGTTCGACACGATTGTGACGGGCAATTTGTTTGGCGACATTCTCTCCGATGCTGCTGCCATGCTCACCGGTAGTATCGGTATGTTGCCCTCTGCCAGCTTGGGAGCGTCAGGACCTGGTGTGTTTGAGCCAGTTCACGGTTCTGCACCCGATATTGCAGGACAAGATAAAGCCAATCCTTTAGCTCAAGTGCTGAGTGCAGCGATGCTACTGCGCTACGGCTTAAATCAGAGTGCCGCTGCCGATCAGGTCGAGCAAGCTGTTCTCACGGTGTTGGATCAGGGCTATCGCACCGGAGATATTATGGCGTCTGGTTGTCAAGCTGTAGGCACGCAGGCAATGGGTGAAGCACTTCTACGGGCGCTAGAACAGCCCGTGCAGTAACGTTGCAGTTAAGCCTTGGTTCCCAGGTTTTTGCTCTAACCTTGACCTAAACCGACCTAAATCTGACCTAAACACGGCCTAAACCCCACCTAAATTGGGTTCAACTCTGGGCCGAATCTGGATTAAAAGTACCGATTCCCCCATTTTTTGTGGGACTATTATTGACAAAGCACTAGCTTGATGACAGGGCAGTGATGCACTAGAGTCTAGGTTGAAAAACAGAGGTTGAAACTGTGGCCTACGCTTCGCGGCGCACAGAGCGAGGGGTTGAACGGGTAGTCATTGATGGTTCCGAGTACATTGATCCATCGATCCTACGAGCTGCGCGGGCAGTCTATCAGTCCTATTGCCAGGTGCATGTCGACGAGTTTCCCCGCCCCCTAGGAATTGCCATCAATCGCCATAACCTCAGGGGGGAACTGATTTTCTCCCAGCCCATTCTGTTGCCTCAAGAGTGCTTTGTTCCGTTCGAGCAGATTGAAGCTGGTCTTTACTAGTTCAGCAGGGTTTAGCAGGGTGGGTGCCGAGCGATGGATCCGATCGTGGTTGCGCCGCATGTTCTGGCGCTGATCCTGGGTGCCTGTGTCGGCAGCTTTTTGAATGTTGTTGTCTACCGCTTGCCTGCAGGCGAGTCGTTATTGTCCCCTCCCTCCCACTGCCCTAAGTGCAACGCTCGTCTGCGCTGGTTTGAAAATGTGCCAGTTCTGGGTTGGTTGAGGTTGCGGGGCAAATGTGCTCATTGCGGTGCCCCAATCGCGGTGCGCTATCCTCTGGTGGAAGCAGGAACAGCCTTGCTGTTCTTATTGTCAAGTTTGACTTTTGGTAGTTCCCTGATGACCCTAGCTGGCTTCTGCCTCTTGAGCTGGCTAGTGGCCCTATCGCTGATTGACTTGGATACGATGACCCTGCCCAATCCTTTAACGCAGAGTGGTTTAGTGGCGGGTTTAGTCTTTCAAGCTGTATCTGGTTGGGGTGATAGCAGACAACTGCTCACTCAGGTAGCTACCGGGATTTTCGGGGCCGTGTTGGGCTTATGGCTTTTTGAATTGATTAACTGGTTGGGTACGTTGTGGTTAGGCCAAACAGCAATGGGCGCAGGGGATGCTAAGCTCTCAGCAATGCTAGGTGCTTGGTTAGGTTGGCAGTTATTGCTACTCACTGCTTTTATGGCTTGTGCCATTGGCGCCCTGATTGGGGTCGGGGGTGTTGCTTTAGGGCTACTGTCTCGACGTCAACCAATGCCCTTTGGACCATTTTTAGCGCTTGGTGGTGCATTAAGTTGGTTTATTGGCCCTAGATTATTAGCCCTCTATTTGAACTGGGTGGGACTACAACCAGGGTGAGTTAGCTCTTTATCCCACAAATATAGTGTCACTCCTGTTGATTTTTGGGCTGGTGGGAGTATCTTAGGGCAAGGATTCTTGTCAAGTCGGATTGTCTCGAAACTAACGCTGTCGCAATTGAAGTAAGCCCGTGGTGAACTCTCTCAGGAATCTGTTTGTAAAGAGCGGTAAAGGCATGGGCGTTGAAATAACGTCCGAGCGGATTAATATCGTCCAGTTGCGTCGTCAGAATCAGGGACTGAAATTAGTCAATATGGTTTCGGCACCGGTTCCGGAAGGTGTAGTTGAGGAAGGCAGAATTACCGATCCTCTAACCCTGGCGGAGCTACTACGCACAACTTTGGCAGAGCACAAGATCACCACCAAACGGGTTGCGACGGCTGTTCCCGTCAGCGTGGCTGTCAACCGTCTAATCAAGCTCCCTGCTGAGCTAGATGACGCAGAGCTACGCGAGATGGTGCTCAATCAGGAGGCTGCTCTGTATCTGCCTTTCCCACGCGAAGAGGCGGATGTCGACTATCAGAAGTTGGGTATCACCCGCGACGAGGATGGCATCGACCGAGTCGAGGTCATGCTAGTAGCAACCTCGCGGGAGACAACAGAGTCGTACTTGGATACCTTCCGGCAGGCCGAGTTGCAGGTGGATGTAATCGAGGTTTCTAGCTTTGCCTTGATTCGCACCGTTCGTGAGAAGCTGCGGCAATTTTCTCCGCAGGAAGCGGTGGCGATTGTCGATATTGAGTTCGATAACACCGAGATCAGTATTGTCATTGATGGAGTCCCCCAGTTCTCTCGGACAGTTCCCATCGGTACGTTCCAGATTCAGAGCGCCTTGGCGCGGGCGATGAATATCCCGCCTACGCGCAGCACCGATATGCTGCAAAACATGACTGTTCCTCTCTCGCCTGCTGACGGTGGTGGCATGATGGGAGCCGCAGCGAAGGGAGGCAACCCTGGTATGGCAGCAATCTTGCGCATCCTGGGAGATCTGGCAGATGAACTGCGGCGCTCTATCGATTTCTACCTAACTCAGGGAGAAAATCTGGAAATTGCCCAGTTGCTTCTGGCTGGACCTGGAGGTGGCTTAGGCCAGCTCGATGAATTCTTCAGCCAACGCTTGAGCTTACCCACCGAGCAGATTGATCCTGTCTCGACGCTATCTCTGCTCAGCCCCGAAGAAATCCTTCCCAGCCGCAGGCCAGGCTTGGGTGTGGTACTGGGTTTAGGTCTTCGGGAACTTTAAAGCGGTGAATCTGCATGAAATGGTCTTAAGCGTGTGTACATTCTGAACGAAGTCTACTAGCTCGCAGGTCTGCGTGCTCTCTGGCTCCTCTCCGCTGCTGATCGACCAAACTGGGACTGCCAATTGGGAACTACTCATGTACGCTCTGGACATTAACTTTCTTCAAGACCGAGCTGATTTCCGGAGTGATTCTCCGGTCCGTAAGGCAGCTGCACCTAGGGCTGATACCCTGGGGCCTTTGGCTTTAGGCGCACTTGTTGCAGCTATCTTTGTTGGTCTAGGCCTGGCAACCTTTATCGTTGCGCAAACTCGCATTGCCGCTCGCCAGCAAGTCCTAGCCGATCTGCAGCAACAGCAGGAGCAGATCAAGCAGCAGCAGCAGGAAGTGGCTCAGCTCACGCAAGAACTACAGCAAACTCGTGAGCAAACCAAAGCCCTAGTGGGAGTCTTTGACCAGATTCAACCTTGGTCAGCTCTACTGCAAGATCTTCGCAGTCGCGTTCCCAACGGCGTCCAGCTTAGAGGCATCGCGCAGCAGCCGGACAATACTCTGGTTCTAACCGGCCAGGCTGTGCAGTTTGACCCGGTGAGCGATCTAATGTTGGCCGTACAAAACTCGCCATTTCTAGACCCTCAAAAAACCCAGCTGACTAAGGTAGAACGGGCTCAGGATGCTGCCAGGACAGGTAATCCGGCTATCTCTTACGAAATTAGAAGTGCACTTAACGACAAACCCGCCTCTCAACTGCTGCCCGACTTGCAGCGTCAGGGCGCAGTCGGCTTAGTAGAACGTATTAGAACCATTCAGGAAATCGGAGCTCTTAATCAATGACTGCTACAGGTGAATTTATCTCCTCCCGGGAGACAGTTCCTCAAAGGGAGCCAACCAAAGTTTTTGGCGTAGAAATTACGCCAACTGTAGGCGGTGTTGTGTTGGGTCTACTAGGGCTGGGGTTGACAGCCTATTTCACAGCTAACTACACAATGCCTAAATTTGAAGAACTTAGTCAGATCAATAGTCAGATCGACACGACTGAGCAAGAAGTTAACGCCCAGCGAGAGGGTCTGAAAAATATTGACCAGATACGCAGGGACATCCAAACGGCTCGGGCGCAGAATCAGCAAGTTCTAGGACTGTTCTCAGATGAGAAAGCTGTAAATTCTACTTTGCTACTCGACTTCAATCGCAAAATCGTTGAGTCGAGTGGCGCACAGCTGATTCGCTATGTGCCAGTCACAGCCGATCCCCAGGCTCCCGCTAACCCAGCCTTAGGCGGTAAAGTGCGGGAACAGGCCTTTACGGTGGAGATTCAGGGAACTTTTGGTGAGATCCTGAGTACGCTGCGCAATCTGGAACGGCTACAGACTCTGACTGAAGTGCAGAGTCTAAACATGACACCAGTAGACCAGCCTCCAGGTGCTGGTCTACTCAGGGCAACGTTTAATCTGGTTGCCTACGTCCCGCTGAGCGCTGAAGAGATAGCAGCCCAAGCTGCTGCTACGCCTGCGCCTGGACAGACGCCTGCACCTGGTGCTAGCCCAGCTCCTGATGCTAATGCTAGCCCAGCCCCCAGCCCTTAAATCGTTCTAGTTTTTACTAGTCCCCCTTAGCGGAACTTAGTGGATGACCCCCGGTCCTCTGTGAGCCCCTTGCGAATAAAATCCCTTCTTGTGTTAGGTGAGGAGTTGACCATGAAGCTGTCCGGTCCGTTAGTTTGGTTGTTAGTTGGTATGGGCTCTGGTTTAGCTGGCCTACCAGCCTGGGCTGCTGATTCGCAGGTCACAGGTATTCGCCTCTCCAACTCTGGCAACCGGCTAGAACTGAGCTTGGATCTCAAGGGACAGGAAAGGCCCCAGATTAGTACCTCGCGTCAGGGCAATACCTGGGTAGCTGATCTCACAGGTTCTAGCTTGAAGCTAGCCAGTGGCGGTGGGCAGTATCGGCAGAGTGACCCTGCGCCTGGTATTACCTCGGTCTATGCAATCCCGATGGGCGAAGACCGAGTTCGAATCATGGTCACCGGCTCTGAACAGCCGCCCAGTGGTACGGTGACGCAGCGCCCTAACGGTGAGGTTGTCTTTAGCCTGGCTAGTGCAGCACCTGCAAATCGGCTCTTGAGTTCCAACGCTGCCTTGCCAGTACCACCCAGGCCTAATCCAGCAACGGCAAATGTGGGAACCGCAGCGAATACGGTTGCTCAGGCACCTGCTAGACCATCGGCTCCATCAGTAGCGGCGCCTGCTGCTCCCACCTCTGCGCCTGCTGCTAATCAGCCTAATCAACCGGCTGCCAGACCTGCTGAAGTAGCGCCTTCTCCAGAAATAGCGGCTCAGGCACGGCGAATCATTGCTCAGGCAGAGCGTCCTAACCAACCGAATGCTCCTCTGCCCAACAATACTCCTCAACCCGCGCCCCCCTTTCAACCTGGAGCAGTCCCGCCTCCAGTTGGGGATATTGCAATTGGCAATATTAATTTGGTTGCAGACACCTTGGATTTAGGCGGCCCCGGTCAGGCTCGTGTTAGACGCTTAGTCCTTCGTGAGGCTCCTGTCCGCGACGTTCTGCAGATTCTATCTGATACTTCTGGCTTAAGCTTTGTTTTCCGGGAGCCGGAAGATGTTCCTGGCACTCCTGTGCAAACTGTTGTCACCCAAACAGGTGCAAGCCAGGTCACCACAACGACAGCAGCAGCGGAAGGGCGTCCGGCAAGCCAGGCGGTCATCACCGCTAGTATCCAGAACGAAACTGTTCAGGATGTTTTCAACTACGTGTTGAGAGTAACCGGGCTACAAGCGAACCGAATCGGCAACACAATCTTTGTAGGGTCTAGCTTACCGACTGCGGTGCAGAATTTGGTGATGCGCACCTATCGTCTGAACCAGATCCCCGCGACTTTAGAAAGCGGTACCCTTCAACGCGATGAGGGTGGCACCCTGAGTATTTCAGGCGGTGACGATATTGTTCGTGATGCTTATGAGACCAATCGGACTGCAACCTTGAGAGGGGCGCGGGAGCAATTGCTAGCCTTAGCTGGTGGTGGTCAGCCACTCCAGGGCTTGCAGGTAATTGCTGATGCTCGTCTCAATACAGTGACTCTGATTGGTACACCCAATATCGTCAATGTGGCTTCTAGCTACCTAGCTCAACTAGATGCACGCAGGCGTCAGGTGGCGGTGTCAGTCCGAATTGTTGATGTCGCGGTTAATAACACCAGTGACTTGGGAACTAGCTTCCAATTCAGGGTTGGGAATTATGTCGGGAACATCAACCAAAACATTGGCAGTCCTACAACTGGTAACAACGTTAACTTCAACTTCTCGCCAATCCCAGCGTTTAATGCCACGATCAACGCATCAATCTCTAATGGCACAGCGAAGATTCTGACCGATCCAACCTTGGTGATTCAGGAAGGGTCAGAGGGAAGGGTAAACGTTACCCAGGACGTGATTGGTAACATTATTCGGACTGTGACTGCGGGGTCAACCACATCGCTGAATACTGAGACGGTGACCGCTCAGATTGTCCAGGTTGGTATTATTCTGGCGATTGCTGTGCCTCAGATCGATGACAACGGCTTTGTCACTATGTACGTAGACCCAGTGGTGTCAGCCCCTTCTGTACCGGTCACGCTAAATACGGGCGGCAGCAGCAATGCCTCCAACGTCATTCAGCTCATTCAGCGGCGCCAACTGTCCACGGGAGCAGTCCGGGTGCGCGATGGGCAATCTCTGATTCTGGCCGGTCTGATTGACGATAGCGATCAGAACACAGTCAGCAAAGTTCCTATTCTTGGGGATATCCCGCTGTTGGGCGCTTTGTTCCGGCGCACGACGACTAATCGGACTCGTCGTGAAGTGGTAGTGATTATCACGCCTCATATCGTGGAGGATTCTGATATCGTCACAGCTGGCTATCAGTATCAGCCGAATGACCCCGATGTTCGACGGTTGATCGAAGAGGGACAACGCCGGGAGCCTAGCGTTCGCCCAGCCGGTAACACCCAAACGATACCTGCGCAGAACCGTGAGTCCCAGGCCCCAGCACAACCATCAACTCCGCAGAGCTAAGCCTAAGCTGAACTAATTCGTTAAGTTCAACTTCTAGAAGTTCCCCTTCGTACTTGAAGGGGGACTTTCGTATATTGATTGATCAAAACAACTGGTCGAGATAGTTAAAGATATCAGCCCACTCGTTTATTCTCTCTTTATGCTGAGAGACCTATAACGGGAAAATCCACATATCTTAAAGGTTTTGAGGATCCAGATACCGAAAGTTGATATTAGAATGAGGCATTGGAAACGAGACCCTGTGGAAGTTTCAGCCTTTAGCAACCCTAAAACGATACTCGAAACTACGCAGGTCAACTACTCAGACAAAGCCACACGCGCGAGGAATCTTTAAAGAGGCTGCCATGAATAAGGGAGAACTGGTGGATGCCGTTGCTCAAAGAGCTAGCGTCACCAAAAAAGAAGCGGATTCGGTTTTGACTGCCGCCCTCGAAGCAATTGTGGAGGCAGTTTCGAGTGGAGATAAAGTAACCCTAGTCGGGTTCGGCTCGTTTGAATCACGGGAGCGTAAAGCACGAGAAGGCCGTAATCCTAAAACAGGGGACAAAATGGAGATCCCTGCAACCAAAGTGCCTGCTTTCAGTGCAGGTAAGCTCTTCAAAGAGAAGGTGGCTCCAGCAGAAGAGGAGAAGCCTGCTCCTGTCTCGGGTAAGAAAAAATAAGTGCTTCTGTAAGCAGACAAAAGCTACAGCAGTACCAATAGCTGCCTGCACAGGCTGGGAAAGTCAAGTAACCCAGCCCGAACGGGCAGATTTTTATTAAGTTCTAATTCATAAATAGAACGCTATTATCTATAGTTCTAATCGTGGTACCCCGCTAAATCTTGATGTGCTGCAACTCGTCTCTAGTTGGTGTAGGTGGAGACTCTGGACAAGAACATCCGCAGCATGGAGGGAACCTGCAATGGGCAGCCCACTTAGCAAAGTGTGCACCGGAAGATTTATTAGATTTCTCTAGCAGCATCAACCCTCTAGGACCACCGGCTTCAGCTCTCGCTGCCCTCCAAGCCGGGTTGACAGCGCTCAAAGCTTACCCAGACCCTGCCTACCGCCGCTTTCGTGAAGCGGTCGCTGCCTATCATCAACTGCCGTCCCCTGACTGGGTACTGCCTGGCAACGGGGCTGCGGAGCTGTTAACCTGGGCGGCTCGGGATCTGTCAAGTCTGGATGCGGTTGGCCTGGTGGTCCCAGCATTTGGGGACTACGAGCGGGCTCTGCGCAGTGCTTTTAGTGGCTCTAAACCTAATTTGGTGCGCCTGCCTCTAGATTTCAAGGTGACAGAGCAACTTCCAGACTTCGCGCCTCTACAAACACAAGGCCCTCGTACCAAAGTAGGACTGCTGCTCAATAATCCGCATAACCCTACCGGTTGGTTGTTTCAGCGCTCTAGCTTAGAGCCGTGGTTATCGCAGCTGGCCCAAGTTGTGGTGGACGAGGCATTCATGGATTTTTTGCCGCCGGAGCTTGATCAGAGCTGGGTGGCTCAGGTTTTGCACTACCCTAACCTTGTAGTGATTCGCTCTCTGACCAAGTTTTACAGCCTACCAGGCTTGCGCATTGGTTATGCGATCGCTCAACCTGAGACCTTGAGACGCTGGCAACAATGGCGTGACCCCTGGCCAGTCAACTGCTTAGCAGAACGGGTTACTGAGGCAGTCCTGCAGGATTACAGCTTTCAGCAGCAGACGCTTCATTGGCTTCCGCAAGCGCGTGCCGAATTGCAACAATCTCTAGATGCTCTACCCGGTTTCAAAACGTTTCGAGGTAGGGCTAATTTTCTTCTGGTTCAGAGTGAGCAGCCGGTTCCTGCTCTACAACGACGACTGGTTCAGCAGTACCGTCTGATTATTCGCGATTGTTTGAGCTTTCCAGAGTTGGGTGCGCACTACTTTCGAGTTGCCGTGCGCACCCAACCGGAGAATCAGCGCCTGACTGCGGCACTTAACGACTTACTTCAAACTCCTTAAAAGACTGGTAGTAATTAGAAGGCTCATATAAGTGGCAGCGATCCGTAATTTGCTGCATGAGCTGCCAAGAGAACTGGGTTTCTTGAAGATAAGGTCCCCAGTTTTGTTGCAAGTGGCGATGAGCTAACTGCAAGTTGTAAGACGGGATTGCGGTTGAGATGTGGTGGGGGACATGCACATTAATGTCATGGCACAACCACTCTACCCAGCGAGGATAGGCACAATGCACTGTACCCGACAACTGGGCCTGAGCCGCATCCCAGTTAGCTGCTTCCTGAAAAGGAATCTGCGGAGCGGTGTGGTGCACGAGGGTGAAGGTGCTCATCCAGAAGTGGTATACCAGCCAGGGCATTAACCAGAACTTCACTAGGCCCCATAGCCCTGTGGTTGCTACTAGTAATGGCAAACCCACTAGCCCTGCCACAAGCACCACGCCAATGGACAGCCGCACACTGTTCCGGTCTTTGGGAGCGAATTCAGCGGGGTTGAAGTGAACGCCTGCCCAGTGAATAATCGAGCCTAGCCACCATAGGCGACCGCGCAGACTTTGATAACCAACCTGAAGGCCAGCAGGCAGTTTTGCATACAAGTCTGGGCGTAGCGGTTGCCAAGCGTTGTCCACATCCATTTTGTTGGTATGGGCATGATGCTGATCATGGCCGAGTCGCCAGCAGTGAAAAGGGTAGAGCAGAGGCAGAAACATCAGGTGCCCCACCCAATCGTTGAGCCAGCGCTGCTTGGCAAACGAGCGGTGCCCACAGTCGTGTCCCACGACGAACCAGCCAGTTAAGGCAGTGCCAGTAAATAGCCATAGCAACGGCAATAGATACCAGGGGGAAACTACCAAACCCACGTAGCCCAGGGCGACAGCGACAACACTGCACACCAGACGAAACCAGGCTCTTCGCACGTCCTTTTGAAAGCACTCTTTGGGCAGCGTGTTCAAAATATCTCTTAGGCGAGTGCCTTCCGGCAAAGTTGAAACCGGCTGGCTGGCAGCGGTCAGGGCAACAGACGGGGTTACAGTCATGCAAAGCTCCAAACGACAAACACACACGATGAAACAGGCAAGAGTAGGGACTACCTCATAACTCCCACCTAATCCAGAGACAAATTACCTAGCAGGTTTAGGCTACCTGCACGCCTAGAATCCCCAAGCCTCATAGCAACGCCTATCTGCTGGAGAGACCCAGAGCCAGAGAAGATTGCCGACGTTTTGGCTTGGTTCTAAGTCCGCGCAGCAGAACGGCTTAAGCTCTGCAGCTTCCTGAGTAAGGAGTCGGTTTCCGCCTGCAGGGTTAGAAATTCGGCTTGAATCGACTCCTGATAAACCGCAATACTGCGGTGGGTTGGCAGCAGCTTAGGCTGCTCAGAAGCTTCAGCACGAGGACCAAACTGTAAAGTTGAAGAGTTAATGGGCTTTTGCACAGAAGCTTCAGTACTGTTTGCAGGTCGAGAAAGGTTCATTGCGATAGCAATTCAAGTCTGGCGGCTATTCTAACCTGATTGGCTGCAACGTATTTTAACAATCAGTTTTCTAAAACTTTGCTCTGGGACTTGCATAGACTTTGCCTATATCATGCCTTTCGGCAGTTCCCTGCACAAAGGACTGTGGCTAATCGGGCTAAACTACAGCAGTCTCTTGTCTCGCGCCCCTTAAGGGCTGTCTCCTGCCCGGTCTCATGACTCTTAGTCCCTCTAAACCCGCAACTGCATCTGCTTTTCACGGCTGGCCTGGGCTGATCGAGCGCTATCGAGCTTACTTACCTGTGAGTGCTCAGACTCCTGTCGTGACGCTGCATGAGGGCAATACGCCGCTGATTCCTGCCCCAGCAATTGCTGCTCGCATCGGGCGAGGTGTCCGGGTTTGGCTGAAATATGATGGTCTCAATCCAACCGGCAGCTTCAAGGACCGTGGTATGACCCTAGCCATCTCTAAGGCCAAGGAGGCTGGAGCCGCAGCGGTTATTTGTGCCAGTACGGGGAACACCTCAGCAGCAGCAGCAGCCTACGCTAGGCGGGCGGGTCTACGGGCATTTGTGCTGATTCCGGAGGGTTATGTCGCCTTGGGCAAGCTGGCTCAGGCGCTACTCTACGGGGCTGAAGTCATTGCTATTCGCGGCAGTTTTGACCGAGCGTTGGCAATGGTGCGTGAGCTAGCCACTCAATATCCAGTCACGCTGGTCAACTCTGTCAATCCCTATCGTCTGGAAGGGCAGAAAACAGCCGCATTTGAGATTGTCGAGGCCCTAGGTGACGCGCCCGACTGGCTCTGTATCCCAGTAGGCAATGCTGGTAACATTACGGCCTACTGGATGGGTTTTAACCAGTATCACAGCGAAGGCCTAGCCGCACGATTACCTCGCATGATGGGCTTTGAGGCGGCTGGGTCTGCCCCGATTGTCTTGGGCAAGATTGTGGAGCATCCGGAGACACTAGCAACCGCTATCCGCATTGGCAACCCAGCGAACTGGCAGCGAGCGCTCGCTGTGCAAGAGGCAAGTGGTGGGGCCTTCGGCGCGGTCAGCGACGAAGAAATCCTTGATGCTTACCGTTTGCTAGCCGCTGAAGAAGGAATTTTTTGCGAGCCTGCCAGTGCTGCCTCGGTGGCGGGCCTACTTAAGGTCAAAGATCAAGTTCCTGCGGAAGCTCGCGTTGTTTGTGTGCTGACAGGCAACGGTTTGAAGGATCCAGATAGTGCGATCAAGCACGCTGAAGCCCATTTCTATCAAGGGGTTGAGCCGAGCTTGGCGGCGGTGGCGCAGGTGATGGGGTTTTAGACTGCGGGTCCGGTGCCTCAGAGCGATTGCGCAGTTCAGCCATCGCATCAACTAAGGTGTTCATTAGACTGTCGCGGGTCTGACGATGTGCCTGTTGTTCTTGGCTAAGGGCTAGGCGCAACCGCTCACATTCGGTCACCGCTTCTACCAATAAGCGTTGCAGTTTGACGGGGTCCTGTAGGCGAGCAACCTGCTGCTGCAAGCGCCGAACCCGTTCAGGGTCTGGATCAATTTGAGACTTACGCAAAGTAAGTTCTGATTTTAGGGCGGCTACTTGGGCTTGTAGCGCTTGCGTCTCGCGCCGCCGCTGTTCAGCTTCCGCCTCGTAGAGCCGACGCCAACGTTGCGAGTCTTCAGGGGGTGTTTGATCTGGCGCAGTCTCGGAATGATTCATGGCGGGTCACCACTGCACTTAGCGCTCTCACAATAGAAGGGACAGCACTTGGCTCTGAGTCTAGCCTTTTCAGGCTGGGAATACGGCATATGAGGCAGAGCCTAAGCACCCTACCTTTTGCCCTGCCTCATGTGGAAATGAGCCTCATTGCAGCCCCCTTGCCCTTGCATACAACTTGCACCCAAGAGGGGCCGCAACTGACCCTGATGCTGTACGCGTGCTAAACGCTAAACGCCTGCCCTCGATGGGGTTTCGAGACTATGGGTAGCAGACTGAGGTGACTGCCGCGGAGCTGATGCGAGGGTAAAGTGCAGCCGGTTAAGGGCGTTTGTGTAGGCCTGAGCCGAGGCAACGATGATGTCGGTATTGGCAGCATGGCCCGAGAACACCCGATTCTCGTGGCGTAGACGAATCGTAACCTCACCAATCGCATCGATTCCAGCCGTCACCGATTGGACCGAGAACTCAATCAGTTCGTTAGGCACATCGACGAGCCGGTTAATCGCTTTGTAAACGGCGTCTACTGGACCCGTACCTACCGCTGCATCCGTGAGTTCTTGGCCATCTGGCATCAGGAGCCTGACCGTAGCAGTGGGCAATTCATGATCGCCACAAGAAACTTGGACATGCTCTAGCTGGAAGGCTTGCGGATAGCTGCGCACTTCATCATTGACAATTGCTTCGAGGTCCCAGTCAGAGATCTCTTTCTTCTTGTCAGCTAATTCTTTGAAGCGCAGGAAAGCCTTGTTGAGATCTTGCTCGGATAGCTCAAAGCCCAGCTCCTTGAGCCGAGTGCGGAAGGCATTGCGCCCAGAGTGCTTGCCCAGAATAATCAGGTTTTCTGAAAGACCAATGGATTGAGCATCCATAATCTCGTAGGTCAGCTTGTGCTTCAGCACTCCGTCTTGGTGAATGCCAGATTCATGAGCAAAGGCATTGGCTCCCACAATCGCTTTGTTAGGCTGAACCAACATGCCGGTGAGGTTGGAAACCAAGCGCGAGGTCTTATAAATCTGTTGGGCGTCAATGTTGCACAGAGGCACTTCTGAGTCAGCGGGGCGACCGAACATCGGGTTGAATAACTTGCGCCGCACGTACAAGGCCATCACCATTTCTTCGAGGGCCGCATTGCCGGCCCGTTCGCCAATGCCGTTGATCGTGCTCTCGACCTGACGGGCACCGTTCTTAATGGCTGCTAGGGAGTTGGCAACTGCTAAACCCAAATCATTGTGGCAGTGGACTGAGATAACAGCCTGATCGATGTTGGGCACATTTTCTTTGATGCCTCGAATCAAGGCCCCGAACTCTTCAGGAGTGGTGTAGCCGACCGTGTCAGGAATGTTGACAGTGGTGGCACCGGCGGCAATGGCCCGCTCCAAAACCTGATAGAGAAATTCGGGGTCAGAACGGCCTGCATCTTCGGGTGAGAACTCGACATCCTCGACTAGAGATCGGGCGTAAGTCACCATTTCTTCAGCGATTGCCAACACCTCAGCCCGGGTCTTCCGAAGCTTGAACTCCAGATGAATATCGGAGGTGGCAATGAAGGTATGGATTCGCTTGCGGACAGCAGGCTTTACAGCGGCGGCGGCGGCGTCAATGTCCTGCTTGGTTGCACGGGCCAGACCACAAATGATCGGTCCAGTTTCAGTGCCAACCACTTCAGCAATTTTGTGGACCGCCTCAAAATCGCCAGGGCTAGCAAATGGAAACCCGGCTTCAATCACATCCACACCTAGTCGGGCCAGTTGCTTGGCGATTACCAGCTTTTCTTCGCCGTTGAGCGTTGCACCAGGTGATTGTTCACCGTCGCGCAGCGTAGTGTCGAAGAAGATGACCCGATCCGAATGGGCAGGGACTGAAACCGCAGCGGTATCCATAGCTCAAAAACTCAAAGATTAAGTTGGGGTGGGCACTTTCAATATCCTATCGCGCTCATTTGTCAGACTGAGCTTGATAGAGATAGCTCTAAAGCAGTTAATCAAGCATTACTGGAGAAGGGTTAAGCGAGGATAAGGCGCTCTTAGGAAGCAACTGCTTCAATTCCTCTATCTACAGGTGCAAAACTTGACCCTGTTCAAATGTTCTAGAGCCTCTTTTGATAGCTGTAGGTACACTGCTTGCGGTGCCAGACAGCTAGGCTTCAGCTCAACGTTATTCTCCATAACCTGCAAAGTGAAAATCGCACGGAGCGGAGAGGGAGTACGCGGGTAAATCCCCTGTTAAAGCAGTGTTTACCGTTCGGATTTTTCAGGTTGCTGGCCCTGTCTGGTGCTGCGCTACTCGGGCTCAAACAACTGGCTCGGCTCAAGCGGCTACTGTTGCTGCTTGGACCAGCGCGGCTACCCCTTCATGCTGGTAGCCGCCGCTCTAGGGTTGAAAAGTTCACACATATGGCCTTCAAAGCGTGACATATTACTCCGGGTTTCGAGATTCGAGCAGATATGTATGCCCAAAACCCAGTTTTGTAGTTACCGATACACTTGATGCCTCTGTAGAAAACTAGGATGCAGCCAAAGTTTTCTCTGAGATTTCCCGCAAGGTAAGCCCCGCTATGAGATGGAATAGTCCAGCAAAGAGGAGAATCCCCAGTCGGGGAGACAGCCTCGCTTCGAGAAGAGCTTCGGCTTCAACTACTGGTTTGATGACCTACTGGAAGAGTTTGGTCATTGAGTGGAAATACTGCATCCCCCTAGCGATTCTGATTGGGGTTGGCTGGGGCTGGAGCGTCAGGGCGCAGGATGCAGCCACAATCGACTACGCTACCCCGGCAGGTCTCAAGGTTGGCCTAGATACCATGTGGACTCTGTTCGCTGGCTTTTTGGTGTTCTTTATGAACGCTGGATTTGCCTTGGTAGAGTCCGGCATGTGCCGCGTCAAGAATGCCGTCAACATTCTGTCCAAGAACCTGATCGTATTTGCGCTGTCAACCATTGCCTATTGGGCGATTGGCTTCGCCTTTATGTTTGGGGATGGCAGTCCAGTCATTGGACTGAATGGCTTCTTCTTATCGGGAGCAGACAACAGTCCTGCGACTGCTGATGCCTATGAGGGTGTTTTCAGCGCTTTAAGCTGGACTGGTATTCCTTTGACTGCGAAGTTTTTCTTCCAACTCGTGTTTGCTGGAACAGCAGCAACGATTGTCTCCGGCGCTGTGGCTGAGCGAATTAAGTTCATTGACTTCTTGATCTTCAGCTTGGTGATCGTCGGCGTGATCTACCCGATCGGCGGCCACTGGATCTGGGGCGGCGGTTTCCTGGCTCAGTGGGGTTTCTGGGACTTCGCCGGTTGCACCGTAGTGCACTCGATCGGCGGTTGGTGCGCGCTGATGGGAGCTTACTTCCTCGGCCCCCGTTTGGGTCGCTATGTCAACGGTCAAGTTGTGGCTATGCCCGGTCACAACCTGGGTTTGGCAACTCTGGGCTGTCTGATTCTATGGCTGGGTTGGTTTGGCTTTAACCCCGGTTCGACCATGGCTTTGGATGCTAATCTGATCGGCCACATCGCCTTAACCACCAACCTGGGTGGTTCGGCGGGTGCTATCGCAGCAACGATTGTGGCTTGGGTCAAGTTTGGGAAGCCTGACCTGACCATGATCATTAACGGCATCTTGGCTGGTCTAGTGGCAGTGACAGCTAGTTGTGCCTTCATCAGTGCGGGTAGTGCGGTAATCATTGGTGCGATCGGTGGCGTTCTGGTCGTTTTCGCAGTCGGTTTCTTTGACAGCATCAAGATCGACGACCCCGTGGGTGCCGTTTCGGTTCACCTGGTCAACGGGATCTGGGGCACCTTGGCTCTGGGTCTGTTTGCACAGTCTCCCTGGGCTCCAGAGGCGATGGGCAATGGTCTGCTCTTCGGTGGCGGTAGCAAACTGCTGTTTGCTCAAATCATTGGCATTCTGATGGTCGGGGCTCTGTCCGTGGCGCTCAGCAGCATCACCTGGTTGGCCCTGAAGTCAGTGCTGGGTCTGCGCGTGACGCCCGAAGAAGAGTACGAGGGTCTGGATCTCGGCGAGCATGGGATGGTGGCCTACAGCGGCTTTGCGACCGAAGTTGATTCAGACGCTCCAATCATGGAGGGTGGCAACCTCGGCAAGGCTTCGAGTGTAAGAGGCTTCCCTGACTAAACAAGTGTCCAATATGGCTGTTTAACCTCTATCTGCCCTGCTGTTGAATTGCAGCAGGGCTTTTTGTTGCTAGGTTGTCGGGATCTTCTTGGCGAATCTTAAAGGCTTCTAGAATGTCTTCAAACGCTAGTGCAATCGCTCCTAGCGCTATGATTCTTCAACCAAGGCATTGAACCCAAGGCACTGAAACCAGGGCACAGAAATCAGGGCACTTAGCTGACATCCAGGAGTGAGATAGATGAAAAACCAGAGTGTAGAAGCTTACCAGGCAGCTGAGATTGCCACATATCCTGGCGAATCTATCTTCGCTGAGCGCTTCACTCTGCAAGATCTCTATGTCCCTTTAGCCGCGAAACCTGTAACTCCTGCAGGCAAAGTAGACGAATCGGCAACAACATTCGACCTGGAAGGCTGGGTCAAGGAAGCTCTGCAAAAATCCAGTCAGCAGGAGCAAGTTCTGCTCATTCAAGCGACAACTGGCCGGGGCAAGAGCACCTTTTGCAAACTGTTTGCCAATTGGGTCCGACAGCATTGGTATCCAGCCTGGACTCCTATTGTGATTCAGTTGAGCAATCTGCAAAGTATTGGGTCTAATTTTGAGACGACTTTGCGCTCAGGACTCGATTGGGAGTTTGCGAAAGACGAGCATTGGTTGGCCAAGGCTGATAGCCGCTTTTTGTTTCTGTTGGATGGTCTAGATGAGTTACCCTTCGCAGCGAATGGCGAACTCCTGAGAGCGCTGCTGCAACAGATTGGTGAATTTCAACAATTCTGTTCAGAAAATCGTCAGGAAAGCCATCGAGTTTTACTGACGAGTAGAACTGCGGTTTTACAAAATCTGGCACGTTGGCTCCCGTCGAATTTAGAGCGCGTGGAAATCGTGCCGATGGAGGCTGAAGCCCAAACCGAATGGTTCAGCCGCTGGCGTTCTCTGGTTGGCTCTGAACCAGCGTTGGCCTTACAACAATTTTTGCAGGAACGCTGTCCGGAAACGCTTCAAAAATTGGCGACAGAGCCTCTGTTGTTGTATCTTTTAGCAGCTCTGCATCGAGATAATCCTGTGCAGATTGAGCAGAACCTTGAGCAGTTTGCTAGTGCTAGTCCCGCCAGAGCCACGGCTTTGCTCTATGAACAATCCTGGCAGTGGTCCCTGCAACAAGCCGAGCACTGGTTTAGTCCAAATACCAAACCCACAGGGACGATAGAGCCTGTGCTGAGTGAAGCAGGGCTGTGGGCTGTACAACTGGGTAAAGCGTCTATTCCACTCGCTGCTGTGCAGCAACGTTTGCAACCGGAGGGCAGCACAAGGGATTGGCTGCAACTTCTGCAACACTCGCAGACTGAGCTGAGAAGTACCTGGGTCAAACTGCATCCCAGCTCTGCTGCTCTGGCAGCAACTTCAATACAGTTGGGTCATCGCAGTTTTGGCGAATTTCTGTATTTTCAAAGGACTCAGCAAAGCTTGCAGAACTGGGGGGAGCAAGCTGAGGGGGAGAGTTTGTTTGTCTCCAACCAGCAGATGGACTGGGAACTTTACGATCTGCTAGGTTTTGGGCCTTTGCTACCAGAAATTGTGGAACAGTTGCTGGCAACTCTGGAAGCAAGTTCAGAGCTAGCAATCGAAATTCTATTCCGGCGTTTGGAGAATTTTTACTTCCGTTGGTGTGAGGGTGAGTTTATCGATGCTGAGACGCTGGAGCAGAATTTAGCCCATCGAAAAATGCGCCAGCTCAAAATGCAGAAGTTGGTGATTGGGCAACGACAGGTTGACTTGTATGCAGGGCTCAACAGCTTTATTCTTTTGCTAGAACTGCACCGCTACGCGCAGGCTCAAGACCAACTTCGAGAAAAGATCTTCTTCTACCCCTGCGGTCGACAGAATCTTAATTTTGATCCTGCACGAGTGTTGCGGCTGATTGGCTACAGCCATTGCATCGAACCGCAAGCCTTTGTCCACACTGTCGGCTCCTATCTTCAAGGTATTTATCTGAACAGAGCTGACTTGAGAGGGGTGAATTTCATTGGTTTAGATTTAAGCCAGGCTGACCTGAGTAGTGCTGATCTGAGTAGTGCTAACTTGATTGGGGCCAATCTGACGGGTACGAGCTTGATTGGCGCAAACCTGAGCAATGCAAACCTAAGCGACGCAGAGCTGGCTCAAGCTAACCTGTGGGGAGCCAATCTGCGAGGAGCCAGTTTGCGAGGAGCCAGCTTGAGCCAGGCCGATCTCAGTGGTGTTGATCTAGGTAACTCCTATCTCATTCGTACCAGCTTTAGAGGTGCCGATTTGAGTGATGTCAATCTGAGCGGGGCAGTTCTTTGGGGGGTAGTTCTGAGTGGTGCGAACCTCAACGGCGCGAACCTGATTAGAGCTAGTTTAAATGGTGCCAATATCAGTGGCGCTAGCTTGAGTGGTGCCAATCTCAGCGGTTCTAGTTTCCGAAGTGCAAACCTCACTGGTGTGAACCTCTGCAACACTGACCTCTTTCAGGTCAATCTGAGTGGCGCTAATTTGGCAGGCATTATTTGGGATGACGAAACTAAGTGGGAAGGGGCCAAAGGGTTGGAGTTAGCCCGTAATGTTCCAGAGGCTTTGCAAGGGCAGTTGAGTAATGGAGGTTGAGTTATGGCTAGTCATGACCGTGGACCTAATAGAAAGCTTGCCTATTCCCCGATAGTCCTCAACTCAAAGCTGAGACTCACCGCCGAACCTCACAAATAATGCAGGACCATCTGGCGCCAATAACGGGCTCTGTGAGCCTCGCCGCGCCAAACATAAAACTGATGTTCAATGTCTTTGGTCCGCAAAACGTCGCTGAATTGGCGATTGTTTTCGAAGAAAGCATCTTCTTCACCAATGATCAGCGTAATCTCCATGCGCCGCAGTAGGGCGAGCAAGTCTGGATCGGTGATGTTAGGGACGAAATGGCTGGGCGTGTTGTAGTAAACTGCGTCGTCGTAGTGTCCATCCAATAGACTGCGAAAGCTGCCTACGGAAATTGTCAAGTCGTAGCGGCCACTAAAAGCAACAACCTTGGAAAACAACTGTGGATGACGAAAGGCCAGATTGACGGCATGGTAAGCGCCTAAACTACAGCCGTGAGAGATCAGAAAAGGGCTGGAGTTTTTCTTCTCAGTAAAGGGCAAAACTTCTTCGAGAATGTATTGCTCATATTGAAGATGTCGTTTGATCCGATCTTGCGGTGGGCTCCAGAAACAGTAAAAGCTCTCTGCGTCCATGCTGTCGACGCAAAATAGTTGTAGCCAGCCGTTATCCAGGTGCTGTTGCAGTGAACGTACCAGGCCCCAGTTTTCGTAGTCAAAAAAACGGCCTGCCCGCGTTGGAAACACCAAAACTCTGGCGCCACTATGGCCAAAGACCAATAGCTCCATGTCCCGATCTAGATTGGAACTGAACCACTTGTGGTATTCCCTGCTCATGCTGAGTAAGAGTACAACACTCCCCAGAAGCTTGGCTTAAGAATACATTAAAAAATCTGTTGTTGATGCTCGTAAAGCACTTGTGTCCAGACTTGGTAACCAGTAGGGCTCAGATGTAAACCATCTGCCGCAAATAATTCTGGCTGTGGTTGGCCATCATCTCCGAGCATTGGTTGAAAGGTGTCGATGTAATAGCTAAATTTCCGTTGAGCCAGCTCCCCCTGACTCAATTCATTGGTTTGCCGGATCCGTTCGATTAAGGACCAACGGGCCAAGCTGGGTTTGATCGCCAGAAAGGCAAATGGAATTTCCCCTAGATATTGAGTTGTCTTCTGCAGTAAAGCGCGCAGCGAGTTTGCAACTGCTTCGGGCGGCTGACCATCTCCCAAATCATTGTCGCCTGCGTAGAACACCAGCGAACGCGGCTTGCATGGGACCACCAACCGTTCAAAAAAGTGAACACAGGCTGCTAAAGTCGAGCCGCCAAAGCCAAGATTGAGCGTTGGGATGGTTTTGAAGTCAGAAGCCAGGGTGTCCCAGAGCCGAATCGATGAACTGCCATAGAAAACGACTACATCCGGTTGGGGTGGAACTGTAATAAGGGACTTCTCAAGTGCTCTGACTTCAGCCTCGTACCAATCCAAAATGCTTTCCTTCTGTTATCGACAATACAAAGCCTAGATACAAAGTATAGAGTGGCTCTACAGCCTGGTTCAAAAATACTTTTCAAGAATATCTAGCGAAACCATCAAGGTATTGATGAGTATTTAGGCTGCTTCATTGCACCACATTTAGCTGCGTCTGACAACCGGAGCAGCTAGCCAGCCCCGTGCTCAATGGGCTAATGGCAAGGTTCAGCCTTTAGGCAGCCTTGATATAAAGCATGCTAATTAAGTCCGCTTGAGCACTATTGAAAGAAGCTTAAAAGCCTTCTGTTAGTAGAACTGAGGGGGCGATGAGTTAGCCATTAGCGGCTGTTGTCACTCTTAAGAGTGAAGTAAGGATGAGGCCGTTAACGAAAGTAATATCAGTTGTGTGTAGTGAAAATAATGCATGCTGTTTAAACTTGGCACCTCCTTTCGGGGGATGTGCAAGGGGGCCAAAATGGATCTATGATGTACGGCATGGAACCAGAACATAGATTGGGAGATGTAATCTCTAACTATTGGTATGGCGATTTAACTCGAAGTAGATTCAAAAAACAGCATCCTAAACCGATGCTGCCTCAGTTGCCCCCACTGCCTCCTGCCTCTCGGCAACTTCGAGTAAATTGGACCAATAGCCGATTAGAGCCATCTCCCCACAATCCAACTTCTCAACTTCCTGCTTACCGATCGCAGCCTCAACTCGCCCATCCATTTAGAACGCGGCTAGAGTACAAGCTGAAGTCCCTCTACTTAGCTAGCCAACTCGCGGCTAAGCCAACCTCTAAGCCAAAACAGCCTAAAGCTGTTGGTAACTCTCATCGAAGCCTGCTTAAGGTGATAGTTGCTTTGGCCCTCGCTCTCCCTTTATTAGCGAAGGTCAGCTTATCCGCAGGGCCCTCCTCAAGAGCGCAACCGTTGCCTCGCAGTCCTGAACCTATTGCTAACCCGACCATTGCATTGCGCAATGCGATCATTGAGCAAGAGAGTAACGGCCATTTTTGGATTGTCAACAGTGACTCTGGCGCACTTGGTATAGGACAGGTCATGCCTGAGAACCTCAAGGCTTGGTCAGAAGAGGCCCTGGGCTACTCCATATCTAAGGAGGAGTTTCTGAAAAATCCTCAACTGCAAACTCAAATCATTGACTACAAGCTCGCTCAGTATTGGCAACGCGCTCTCAGAGATAGCGGTGGTAAACCTGAAGAGAGTGTCCGCAGGGTTGCCTCTCAGTGGTATAGCGGGGATCCGAATCTTTACGAGTCCACGACTCCTCAATTCTACAACGGTCAAGTTTACCCCAGTGTTGCTAACTACACCCTAGCGGTTTTGGAAAAATACCGAAGCCAATAAGCTCCATAGGGCAAGGCGGGTAATGCTGCTCAACCTGTAAAATTCCAATTTGTTTAGAGGGCAGCTAGTGCTCACTAGCCTCCCTCTAAACACTAAACAATAACTGAGTTTGTTCTTCAGCTATGCCTAACAGCTATGACTAAGCTATGGCTAAAATTTTTAGGCTCTCTTCGGTAAGACTAATGATTGTATCCGGTGTTGCATACCACTCACTTTAGTGGTCAAAATTCGGCGCTTAAGGAAGGATTGCTGTGACCAATGAGAGGCTGTAGACCAGCGGTTATAAGTTGGGACTGCAACCTCAGTGATAAATCTCTGCCATTGCGTCGCCAGCCTTGCCGCCTGAGTTTCCTCAGCGCGGCACCGACCATTGTCAATCATGGCGCGGCGCAAGTCCGGTTGGTTGCGCAGCCGTTGAAGGGCGGCCAAAATGTCATCCACTGACCCAACCTCTAGGTAGTCAAGCTCGCTTTTGCGCTCAGCCTGAAAGGCAGATTCATAGCCTAGAATTGCAGGTACTCCAGCATGCCAAGCGTTAAGCAGCTTCGAGGGTGGCTTCCAATGTTGCGAGTCTCCCTGATGGCCCAGACGGCGAACTGCTACGACTGCATCAACCTGGCTGTAATCGTGCCAGTGCTCGCGCTCCACAATTGACCAATGCAAGCCCAGCGCTGTTAGTTGCTCTCGCCAGGCTGGTGTTTGTAGCTCCGGGGCCAAGTTAGCTTCGTGTCCTAAGTAAGCAATGTTCTCGAACCGCTCGGATCGGCCTGAATCCCGTGGAATTAAGCCGGGCTGGGGCCAATGGGGCATGTAATGCCGACTGTTAGAGAAACGTGAATTTGAAGCTTCCTTCGGGTTTTGAACTAGATGCAACTGAGCGAAGGGATGCGCTTCCCGGTCTGCTTTAAGGCAAACAAGTAGAAGCTTTGGCCTCGGCCTTAGCTGGTAGGGGAGTGAGTCTCGATGGGCTAGGACAATGCCCTCACTGGGCATCATGCCGACTAACTCACAGGGGAAATCTAACTCTCTAAGGCGTAAATAGGTCTGTAGTGTCCAGCAAAAGACGCCCCAGCTAAAGCCTCGCCAATAGACATTGGCGTTTTCCGGGAAATTATTAGGCCAGTCACTTTTAGGAATATAAAAGTACACTGGCGGCAGTCGCCTATTCATAATAAGTGGGTGGGTGAGAATGAGCCAAACACGTTCGTTAGATAGAGCCCACGATCAAGCTAAAGTGCACTGTGTGTGACTTAGCTCAGCTACTTATACGAAATAGTGCTTGGTCAAAGATGGCAAAATACGGCCATCCCCTTATTAATGAACACTGCACTTTACTAGATTGATTTTGTTGGTCAGGGAGATTAATCAAAAAAACAAATTTGAAGTCGTAACGCTGATCTGAGCAGACAGCAGCTTAAGAACCCTCAGAACCTGATAGCTTTAATTCTCAGAGGTTCGGAGGTCAGGAGAGGCAATCGTGAGCTATCGCACAGAACGAGACTCGATGGGAGAGCGCCAGCTTCCCGACTCGGTCTACTACGGTATCCAAACGCTGCGGGCTACCGAAAACTTCCCGATCAGTGGTCTCAAGCCTTTGCCTGTCTACATCGACGCTTGTGCCCTAATCAAAAAAGCCACAGCTTTAGTCAACCGGGACCTCCATTGCATTCCTGATGAAGTTGGCCTTGCCATTGCCCAGGCTGCTGATGAGGTCCTGGCTGGGCAGTTGCGCGATCAATTCGTGGTGGATATTTATCAGGCAGGGGCAGGCACCTCGCACCACATGAACGTCAATGAGGTGCTGGCTAACCGTGCCCTGGAACTCCTAGGTGACCGCAAGGGCAACTACACGCGCATCAGCCCCAATGACCACGTCAACTACGGCCAATCCACCAATGACGTTATCCCTACGGCCATTCGGATTGGTGGCCTGCTTGCCCTCAACCGCTTCCTCTACCCAGCTTTGACCAAGCTGATCAGCGCCTTCGATCAGAAGTCCGAGGAATTCCACGACGTCATTCGCTCAGCGCGTACCCACCTTCAGGATGCAGTCCCCGTACGCCTAGGCGAAAACTTCCGGGCTTACGCGCAGATTCTGGCCAACCACCGCAGCCGGATCGAAACTGCCGCTCAGGATTTAGCTCTGCTAGGTCTAGGTGGGAGTGCGGCGGGAACTGGACTCAATACCCACCCTGAGTATTGCGAGCGCGTTGCCCATAAGCTCTCTGATCTGATCGACCGTCATCTGCGTCCTGCGCCACATCTAATGGCTGTCATGCAAAGCATGGGGCCATTCGTGAATCTTTCAGGAGCGCTGAGCAATCTGGCTCAGGACTGCGCCAAAATCTCCGCTGACCTGCGCCTGCTCGATTCAGGGCCGAAAACCGGTTTTAAAGAGATTCAACTACCTCCGGTTCAGCCTGGATCGAGCATTATGCCTGGTAAGTACAACCCGGTCATGGCTGAGATGACCAGCATGGTTTGCTTTCAGGTGATTGGTTACCACACCACGATCACCCTGGCTGCCCAGGCCGGTCAGCTAGAGCTGAATGTGATGATGCCGCTGATTGCCTATGACCTGCTCAACGGCATTGAAATTCTGGGGAACGCGCTAGAGGCCCTAGCAACCCGGTGTGTGGTTGGCATTCAGGCCGAGCGCGAACGGTGCCGAGCCTACGCCGAAGGCAGTCTGGCGCTAGTCACGGCCCTCAATCCTCACATCGGCTACCTCAATGCAGCCGATGTGGCTAAAGAATCCCTGGCTACCGGCAAATCTCTGCGTCAGATTGTCCTCGAACGAGGACTGCTAGATGAAGCTCAGCTGGCTGAGGTGTTGAATTTAGAGGAAATGAGTGAGCTGCATCCACCGCGAGATGCCTATCCGCTATCCTGATCACCAACCAACGCGACCGATTACCAACTCACTCTCAGAGGGTCTAGCTACCATGCGCAAACCAGATTTGATGGAAATTGTCTTCCACTACGTCAATGGTCAGCACGAATCCTTCAGTATTCAAGACCCCAATGAATCTCAATTGCCCCAGCAGGTTAAGCAAAATTTGCGCCAGTTTTTGCGAGAAGATTGGTGGATTTTAGAGTTACCTGAACAAACTTTGTTCATCAATCCTAAAAATGTTCTTAAGATCGAGATTAGGCCGGGTATTGAATTAGAGGGTGAAGGTGTGCTCAAAGATGTTCGCCGCATCACTGCGCTGGCCCGCACGCGCTGAAGTCTCAGCGTTTACGCCTATAAATTGGTGCTTGTAAGAAGCCTTGTAGAAAGATATTAAGTTGGGTCAATGCTAACCCTTTTTGCTCAAGCGGCCTTCTACAATGGCTAGAGTTAATAAACCTTGCTGTTAGCAAGGGAGGGCCTAAGATGGCTGATTGTGACCGCTTGATGAGCTATGTCGCCTACTACGTGAGCCGAGGCAAGACGGTCATCAGTCTGATGGATGGGCCGCTGCCTTTCACAGGCCCTGTGTACCAATATCGGGGCTATCACAGCTATTTTTCTCATTTCTGGTGGGAGCTCAAGCAGCGTCGTGACTTTCACGATCTGCACATGGAAAGTGACAACTATTCCTTCGGCGATTTTCTGGGCAATGATTGCACGGTAGGCGAGTGTTCTCGCTGCGATTTGCCGATTCCCATACCCGATGGCTTGGCTTATACAGTTCCTAATTGCACACTCTGCGACAACGGTCCGTTGCTAGCTGAGCAGGGTGATAGCAGCATCCAGGTTGAGGGCATCACCTTCCGCAAGCGGTACAAACACCCCGCCACTGCTTCCTCTACCCCTGTGGCACAGGCTCAGCTTGCTGGGCTACAACCCACTTTTTCAGAGTCAGATCTGGGGTCAGAGTTTCTGGAGTCAGAAGATAGCTTTGATTTAACCTTCGATTTAACCCAAGTCGTTGCTGTTGGTACCCCTCCCACAGACCGCATGAGCTTAGAAGAAGTGCTATCGCTCAACGGTTTTGATGTCACCTTTGTTTCCAAGCCAGAAGAGGTCACTTGCCAATCCTGGCCACGCACCGTGGATCTGGTGCTCATTCACGCTGAGGTGTCTGAGAAGGAAGGCAAGACTTGGGCGCAAGAACTGCACCGCCATCCCCAAATTCAGAATGCGCCAGTCGTCGCGCTGAGTGCTGAGGCCGGAGGGGGGCTTCCCTGGGTCGAGCGCACCTTAGGCGTTGTCGATTATGTCGTGGCGCCTCTCAACGGTGACCGCTTAGCCCACCGCTTGCGCCAAGTTCTGCAGGCTCAACACATTGCTCAGGGAGCCGAGATCCACTGGTTCCCTCGCTAACCCTCATACAAATTGCATATTACTTGCATGCATGAACCCTGCCACTGAGTTGTCCTCATCTACTGAGGCATCAGGGCAGGGTTAGTCGTTGCTTCCGCAGTACGCAGATAAATACTAAACTGGCTACCGTCACCAGGGTTGCTCTTAACGGCAATGACTCCCTGCATCAACTCCACTAACTCTCGCACTACCGCTAGACCAATGCCACTGCCAGGAATGACTCGGTTCGATTGGGCTCGGTAAAAGCGGTCAAAGATACGAGGCAGATCAGTGGCTTCGATGCCAGGTCCAGAATCACTAACACAACAGCAGGCGTGCAATTCGGTAATACCCGTGCCATCATCCGGTAGGGTTCCGGTGTTGAGGGCAATGCTCACCGTGCTGCCATCTGGCGAAAACTTTAGGGCGTTGCCCAAGAGGTTGCCTAGCACTCGCTCCAAGGCACCAGCATCGGCCCAAACTAACGGCAGATTGGCCGCGGCCTGAACTTCGATCCGGATCTGGCGTTGGGCTGCTAGCGGATTACAGGTGGCGACAATGTGCTGCAAACTTAGGGCTAAGTTGCAGGGCTGAAGCTTAAGGCTATAAGCTCCTGCTTGCAATTGAGCGTACTGCTGCAAGTTATCAACGAGCAAACCCTGCTGGTAGCAGTTATCAATAATCATCCAGGCATACTGCTCGACCTTATCGGCCTGATGACTACTGCGGGTGAGCATTTTGGCCAACATTAAATTGGCACTAATCGGGTTCTTGAGGTCGTGACCAATGCCGCCCAAGAAAGACTGCGAACGCTGGTTGAGCTGCCAAATCTGCTTGTTAGCAGCCATCAGTTTAGTGTGTTTTTCCTCTAGGGCAGTTTGAGCGGCTACCCAGTCGGTCACATCCCGCACGGTCACTAACCACCCTGCAAGCTCCAAGCAACAACTAGCCATTGCTGCATCCGTTGCCTCAGGCCCATACGCTTGAAATTGAACGGCCCAATCGCGGTAGTGAGTCTGACCAGATTGATAATGGCTCAGCCTTCCTGTACAAGCTTGTCCTGGCTGTTGCAGAGCGGTTTCTAAAAGCCCGTTAATGACGGATACTGCTTCGGGGAAAGCGTCGGCTAAAGCCTGTTGGCCTGGATGGACTTGTCTATCTTGTTGCGAAATCCAGAACGCCTCAATTGACCATAGGGCATTCAATTGTGCCAGAGCACTTCGCGCAAAGGCAGGCACAGCGTCACAACAAGGCATTCCAGTGCTCCATGCAGAATCAAAGCCAGGATTGCCCGCAGGAAACCAAGCTCTAGGCTTTATTGTCCCAAAGTAATTACAAATAACCGAGGTGCCGCATCGAATTATTCACTAGAGTTTGCAAAGCTTAATCCTACGGATACAGCAGAATTTTGTAAGTATCAGGACCAGGTTGCAGTGCTTTTTCAACTGCTTGCGTCAACTGCTTTAACGGGTAAGTATCGCTAATGAGGGCGTCTACATCGATCTGACGACTGAACACCAGATCGGCAGCTAAGGGTTGCAGTTTATAGGATGAGCTGTAGCTGCCCATCAAGTCGATCTCACGCCGATAGATCACATTGGGATTCAGAGGGATCTCGACCTCGTCTGGAAATTCTGCAAAGAACAAAATCTTGCCGCCTTTGCGGGTGCAGTCCAATGCTTGAAAGAATGCCTTTTCACTAGGGACAGCTAACAAGCTGGTGTCGACGCCCAAGCCACCCGTTAACTCCTTAACTTTGCTAGCTAACTCCGGATCCCGAGCATCCAAGGCCGCTGTCGCACCCACAGCTAGGGCTTTCTCAATACGATTGGGCAATAAATCTGTGACGATTGCCCGAGTCCCAAAGCGGGCCACCAGCATGATAAACATCAAGCCGATGGGGCCGGCACCGGTGATCAGCACGGTTTGCCCAGGTTCAATGGCTGCTTTTTTGACCGCTTTCAAACAGCAATTAGTTGGCTCTACAAAGCTGGCCTGCTCAAAGCTGACAGTATCCGGAATCCGAATGAGGCCACCGTGGCGAACAATGTGACCGGGCACCTTCACATACTCGGCAAAACCGCCGCCACTGGGTGTGAAGCCGGCAGTGGTCGTGACATTTTTGTACACCTCACACATCGAGAAATTCTCGTTGAAGCAATAGGAGCAATGCATGCAGGGGATGTGATGCAGCACCACCACACGGTCACTCAACTGCCAACCTTGTACCTCATGGCCCACTGCTGCGATCGTGCCTGCGGTTTCATGGCCAAAGATACGCGGCGGTTCGTAGAGCGGGTAGCACAGTTTTTTAATGTCGCTCTGGCATAAGCCCACCACTCGCACCTGAACTAAGACCTCATCAGGACCGATCTCTGGTACAGGAACGTCCTCGTAACTTAACTGATTGACCCCTCTGAACACCTGAGCTTTCATGGTTGACATTTGCCGATCGTTCTCCCCTGCACAAGCATTGGCTCAGGCACATCCTGCCACAACTCTTGGCTAAGACCTAATCAGCCAAGCTTGGCATGCAAGCACGAATTTGAAAGTATCTAAATTGGAATTATCTAAATCAGCTCGTTTGATTAACTCGATTAAGGTTAATGCGTAGGCAATTGCATCCCTAGACCCTGTAATCCCTGGCGCAATTGTTCTGCGGCTTGCGGTCGGTTTTGGGCTTGGTGAAGTTCTATCGCACGGCTAAAAACCTGAGCTGCTTGAGCCAGTTGTCCCCGATGCATCAACACAACGCCCAGATTTTGATAGGCGTTAGCGTGTTCCGGTTCTAGCTCAATCGCCCGTTGGTAAGCGCGACTGGCCTCAACCAGTTTGCCTGTGGCTTTGAGCGCTAGGCCCAGGTTGTAGTAGGCATTGGCAAATTGCGGGTCAACAGCCAGAGCTTTTTCACAAAGCCCAATCGCCCCTTGGAAATTTCCCTGCTTGTGTAGCAGACTGCTCAGGTTCAGATAGGCTCCTAACTTGAGCGGCTCTAGAACTGGCAGGGCTAGCGCTTGTTGGTAGTGATGGGCCGCCCCAGCCCAATCGCCTTGCTGGCTGGCGGCAATCGCCCGGTGGTAATGCAGTTCAAACTGGATCTGGGGGTTGTCTGGTTGCCCAGCCAGGGCACGATCGAGCAGGTCTATGCCCCGCTCCAGGTCGCCCGCCTCGACATACAAAGCCCCGAGCTTGCTGCAGACATAGGGATCCTGGGGGTGTTTGGCTCGATAGGACTCCATCAAGCGAGCCGCAAAGTTCAGCTTGTCGCGGGCTTGAAGATTCGCGCGGCTGTAACCAGTGTGGGCAATGGCGACTTGAGGCACGGTTGCTACTTTGAGTTGAGGCTGACGCGCCAGAACCTCTGCCACCGAGTCATCAATCATGGCGTGGTAAGGCCGCGAGAAGCACACGTCGGGACGGTTGCGAAACAAGCGCGAGACCAGCGAGTAGGGGGATTGACTAGCTCCCACTTCCTGCCGGACTAAATTAAAGGCTAAGTAGTCTGTTTGAGCCAGCAGAGTCCGCAGGGTTGGCACAAATTCTGGCAACAGAGTTTCATCGGCATCTAGAACCAGAACCCACTGACCTTTGGCATAGCTCAAGGATTGATTACGGGCAATTGCAAAGTCATCACACCAGGGAAAGTGAAACACCTGGGCACCTAGCTGGGCTGCAAGCTCTGGCGTGCCATCAGTGGAGCCTGTGTCCAACACAATCAATTCATCAGCAACGCCGCGCACACTCTCCAGGCACCCGGCTAACTGCTGCACTTCGTTTTTGACAATGGCGCAGAAGCTGAGAAGGGGAGATGGGTCAGCCATAGGAGCAGGCTATTGCACAAGGGTTGAGAGGGATCCTATCAAATTCGGCAGGCTCTACCTGGTCGTTCCAGCATTCCCTTACCTAGAAAAAGAACTATGACCGTGGCGAATTAAGCCAAACTTAACAAATAGAAAAACAAGATCTACGATGATCCTAGATCCTGTTTCATCATTTGATCCGAAGCGAGCTGAACACATGGCTGACATTGTAGATATTGCAGTTGGGGCTGGCTCTTTTCAAACGTTGGTGGCAGCAGTACAAGCTGCTGGTTTGGTAGACACCCTAAAAAGCCCTGGTCCCTTTACTGTTTTTGCCCCCAATGATGAGGCATTTGCCAAGTTACCACCGGGCACTATTCAAACTCTGCTACAAAATATTCCTCAGCTCACCCGAATTCTGAAATATCACGTGGTGTCGGGCAAGCTCAGTCAGGCTGACCTTGCTAAGGTTGATTCTGTCACTTCGGTTGAAGGTTCACCGATTCGAATCGACACGACAGATGGGTTCGAAGTCAAAAATGCCACGGTTGTTGCTGCCGATATCGAAGCAGATAACGGCATTATTCATGTTTTAGATACAGTGATTCTCATGGGATAACGCTGTTCTGGAGCGAACAGCTAGATCCAAATTACACATTCTGGCAATGCCATAAGTCGTCAGAATGTGTACGCCTTTCAGAAAGACTCAGCAAGCAAAAAACTTAGCAAAAAGAGTAGGGTAGATAACTTCTACCCTACCAGGAGCCACAGGGAAACCTCTTTGGAGAATTGGCTCTTCTACAAGCTTGCGCCTTTGCGGCTTGCCTCAAGCTATGATGCGCACCTCTCCAGTATCCAAATCGTAACGACCGCCCACAATTTTTAGTTTGCCATCTCGAATTAACTGAGCCAGAATTACAGAGTTTTCCTTCAACAGGGAAACTTGATATTGAACATTGGCAATGACTGCATTCTCTACGGCATCGCCCGGACGACCTCTGACTCGTTCAACAGCAGGTTTGATCGTTTCAACGAACGAACCAATGCGACCTGGCAGTGGGTCGCCTTTGACCGCTGCTGCTACAGCTCCACAGCGTTCATGACCGAGAACCATGATTAGCTGAGAACCCAAAACAGCTGAGGAGAATTCAAGGCTGCCGATAGTTTCAGGCGTGACAACATTACCGGCAACCCGAACGACAAATAGGTCACCAACTCCCTGGTCGAAAACAATCTCAGAGGGAACCCGCGAATCCGCGCAACTCAGCATCGCAGCGAATGGATATTGGGCTTGTGCAGTCTCCTGCAAACGGAGTTGAGATTGATTGGGGCTGGCGCGCTTTTGCTGAACGAACCGTTGATTGCCATCCATCATCCTTTTCAAGGATGCGTCAGGATCCACAGGCCGTGGTCTCTGCTGGGCATTGGCGGGTTCGGGCTCAAGAGCCTGTTGTGCAGTCCACAACAGACCCCCAGTAGCAACGGCAAATCCAGCTCCACCCAAACCAACCGCTTTCAAAAGCTCTCGGCGGCCAATAAAGCCATTCACTCGACTCATAATCACCTCTCCCACATTTCTGGTTAAGGTCAACTCTCCCACATTCTGGTTAAGGTCAATCGTCTTGTCTATCGATAGTCCTGGCTTTGAATGTCGCGCAGGCGTGCCTCAGGCCTTTTAAAACGGTCCATTTGAGCTTCAAAGAAGGCTCGATTCGCCATCAAATGTTTGGGATTGGGATCATCTAGGGGATAGAGCAAAGCTGTGCGCAAGGCTTGAATCACAGCTGAGGTAACACAGTACATTGAGCGCTGAAAACTAACGCCCAATTGGATCAGCATGTCGTCTTCGCCCCGGCAATGCTGCTTGTAATAGTCCACCAGATAGGGCGGTAGAAAATGCAGCATATCCTGCATCAGCAATGTTGGCGGAATCCCTGCGGTGCCAACTGGAAACACGTCAGCGTAGAGAATACCGTAGTGGAAATCTTTCTGCTCGTCAGGTACCTGTCCTGCCTGGGCATTGTAAGATTTGGTGCCCCGAAAGGGGGAAGTGCGATAGAAAACTGCTTCAACGTAGGGTAGAGCCGCTTCGTATAGCCAGGTGAATCCCTTCGATTTCGGGATGATCTCGTAGCACTCGCCGCGAATATAAACGTGATGATAAATAGGCCGACCAGCGATGGCGAAGATCCCGTTCACTAAGAAGTCCATCGCCTCGGGCACAGTCGTAATTGTGCCTTCATCGTAACGATCGGACATCTCGAAGAAGACTGGGGCCATGACTTCCCAGAACAGGCCCAAATTGCTGTAATACGATAACTGCCGCACCTGTTCCAAGAACATATCTGGAAACAGCTTGTACAGCCCCAACATCACTGGGTTGTACTTAAAATAGGCCCGGATTGCCCGGTCAGCATTAGCCTTGTACTCTTCGCTGTCTAAATAGGGATCAAATTGCCCGCCCATGCCTCGGTGCCAGAGCATCGAACGCATACATTCTTCAGCAAACTCCATGTTGATCCGGTCATGCCAGAGGTGATGGAGAAACCTAGGCATTTTGAAGGTTTCGCCCTTCTCCATGAAAGCCAGAAGTTCTGGGTGAGCGGTGGCTGGCCCACGCCAAACGCGCAAATCAGCATCATCGCCCGCGTAGTGATTATGGCGCTCCAGATATTCCTTGGGCAAGAAGTATTTGAAGAAGGGCAAGGGCTCCAAAAACACATGCTCAGCAATGTAGAGCAGGTCGCGCCAGTAGAAATCCATTGGCACCGCATAGGCTTTGTACAAGCCAATGATCTGCATGAGGTTCTCGGGCGTGTCGGGCAACATGGCACCGCCTGCTTCTAGGCGGTGAATGACTTCAGCAAACTCATGCTTTGAGGGTGGCAATTTAGTCGGACTAGCTTGAATGACAGTTGCGGTCATGGCAGTTCCTCAATAATGCTTTGCGATGGTGATTGTTTCGATACGGATGCAGTAATGAGCGGTGATCAAAGAGCTTGCTGAGAGTCAGAACTCAGCTTAGAAAAGTGGGATTCAGATCCTCTCAGATCGGGAGTCAACGCTGCTGAAATTGCTTGCGGACTGAAGTCTAGATTGCGAGCAACTTGTTCAGAGCTGATAACCGGTACGTTGGCAACCAAGGCAGCAGCAATCGGTTCACTCCAGCGCACCAGCCAAGTGGGTTGAATCCCCAAAAAGATGATCAGAGCAACCAGAATCAACGAGGGTAAATTCTCAGAGAACTGAACTTGAGGGTAGTAAGCGTGAGCGTTGTCCAACCTGCCGAAACAAGTGCGGTTCAGCATGATCACGAAATAGACCGCTGTTAGACCAGAACCGACAATGCACAGTAGCGTTAGCCCTGGAAACACGCTATAGCTACCCTGGAACACCAGGAACTCCGAAATAAAACCCACCAAGCCAGGAATGCCCGCACTGGCCATGCCGCCTAGCACCAATAGGGCTGCGGTCAGGGGTAAGCCACGAATTGGGCTCATCAAGCCGTTGAGCACATCCAGCTCTCGGGTGCCAACCTTAGTTTCGATCACCCCAACCAGATGGAACAAGAGCGCCAGGATCAGACCGTGGCTGACCATTTGGCTAACAGCACCCACCAGACTTAAAGGGGTAAGTGCCGCGCTCGCCAGCAACACATAGCCCATATGTCCAACTGAGCTGTAGGCCACCATGCGCTTGATGTCTTTCTGGGCAATTGCTGTCAATGCGCCATACAGAACACTCACCGTGCCCCACACGGCCAGTGATGGTGCCAAGGTACCCCAGGCATCGGGCAGCAAGCCCATGCCGAAACGCAGCAGACCGTAGGTGCCTAGCTTGGCAAGGATACCGCCCAGCAAAATGGCGACTGGCGTCGAGGCTTCAACGTAGGCATCTGGTAACCAGGTGTGGAAGGGAACCAGCGGAATCTTGATGCCAAAGCCCACCACGAAGAGCACCAGCAAGATCAACTGCTTGTCCAGTGAGAGAGTGTGGCCTTGCACAGCTGCATAGTCAAAGGTTGAGGCGCCGGTCAACCAGGTCAGTCCCAGAGAGGCCACCAAAATCAGGACGCCAGACACTGCGGTGTAGAGCAGAAACTTAGTCGCAGCATATTCGCGCTTAGCCCCACCCCAAATCGCGATCAGCAAATAGAGCGGAATAAGTTCTAGCTCGTAGAACAAGAAGAACAGCAGCAAGTTCTGAGCCATAAAGGCCCCAGCAATACCAGCGTTGGCCAGAAAGGTCATGGCGTAGAACAGCCGAGGACGCTCCAGGTTCGCGTCACCTCGGTAAATTACGATCCAGGTCAGCAAGCTGCTCAATGCCAGCAAGGGCAGTGAGAGACCATCCACCCCCAGCGAATAGGTCAAGCCCAGAGACTCCAGCCAGGGCAACGCTTCTTGAAACTGTAGGCCACTACTGCTGGGGTCGAAACGGCTCATCAGGAGCAGGGTCCAAATGACTAGACCTGTAGCAATCGCTAGTGCCAGCCATCGAGCTGCTTTAGTGCTGACTTGCGTCGAATTAGGAATTAAGCCCACCACTGCGGCCCCGAGGATCGGTAGCCAGACCAACGTACTCAGCATTGATACTCTCCGCTTACTGCATCACCAGAAGACCGACCAACAACATGCCCAGCAGAATTGCCAGGATGTAAACCTGGGAGAGCCCAGAAACGCTGTAGCGCAGAACTTGACCGCTGAAAATGGTCGCTAGGCCCGTGAAATTGACCACGCCATCCACCAGGTAGTGGTCGACCCAAGACACAAACCGGGACAGGACATCGACCAGGCCAACTACGCTCACACGGTAAATGCGCTGAATGTAAAAGTCGTAAGCAAAGAACTCTTGGAACGACTTGGAACCAAATTGAATCGACTCAGGCCGTCCCGGCAGATAAAGTACGCCGGCCAAGCCACAACCAAGTGCGCCTGTCACCGCGAGAGCTGTTGTCAAAGACCAGTCGAGCGTTGACCATGCTGGTAGCAGTTGCCACTGTGCCAGAACCAGGGGTACGTGCAGCGCAAAACCGGTCATCAGTGTCAAAGGCAGCATCATGGGCCAAGCCACTTCTGGTGAGCGTGAACTCATTACTTTGGTCGGGCCACCGAAAATCAGACCAAAGACGCGAGTCAAGCTAAAAGCGGTAAGACCATTGACCAGCAGCACCAAAGCCGCTAACCAGGGTTCAGTAGTCCAGAAATGGTTGAGCAACTCGACCATGGGCCAGAAGCTACCCAGCGGCAGTAAACCCACTAGAGTTGCAGCACCAACCACGAAGCCGATGCCTGAGATCGGGCGACGGGACCAAAGACCGCCATATTGCCGTAGATCCTGAGTGATGCTGTTCCAGACCACAGCACCAATGCTCATGAACAAGAGTGCTTGGGCAATGGCGTGGGTAAAGACCAACAGGAGAGCAACCTCTGTTTGCCCCGTGCCCACTGCAACGAACACCAGACCCATGAAGGAACTCACCGAGTAAGACAGTGCCCGCTTCACATCGACCTGAGCGATGGCAATCAGGGCAGCGCCAACTGCAGTCAAGGCACCAATGAATACCAAAGTTGCCATGACCACCGGCGATAGAGCCAAAACAGGCTCCAACTTCACCAAGACCCAAGCGCCTGTGGCAACCACAACCGAGTTACGCAAGATAGAGGAAGGAACTGGGCCTTCCATGGCTTCGTCAAGCCAAAGCTGTAGGGGAAACTGAGCGCACTTGCCCATCGGTCCTGCAATCAGCGCTAGACCCAGTAGCGTAGCGGTTCTAGGTTCTAGATTGGCGGTTTGCGCCCACACTGCAAGCTCTGAAAAATTCCAGGTTCCAGCCAGAGGCAGCAGCGCCAGAACGCCCATCAGCAGCACGAGGTCGCCAACCCGCTTGGTTAGAAAGGCGTCCCGCGCGCCTGTGACCACCAGGGGTTGCGAGAACCAGTAGCCAACCAGCAAATAGGTCCCCAGAGTCAGAATCTCTAGGAAGATGTAGCTGAAGAACAGTGAATCGCAGAGCACCAGGGCACACATGCCGGCCTCAAATAGGGCCATAAGTGAGTAGAAGCGTGCCCAGCCCCAGTCCATCTCTAGGTAGCCAACTGCAAATAACTGAGCGAGTAGATTCAGCCCAGCGATGAGAACCGTGGCGCCAACCGTGAGCGCTGAGATTTTCAGATCGAAAGTCAGATGTAAACCGGCAACTTCTAACCAGGAAAACGAGAGGGTGTGTGGCGGTTGACCCCACAGCGCAGATAGAGCCAACAAGCCGTGAAGTAAGGCCAGACTGGTCATGAACAAATTGACATAGCCGGATGGCCGGGGTCCTGTGCGGCGAATCACCGCCGGGGACCAGGGTAGAGCCAGCACGGCGCCGATGAGTGCGTAGCTGGGAATCAACCAGACAGTCTGGAGAAAGAACTGAGCCATTGAGAACTGCCCTTGAAACTTCAGACTTGAACTTTCGGACTCGAACCTTTAAATAGGTACAGAAGCGCTGTGCGCCCTCGCAAATGACCAGGGGGCCAAGAACTTATGACCGAGCCAATCTCGACTGCGCAGGTCTTCCAAATCCTGAAGTAATCATATACTCAAAAATACGAAAATTTGAATACTTGAGATATTAATAAGGCTCATCGACCCGATGAGCCTTGTTTATTGGGGTTGAGCTGTTCGGAGTTGGGGTACCAAAACCTGCTTCAGGCAGTAGGGGCTTGGATTAGGTCTTGGCTAAAACATGGTTTTGCCGTAGCGAGGAGCTGTGCTAAACGAGAGCCACTGCGCCGGTATCAAGGTCGTAACGGGCGCCCACAATAGCCAGCTTGCCATCCTTACTCAGTTGCTTCAGCAGGGGTGAGGTTTGCTGTAGCCGTTTGATTTGATACTGGATGTTGGCGACCACAGCGTTGTCAACCGGGTCCCCAGCTTTGCCTTTGACCTGAGCCAAGGCTGGCTTGATCGCTTTCACAAAGCTGCCTACTTGGCCTGGCAGGCGTTCACCTTGAACAGCTGCGGTCACAGCACCACACCGCTCATGACCCAAAACCATGAGCAGGGGGGTCTCGAGTAGGGCTGCGGCATACTCTAGGCTGCCAACAACTTCAGGCGTGACAATATTACCAGCGACCCGAACGTCGAACAGATCGCCTAAGCCCTGGTCAAAGACAATTTCCGCGGCGACCCGCGAGTCGGCACAGCTCAGAATGGTCGCAAACGGGTGCTGAGATTGGGCTACTTCTCGCAAACGAGCTAGGGACTGGTCTGGATGTCTGAGCCGATGTCGAACGAAACGCTGGTTGCCCTCAAGCAGACGCTTGAGGGCTGTCTCGGATGCCGGAGAAGTGGGATTGGGCTTGAGGTCAGCTGCTTGGCTGGGTTGGCTAGGGCCAAGTCCAACTGCCGCCGCTACCAGACCCACGCCTCCTATCTCTGCCAGTTTTAAGAACTCTCGACGACTGATCGAGGGACGACTCCAGACCATTGATTAACTAGCCTCCTTAAAGTGACGCAACGCAACGCATCGAACCAACTTCCATTGCGTCAGAAATAAAACAGCTACCCCCAAACTTATTGAGAATAGGTCTGACAGCTTCCAGTGCGGGTTTTGCTGATTCCGGCGCACAAAATGCGATCACATAGGCGTTGTCTAACATCGTTGCTTCAAAAGCGCTAGGAGCATCACCACTCAAGCCTTTGCCTGCAACATTGCGAATTACTAGATAACCCGAAACACTAGCTTTTTCTAAACCATCTAAAATCTTGCCTAATTCAGCAGAATTGGCAATAATCTCTATTCTTTTGGCTGCATGCATACTGTCATCTCCAGAACATATTAATGCCGTACAGATATAGAGGGATACCGATGATGATGTTGAAGGGGAAGGTTACGGCCAAAGCGGTTGAAACATATAGGCTTGGGTTCGCCTCTGGAACAGTCATTCGCATTGCGGCTGGAACAGCAATGTAAGAAGCGCTGGCGCAAAGAACCGCGAACAAAAGCGCGTCTCCAGGTGGCATGTTAATCAGCTTGGCGATGCCCAGCCCAATACCTGCGTTAACAATCGGAATCAGTAGGGCGAACGCGATCAAAAAGGGACCGGTCTTCTGCAAGTCTTTGATCCGTTTCGCTGCTACTAAACCCATATCTAGCAGAAAAAACGTGAGGACGCCGTAAAACATCTCCTGGCTAAAAGGAGAGATTGTGCGCCAGCCGTTCTCGCCAGTGAGCATGCCGATCACTAAACTGCCGACCAGCAGAAACACAGAACCATTCAAAAAAGCTTCCTGCAAAACCTCAGGCCAGGAGAACTCGCGATCATCCTGGTCGCTAGTTGCTAACTTCACCAGAATCAGCCCAACAATGATTGCAGGAGACTCCATCAGGGCTAAGGCCGCCACCATGTAGCCGTCAAACTCGATGCCCAGTTTGTCGAGGAAGGCACCAGCAGTGATGAAGGTGACGGCGCTAATCGAGCCATAGGTAGCAGCGATGGCCGCAGCATTATAGATATCGAGCCTGAGCTTCAGAATAAAGAACGTGTAGATAGGCACCACACAAGCCATGATAATTGCTGCGACCAGTGTCAGCGATACTTCCTGGCTGATACCACTTTTAACTAACTCGACGCCCCCCTTAAAGCCAATTGCAAACAAGAGATAGAGCGAGAAGAGTTTAGGTAAAGGTTGAGGAATTTCCAGATCTGACTTTAAAAGAACAGCCAGCATTCCTAGAAAGAAAAAGAGAATCGGGGGATTCAGAATATTAGATGCGATTAAGCTGAAATCCAGACCTGCATCCATGCCCGCCTTCCCTCCACACTATTTTTGAAACAGAAATGTATCAAGAGCCTAATGATCAAGTTTGTACGAAACCAAAAACAGCTGCTTCTGCCCTCCTGAAAGAGAGCCAGAAGCAGCTTGTCTAAGATGCTACCATGAGTGTTTACACTCAATTCAAACTTGCTACAGCTCGCAAGCGCGCAAATCGCAAACCTGAAAGCCGGGTAAGCGCGAGTCTAATAACCGATCCATCCAGCCTTCAAGATAGGTCCGGTTGGCCTGCTGCTGCGTGGGGTCAGAGGTTGTGATCGGATAGGGAGCTAGGCCTAGAATAGCAGCCGTAGTCACACAAAACATTGACTTCTGAAAGCTCACGCAAATCTGCACACGCAGATCGTCCTCACCGCGTGGGCTTTGACAATACAAGGCGTGCAAGTAGTTGGGCAAGTAATGCCGCAAATCCTGCATCAGTAGAGTGGGTGGAATGCCTGCTGAGCCAATGGGCAACGGATCAGCGTATAAAACACCGTAACTGAATTGCTTTTGCTCTTGTGGGATTTGATGAGCTTGAGCATTGTAAGAAACGGTGCCTCTAAAGGGAAATGATTTAAAGAACACCGCTTCTACATAGGGCACAGCAGCATCTGTTAGGAAAGTTAAGCCTGCTGATTTAGGAATGATTTCGTAGCTCTGGTTGCCGATTTCTACAGCATAGGTAATGGGGTTGTTGGCTGCGGCAACCAGACCTGCCAAAACGTGCTCAACGACTTGAGGAATGGTGTGAATTTCACCCCGGTCGTAGCGGTCTGAGAGATCAAGGAATAGAGGGCTCATCACCTCCCAGAACTGCCCCAAGACACTGTAATAAGCCATCTGCCGAACCTGCTCTAGGAGAAAAGCAGGAAACAGACGGCTTAAACCTCGAAGCGGTAAATTCGCTTTGATTTTGGCTTCAATTGCCTTCTGAGCTCGCTCGCTAAACTCTGGCGAATCCAGATAAGTATCTAGACCCCCACCCCCATGCCAGAGCATGGATTTCATCACATACTCAGAAAGCTCGTAATTGATGCGATCGTGCCACCAATGCTTCAGTAATTTTTGCGGAGAGAGCTCACCATTGAAGTATTTGAAGAAGGGAAAAGGATTGAGAAATTGCTCCTGCGCGACGTAGATCAAATTACGCCAATAAGCATCAAGCACAACGCCATAGCTCTTGAGCACACCGACGACTTCAATGACGTTAGTTTCAGAATCGGGTAGGAGTGCTCCGCCCGATTCTACACGCTCAATAATATCGACCAGGGGATGAGTGGAAGGCTTCTGAATAATGCTGGTCATGGTAGCAGGCTTAGATTGGGTCTTAGAGTTTGGGGATCTCAACAGCAGGTAATTGAGTGATCACAGGACCTGGGCTCAGCAAGGCAGTTGTTGTGGGTTCACTCCACCGCACCACCCAATTGGGCTGTATTCCTAAGACAACAATTAGAACCGCCAAAACCAAGGCTGGAGCCCGCTCAAACCAGGTAATGCGGGGCAGGCTTTCCACTCGTTCGGACAGGCGACCGAAGAAAGCTCGGTTCAGCAAAATCAAGAAGTAAACCGCAGTCAGGCCAGTCCCAATCATGCACAGCAGGGTTTGCACGGGGAACACCACAAAGCTGCCCCGGAACACCAGAAATTCAGAAATGAATCCGACCATGCCAGGGATGCCTGCGCTAGCCATTACGCCGACTACCATCAAACTGCCGATGATTGGTAAGCCCCGCTCCGGATTGAGCAAACCGTTGAGTAGATTCAGATCCCGGGTGCCTGCTTTTTGGTAGACAATGCCTACCAACAGAAACAGCAGCGCCGAAATTAAGCCGTGGCTCACCATCTGAAAGGTGGCGCCTAGAATGCTGAGCGGTGTTGCCGCCGCGCTGGCCAGCAAAATGTAACCCATGTGGCCTACGGAGCTGTAAGCCACCATCTTTTTCATGTCCGTCTGGACAATTGCTGCAAAGCAACCATAGAGGACACTGACCACAGCCCAGGTTGCCAGCCCTGGCGCCAACACTTGCCAAGCCTCGGGAAAGAGCCCCAGGCCAAAGCGCAGCAAGCCATAAGTTCCCAGCTTCAAGAGCACCCCTGCCAGGAGTACAGAAACTGGGGTGGAGGCTTCAACGTGAGCATCCGGTAACCAGGTATGCAGGGGAACCAACGGAGTCTTGATGCCGAAACCAACCAACAGAGTGAGCAAGAGGGCAATCTGACTGCCTAGCGGCAACACCTGGTTGCGTAGCGGCCCATAGTCGAAGGTGGAGGAATCGCTGAGCCAAACCAGCCCGAAGAAGGCTGCCAAGATCAACACACCAGAGACGGCCGTGTAAATCAAGAACTTGGTGGCTGCATAACCCCGTCTTGGGCCACCCCAAATCGCAATCAGCAAATACAGGGGAATCAGCTCTAGCTCGTAAAACAGAAAAAATAGCAGCAGGTTTTGGGCCAGAAAGGCACCGATCACCCCAGCACTGAGCAATAAAATCAGGGCGTAATAAAACCGAGGCCTTTGTACCTCACCGCCGCTGTAAACAGCAATGCAAACAAGCAGACCGTTCAGCGCCACGAGCGGCAGTGACAGACCGTCGATACCCAACTGATAACTCAGACCCAAAGCGGCTAACCAGGGCAGGTCTTCCTCAAACTGAAAGCCCGCACTACCGGGGTCGAATTGGGTGATCAGCCAGAGCGTCCAGAGAAACGTGCCACTGGCAATGGCTAGAGTGATCAGTCGTAAGCGGCTCGCGCTCACCGAACTTGGTAGGAAGCCAACCAGCAGGGCACCTAGCAGTGATGACCAAATTAAGGGGCTTAGCATTGCTCAATCTCGCTCCACTAAAACGACCAGCCCACTAGGGCCCCTAGCATAACGACGCCTAGAAACACCACCAGCAGGTAGAGCTGGGACCGACCAGACGAGGTGTACTTCAAACTTTCGCCGCTGAAAATTGAGACCAGGCCCACTAAATTAACGAGCCCATCAACCAGATAGTGGTCAATCCAGGATGTTAACCGAGAGCCTTGGTTAACCCACAAGACCACACTCAAACGGTAGAGACGTTCGATATAGAAGTCGTAGGCTAACAAGTTTTGTAAGGGGGCCCAGGCGGCGACTGGCTTTGGTACTGCGGGGTTGAGATAGAGCGCAGCGCCCACTACACAACCCAAGCCACTTGAGGCCACCAATAGCCCAAGCACGGGCCAGTTGAGTGTGCTCAGTGGCAACTGTTGCCACTGAGCCAGCATCACGGGCACCAGCAACGTAATCACAGTTAGCGTTACCAAGGGCAGCGCGACTGGCCAGGCCACCTCTGGGGCACGGCGGGTTTTTGGCTTGGGTGGCCCCGCGAATACTAAACCAAACACACGAGTCAAATTGAAGGCCGTGAGGCCATTCACCAGTAGCAGCACCGCCACCAGCCATAGCGAAACCGATCCAACGCTATCTGCCCAGCGCAGCATCGACCAGAAGCTGCCTAGTGGTACGAGCGCTACTAGACCCGCTGCACCAACGACATAAGCAGTGGTAGTGACAGGCATACGAGCGCCTAAGCCGCCCATCTCGGTCAAATCCTGCGTGAACGTCGTCATGATGACGGCGCCTGTGCTCATGAACAGAAGCGCTTTAGCGATGGCGTGGGTAAACAAAAACAGCAGGGCAATCTCCGGCTGATTCAAACCTACCGCCAGAAACACCAGCCCCATGTAAGCGCTAGTCGAGTGGGAAAGGGCGCGTTTGAGGTCGATCTGGGCCAGAGCGACTAGCGAAGCCCCAACTGCTGTCATGGCACCCAGAACACACAGAGCAATGGAAGTTATGGGGGAAAGGGCCAAGACGGGCTGGAGATTGATCAGCAGATAGGCACCGCAAGCAACAACAACCGAGTTGCGCAACACTGAAGCTGGGTTCGGCCCCTCCATCGCTTCGTCCAGCCATAAGTGCAGCGGGAATTGGGCACATTTACCTGTCGGACCTGCGATCAGTGCTAAACCGAGCAGTGCTGCAACCGAGGGAGACAAGTTTGCAGTTTGTGCCCAGTCCGCCAAGCTAGAGAAGTTTAAGCTGCCAGCCAGGGTAGAAAGCGCCACTACACCCATCAACAAAATTAAATCGCCAACTCGCTTAGTCCAGAAGGCATCACGAGCCGCTGTGACTACTAACGGTTGGGCATACCAGAATCCCACCAGTAAGTAAGTCGAGAGGGTGAGCATTTCTAGAAGGGCGTAGCTCAAAAACAGCGAGTCGCTGAGGGCCAAACCACTCATCGCGCATTCGAAAAATCCCATTAGCGCGTAAAAACGCGCCATCGCCCAATCCATCTCCATGGAACCTAGGGCGTAGATTAAAGCCAGTAGGGTTAAGCCCGTGACTACTACTGTTGCCCCAGTACTAACTTGCGAAATCTCTAGCGAAAAAGACAGATTTAAGTCCGCAGCTTGCAGCCAAGGAATCGTGATCGATCGTGGCGGCTTGTTCCAGCTTGCATTTAACAGAATCGAGCTATGGACCAGCGACAAAACGGTCATCAAGAGATTGAAATAAGCTGCTGGTCTCGGGCCGGTTCGCCGGATTACCCCAGTTGCCCACGGCAAAGTCAACAAAGCGCCTATGAGCCCATAACAGGGAACCCACACGCTAGTTGCTAGAAAAAAATCATTCATTCGCCTGACCTTCGCCGTCTCTAGGCTGACTCGGTGCTGTCAAGGACCCTGACCCCGTTAAGCAGAATGAAGGGCCACAGCAAAAATTTTATTATTGTTAAGATTAACGCCAAACGGTTGAAATGGGAACTATCCACCGGAAAATGCAAAGGGCACTAAAGTGTGCATTAGAGTGCTCTAATCGTGCAATCTAAGCCATACAATTTAGTGCGGTGAAATTTAGATTATCGGAATTGACAACCTAAGCAGTATTAGTTTGTTAAAACACGAGAAGCTTGGGCTAAAGCGGCTCTGTGCTATAGCCATTAACCGCCAACTTACTGATATCCCTAAGTCAGTTCCTTAAGCGATACCAATTAACGCCTTGGGCCTTCGGGATCGAGTAACTTTTGGTCCAGTTCGGGTAGCCGCACCAGCTCTTTCTCTTGCTCGAGTTGCAAGACGGGCATGGGAATCGTCAGAGGTTGCGGTTGTTGTTGCAGCCATGCAGCTGCTACGGGTAGAGCCTGATCGAGATCGTCCAGAGGGCGGGGAATAACCATCACCGCATGCAAATCGCCGATGCGTTCTGCTTCATACATGCCTGCTTCCACCGCCACGGCCACATTAGCCACGGTTCCTCGGATAATCGCCGTGCATAGGGCATCGCCGATCGTTTCGTAGGCAATCAACTCGACATCTGCTGCCTTGAGCATGGCATCAGAAGCGCCTACCATCGCTGGAAAGCCGCGTGTCTCCAGCAGACCGATGGCATGATTGCTCAACCGTGAGTAGCCCTGGGTCTGAGCCAGTTGGGAAAGGCGACTATTGATGGGCAGAACCACTTCTAAGTTGGGCATTGGTCGGGGAATAACCAAGGTAGAAACCAACTGACCGAACTGCTCAGCAGTCTCGGCTCCTGCTTGGACTGCCAAGCGAACGTCAGCAATACCGCCCCTTACAATTGCGGTGCAGTAACCGCTCCGAATCTTCTCAAAGCCAACCAGCGTGACCCCTGCTGACTTCAGCATCATGTCAGCAGTTCCCACAATTGCTGGGAAACTGCGTGTCTCAACTAACCCTAGTGCGCTTTCCATATGGACCCATGTACCACCGAGCTTCCACTCTTAGGATGACTCATTGTCCTTGGTTGTATGGCTGGTGATCTGCCGATGGGTAAAAATTTTGCCCAGGATTCGATTGACGTGGTCTTCTCCATAGACCTTGCGGGCAGGAGCGCCCTCAGGTGCTGATGGAGTTTTCTCAGGGTCTGAATTAGGCTTGGGCGCTGGGGTCGGTGCCGGTCCGGTGCCATTCAAAGAACTGTCAGAGTTGTCAGAGCTGTCAGAACTATCAGCATCTTCTGGCTCGGAATCTTTTTGCTCTAATTGCTCTAAAGGCTGAGATTCCGAAGGCTGAGATGCAGACGCCCCTTTATCAGCTATGACCTCAGCGGCCACAACTCCATTGGCCACAGGCGCTATCACTTTGAGCTGACGGCTGGTATCGCCAATTAGCGAACCCGGTGGGACCACCTCGCCTGCTGCGACTGAGCTGTTGATGATCGTAGTGGCCGAGCCGATACAGGCGTTGGCGCCGATTTTGCTCTGTCCAACGACCAAAACCCCCGCCCCTAAGGTCGCACCCGCTTCAATGACCAACGTGCCCTCACGGGCATGCAAAACCGAGCCCATACCAATGCAAACCCCTGCTGCGATCACAATCCGGCTATTGGGAGCCGCTTGAATCATGACACCCGGAGCAATCCCGACACTTGGATCTACCGTGACATCCCCACTGATGTAGGAACGCGGATCACTGGGAAGTTGCAGGGGGCGCAAAGGCATGGACATCGGGAACTTGGGGGCTGAGGAGAGGATCCTAACGGGGTGCTCTGGCTGTGCTCAGCCCTGAAGACGCCAACAGCCACGTCTAACCAACGGACGACAGAACACTTCAATCAGGTCACTTCGTCGGTTGTTGGATGATTTGCTCGAGGACACGACGCTTGGCTTTGGGGTCGATGCCGATTATCCGCACGTACTCCCCAGCATGCTCACTCAAGCAGGCTTCGAGGGCAGATAGCACTTCGGACTCCCGGCTGCCTTGAATAGACACACTGGTCCAAGAGCTGCTGCGGAAGCGACGGACATCAGCCACCTCAGCGCCAACGCGATAGCCCTGACCGAGCAGCGAACGCACCTTGTCCACCACTTCACCGCTCAAGCTGGTGCGGGCGGGGGCGGAGTAGGAACTGCTGGACGAGTAGGAGCTGCTGGACGAGTAGGAACTGCTGGCTGGGCTGGGTGTCCCTTGGCTTGAGCTAGGGGAACTCGAAGCTTGGGTCGCTGGAGAACCAGGGTGCTGAATGATTTGCTCAAGCACGCGACGCTTGGCTTTGGGGTCGATGCCGATTATCCGCACGTACTCCCCAGCATGCTCACCCAAGCAGGCTTCGAGGGCAGATAGCACTTCGGACTCTCGGCTGCCTTGAATAGACACACTGGTCCAAGAGCTGCTGCGGAAGCGACGGACATCAGCCACCTCAGCGCCAACGCGATAGCCCTGACCGAGCAGCGAACGCACCTTGTCCACCACTTCACCGCTTAGACCACCGCGGTGGCCATTGCTGGAGCTACTAGAGCTGCCATTGCTAGAGGAGTAACCCGCAGACTGATTACCAGAAGACTGATTGCCAACCTTCGTGACTGCAATCTTGCTGACTGGACCATTAGGCTTCTGGATGATTTGCTCCAGGACGCGACGCTTGGCTTTGGAGTCAATGCCAATCAAACGTACGTACTCACCGCTGTGCTCGTTCAGGCAAGCCTGCAACTCTGACAGCACCTCCGACTCCCGGGTGGACTGAACAGGTGTGCAGCTCTGCCAGGAACTGGTTTGAAAACGGCGAGCGTCGGCATGTTCGGTGCCAATGCGATAGCCCTGACTGAGCAGTGAACGCACCTGCTCAACGATTCCTTCACCTAAGCCAGTGTTCGAAGAGTAATTGCCCATGCTGTTATTGCTGCTAGTGCTAGGAGTATTGCTGCTAGGAGGTTCGATCTCATCACGAATTGGCGCGATGCAGGCAATGTTCTCGGCGCAGCGATAACCCATGCGCAGAGCATCGTTGATACCCGAGACGTGCTTGCTGAAGTGTGTATCTTCCTCTTGCGCATCGGGCAGCCGATCGGCCTGTTGCTGCGTAGTGATAATTGAGCCAGAGGCAATGTATTTTCCAGGTGGAATTTCTACATCCTGGATCAGGGCATGCATCATTACGACGCAGCCTTTACCAACACGCGCATTGAAAATAGTGGACCGGAAGCCAATAAAACAGTGGTCACCTACATAGGCTGGACCATGAATCAGAGCCATGTGGGCAATCGAAGCATCTTGGCCAACCCAAACGGAATACTGCTTCTGATCGTCCCCGACGACTCGGCCTTGCTCTAGGCCATGAATCACGCAGCCATCTTGTAAGTTTGTGCCCTCACCAATGTAGAAAGGGCTGCCTTCATCGGCTCGAATTGAAGTCCCCGGTGCGACTAAAACATCTGGGCCGATATGCACATCGCCAATGATGTTTGAGAACGGGTGAATATAAGCACTGCTATCAATTTGGGGCTCTGCCAAAGTCTTCGACCAGGGGGTCGGGGGGGCAGCAGTGGCAGCAGTGGCACGGCCTACCATAAACAAACTTCCTCGTCGCTGAAAACGTAATGCAAACAGTCAAAGTTGGAGCAAAAAAGGCGGATTAGGTGCTTATATCTGAGCCAACTCAGCTCAGAGCTAGCGATACTCGTCCCGCTTGCTGTAGAGAAGGCGATTCTCAATATTTACCGTGTCAATAATGCCGACTACGGCAGCATCTAGGGGACGTGGTGTCCCCTCAGAAGTCTGACGAGCAGCGCTGCCACGAGTGACCAATACCCATTCATCAAAGCCTGCTCCAACGTTATCTGCTGCAACTTCATACCCTGGCAAAGGTTGCCCTTCTTCATCAATGAATTGCAGCAGAAGTAGTTTGACTCCTCTAAGGCTGGGTTCTTTCTGGGTACTGACAACCGTGCCACAAACCCTAGCAATTTGCATTAGGTCCTAGGGAGTCCTATGGTCTGGTATAGCTGGCGCGGGTCATGGGGCCACTGCCTTCACGGAACTGAGCAACGTCGTCGGTGTAGCGGATGGGCAGCACGTACTCGAGGTTCTCGTGGGGACGAGCGATGATGTGGTGCGATAGCATTTGACCACCGTTCACGCGCTTCACAGACTCAATACCAGCGGCAACGGAAGCTTGCACTTCGGACACGTCACCCCGCACGATTACAGTTACGCGACCGCTGCCAATCTTCTCGTAGCCCACTAGGGTTACACGAGCTGCCTTAACCATCGCGTCTGCGGCTTCTACCACACAGGGGAAACCGAGAGTTTCGACCATACCAACTGCAATTGCCATTTTTTTTGCTCCTAAATAAACGCGTTAACTGATTTCTGGAAGTAAACTGCGAGAAGAGTATAAACCCTCCTACATTCGGAATTGTTCAACTTCTTCGTTGTAGCGAATGGGCAGAACAAACTCGAGGTTTTCGTGAGGACGAGCAATGATGTGGGTTGAGAGAACTTCGCCGCCAAACACACGTTTGACCGATTCCACACCTGCAGCTACGGATGCCTGTACTTCAGAGACATCGCCGCGCACGATCACAGTGACTCGTCCGCTACCAATTTTTTCGTATCCGACCAATGTGACACGAGCTGCTTTGACCATTGCGTCTGCAGCTTCCACCACACAGGGGAAACCTTTCGTTTCAATCATTCCAACAGCAACTGCCATCCTGAACCTCCAAACGGCTTGAAAGCGTCACAATAAAACGTCACACTAGTGACACAATAGAGCCTGTAGCTTTATTGAGAAAAACTTGGCAAAAAAGCTTACCAATCCCCTACTTTAATCCTTTCCAACTCTACGATTAAAGTCGAAAGAGCCGGGGTCTCTAAACTAAACAATAGGGCAATGCGGACGCCTTGACAACATTACTTGGCATGATGCCTTTTAATCGAGACCATTAACAAAAGTAATATATTGCTTCTCAACGCCCCCTCGTGGCTGCCGCTTACAAAAATTAAGAAAATGTAAAGCACTGAATCAATGTGCTCAGATGCGGGTTCTAAATCCACATCTGAGTGCATATATTGGTCATTCAGACAAGGGGTTTTGCTCGGTAAAGTCTGCAGCAGCACAGATCTGTAGAACTATCTGTGAGACTTAAGGAACCGGCACCCCAGTTGGAGATAGCTGTCTGTGTACGATGTCTTATTGCGGCGTTGCGCGCTGAAAGATACGTCTGCTCTGTTAGATATTGCGCTGAGTCAGGGGCAAATTGTCTGTATCGAACCGGCGATTGAAGGTTCTGCGACTCAAGAGTTCGATGTGCAGGGCAAATTGGTCACTGCGCCTTTTGTAGAATCGCATATTCACCTGGATTCTGCCTTTACGGCGGGTCAGCCTCGCTGGAACCAGAGTGGGGTTTTGTTTGAAGGCATTCAGATTTGGGGCGAGTATAAGCAGACTCTCAGTCTCAAGGATGTGAAAGACAGGGCCCGAGAAGTGCTGAAGCAGCAGGCGGCGCAGGGGGTTCTGTTTGTGCGCTCCCATGCGGATGTTAGTGAGCCGAAGCTGATTGCACTGCAAGCACTGTTAGAGTTGCGCGAGGAAGTTAAAGACTGGATCACGCTTCAGGTTGTGGCGTTTCCGCAGGATGGGCTTTATGGTGCGCCGCAGAATGAAGCTCTGATGGAAGAGTCGCTGAAACTGGGCGCGGATGTGGTGGGTGGCATTCCTCACTATGAGTTGACGCGTGAGGATGGGGTGCGCTCGGTGCATCGCATTTTTGAGTTGGCGCAGCAGTATGACCGGCTGATCGATATCCACTGCGATGAGATTGATGATGAGCAGTCGCGTTTTTTGGAGGTGGTTTCGGCTTGCGCGATTCGCACGGGGATGGGGTCGCGGGTCACGGCTAGCCATACTACGGCTTTCCATTCCTATAACAATGCTTATGCGTTCAAGCTGATGGGCTTTTTGCAAAAGAGCGGCATCAACTTTATTGCCAACCCGCTGATTAACATTACGCTTCAGGGTCGCACGGATACTTATCCCAAGCGTCGTGGGGTGACGCGGGTGAAGGAGCTGAATGCGGCGGGGCTGAATGTTAGCCTCGGGCACGATTGCGTGATGGACCCCTGGTACTCGCTGGGCACGGGCAACATGATCAATTGCGCGCATATGGCGGTGCATGTCTGCCAGATGACGGGGCGCAGTGAAATCGATGCTTGCTTCGATATGGTGACGACCAATGGAGCCAGGACGTTGAATCTGGGCGACAGCTACGGCATTGCTGTGGGTAAGCCTGCAAATCTAGTGGTTCTGGATGCGACTGAGCCGTTCGATGCGATTCGCCGTCAGCCGGTGGCAACGCATGTGTTCTCGCGGGGACGGTTGTTGGTGCAGACTGAGCCAGCTAAGACGCAATGGGCTGCTCAGACGTCGGTGCCGGTTAGGACTTAGCCTGCTGGTTCATTTTGTAAGAAAAGAGGGACGACGCAGGCAGTCAATCTAGCTCCCCTCTCTCTGCATCGGTGTTGAGGGAGGGGTGCGCAGTTCTCGTTGTCGTTGGAGCCAGAGTTGTCGCCAGTAGTTGATGATGGGTTCTGGGTAGCGGAAGCGCTGGCATTCGTGTTTGATGATTTGTCCTAGCCAGTCGAGGACGTGTAGGTTGGCGCAAGCTTGGATGCTTTTGGCGCAGGCTTCGATCCATTCGGCGAAGGCACGGTAGCTGACGAATTGTCCGCCTCGGTCGCTGCGATGCACAAAGAGTTGATGGGGCCAATGTTCGACGCGGCAAATTGTTGATTCGGGGATGCCTAAATACTGGGCGATTTTGTTGAGGGTTAGGCAAAGTTGCGGCTGCAAAACCTGCGTTAGACGCATGGCGAATGGCTCCAAAAACTTGTATGGGAAGGAGAGGGGCAATTCGTCTAATGAATTACCCCTAGCGATTCAGATGAAGACCAGCCACAGAGCGAATGGTTCAGCGTACCTGCGCCTGCCTTAGTGGGTGAATCACAAGTGATACACTCTCCTCAGCCTCCAAACCTTAAGCAAGTTTGGGGGTCAGCTATCTAGGGCTGGAGACAACAGTTCCTAGGTAGCGTTCATCAACTGAACTGAAATTGAAATTACATTAGTCGAGCCAGGTTTGCAAGTAGGCTCTGGAAGTTTTTAGTTGAGGTTGCAGATCTGAAGGGTCTGACAGTGAGCAGATGTTGTCGTGGCTAACTTGGAGGCATTCAGGATCTCTAGACCAACGTCAATAACAATATGCAGGATATCCACTTCTGAGTGGTAGGTCACTTTGATGAGGACTTTCAGTGTTGGTGCTTATGGTGAGGAGGTGTTGGCTAGAGAAACGGACAGAAGGGGCAATGCTTCTGCTTCCAAACGGGAGAGATCAACCGTTTGGCTAGCCCGATCAATGTCAATGCCGACTAAGCGACCGTCGCTGTCGAAATCTAAGACAACACCTGAAGATACTTCCTGGGATTCGGTACTGAGTTTTTCGCTCAGGCTGATGTAAAGAGAATCTGTTTCGGGGTAGTAATGAAATTTCATGGCTGGTTCTCCTTAAAGCTACGGTCAGCGAAAGCGTTGTGAACGGTTTCTCCGTCTTCTAGTGTGACGACTCGCAAATACTTTCCCAACTCGGCAATGTAGATCCAATGCCTGATCCGACCATCTGCTTGAATTGCTCGGCGGTAAGGTTCTTGCAGTGCTCGTTCACACCATTCTCGCTGAACATAGGGACGTCTCGGCGAACATAGGGACGTCTCGGCAATACTTGCTCTTCAAAATAGCGTGTCGTTTTCACTCATGAGTGCTCCTCTGAATCCATCTCAGCCTGAAGTCTCTCAAGCCATTGACGAGTTCTAACTGTGTCAGGGTGTTCTGCTCCCAGAAGCCGCTCACGCATTTCTAGAGCTTTGACCAACAAGGGTCCAGCATCATTGAAACGCTTTCGCTCGACATAAAAAGCGCCTAGATTATTGAGGCTAGTGGCAACATTGGGATGTTCCTGCCCTAGCAAGCGTTGATACAGCTCCAAGGCCTGCACTAACAAAGGCTCTGCCTCGGAGTAGCGGCCCTGTGAGACGTAAAGTACAGCCAGATTATTGAGGCTAGTGGCAACATCGGGATGGTCCTGCCCGAGCAAGCGTTGTCTGAGCTCCAAGGCCTGCAGATACAAAGGCTCAGCCTCACTGTAGCGGCCCTGTGAATCGTAAAGTAAAGCCAGATTATTGAGGCTAGTGGCAACATCGGGATGGTCCTGCCCAAGCAAGCGTTGTCTCAGCTCCAACGCCTGC